>PLBS01000095.1 GCA_003134595.1 Gallionella sp. | reverse complement strand
CTGGCGACGTTGCCGGCAATTGCGCAGCGTGAAAATTTGCATGCCCCGACTTTGATCATCGTTGGCGGGGTCGTCACGCTCAGGGAGAAACTGGCTTGGTTTAACCCGAATAAATCTGAAAGCATGTTAAATTAAAATCATACTCAGATAACACTTCATGATTGGGAGATTGAAATGGCTGAAAGCGATACTTTAGGTGATTCTGATCGCCGCAATTTTTTGATCAAGGTGACCTCTGTCGTGGGCGGTGCGGGCGCGGTGGCGGCGTGTCTGCCTTTTGTGGCCAGTATGAATCCGAGTTCGGACGTACTGGCCAAGGCGAAAACAGAATTTGACCTATCCGGGATGAACCCGGGCGATATGCGTACCGTGGCTTGGCAAGGTAAACCGGTGTTTATTCTGCGGCGCACTCAGGAACAGATCAAGGAGATGGAAGCTTCCGACGGCGGACTCGATCCGGAGCCTGATCAAAAGCGGGCCAAACAACCGGAATGGCTGGTCGTGGTGGGTGTCTGCACGCATATGGGCTGTGTGCCGAACAAGGAGGGTCCGGGTTGGACATGTCATTGTCATGGCAGCCAGTATGACGATAGTGGTCGAGTCATCCGTGGCCCGGCGCCGAAAAATCTGGAAGTGCCGCCCTACCGGTTTATTGCTGCGGACAAAATCGTCATCGGCGAAGCATAGGAGACGACCATGAAAAACAGAATCATTAAATGGATAGACCAACGTTTTCCGCTCACCAGTTTTGTTGAAAAAGAATTGACCGGCTACCCGACACCGCGCAATCTCAGCTACTGGTGGAATTTTGGTTTTCTGGCGGGTTTCGTGCTGATACTGCAAGTGGCCACCGGCATCTTTTTGGCCATGCACTACAAGGCGGATGTTGCGTTGTCGTTTGACTCCATCCAGCACATCATGCGCGATGTAAATTACGGCTGGCTGTTGCGTTTCATGCACTCCACCGGTGCGTCGGCGTTTTTTCTGGTGATCTATATCCATATGGCGCGCACGCTCTATTACGGATCATATCGCGCACCCCGTGAGTTGATGTGGTGGAGCGGACAGGGATTGCTGTTGTTGTTGATGGCAACCGCTTTCATGGGCTATTTGTTGCCGTGGGGGCAAATGTCCTTCTGGGGTGCGACCGTGATTACCAATCTGTTCCGTGCCACGCCATTCATCGGCGAACAAGTGGTCATCTGGCTGCGCGGCGACTACACCGTCGGCGATGCAACGCTGACGCGCTTCTTCGCGCTGCACTATTTGTTCCCGTTCCTGATCATCGGTGCGGTGGTGGTGCATCTGGTTGCACTGCATACCGTCAAGAGCAGCAATCCGAGCGGCATCGATCTGGCAGCCAAGGACAACATTCCCTTCCATCCGTATTTCACCATCAAGGATTTTTATGGCTTGGGAATTTTCCTGATCGTGTATTGCGTCTTCGTGTTCTTTTTGCCGAATAGTCTGATTGAGCCCGCCAACAACATTCCGGCCAATCCCATGCAAACCCCGAACCACATTGTTCCGGAATGGTATTTCTTGCCCTTCTATGCGATTTTACGCTCGGTGCCGAACATGGTCGGCGGTGTGGTGGCGATGGGCCTGTCCGTGATGATGTTTGCTTTCATGCCCTTTTTGGACCGCTCCTGCATTCCGGGCGGAGCTCAATACCGCCCGGTGTTCCGAGTGCAGTTCTACCTGTTCTTGCTGGATATGCTAGTGCTGGGTTATATCGGTTACATTCCCCCGACCAGCCAGAGCATTTTGGTTGGACAAGTGGCAACACTTTGCTATTTCGGCTCGTTCTTTGTGATTCCGTTCATTTCCAAAGCGGAAGAGCGATGGCTCATCAAGCGGGGATTGCCGCCCGATGTGGAAGCTTTGATCGCGGGCGAAGCCAAGGAAAAAAGCAAATTGCCACAGCGCCGCCGCCGTGGAGATATCACATGAAAAAGCTCATCGTCGTAGTGATGCTGTACTGTTCCACCTCACCGGCCTGGGCTACAGATGCAAAGCTGGAAAATATCCAGATAGATACCAGTGTGCCCGCTATTGAACGCGGTGTAGACACCTTGATGAATTACTGCCATAGCTGCCACAGTCTGAAATACATCAAGTATCGCGATCTGGCCACATTCGGCATCGACAAGAAAAAAATTGAAGCCTGGCGTGGCGACCAACCGCTTGATGCAGCGATGATCAGCCAGTTGCCCGATGACACAGCCCTGCAAATGTATGGAAAAGTCCCGCCTGACCTGAGTTTGCTGACCAAGGCGCGGGAGGGCGGGACGAACTATGTGTATTCCTACCTCATTGGCTATTACATCACTCAAGAAGGAATGACCAGCAATCATGTTTTCCCCGAAACCAGGATGCCTGACGCACTTGGAATTAGCGGCGCGACTGAGCCTGCCCAACGTGATGAATTACAGGGGAAGGCGCATGATATTGTGTCATTTTTGGCATGGGCGGCCGACCCGCATGAGGAGGAGCGGCATAGATTGGGCTATTATGTAATTGGATATTTGGTCATCCTGACTTTGTTGCTTTACATCGTGAAGAATCAAATTTGGTCGAGGCTGAAATAAGAATGGTTTTCAAACGGGGCAGCGCCGTTCCGCTGCATGTGATCAGCCGCCCTCTTGAATTAAAATAATATTGTTTTTATGGGGAAGGGCTTTTTAGGGAGTGAAATATGAAAATCAGATTGTTGCTGGGCAGTGCTGTCCTTGCGGTGCTTTCTTTTCCGGCGCTGGGATCTCCTGCACAGGGGCAGGGAGAAGTCAGCTACAAGAATGATGTCCTCCCAATCATCCACGACTATTGTTTGAATTGTCACGAGCCCCGAGGGAAGGGCTACGAGAAAAGCGGGTTGGATATGCGCACCTACCAGAGCCTGATGAAGGGTACCAAGTTCGGGACTGTCATCAAGCCAGGTGACAGCTTTACCAGCATCTTGATTCAACTGGTCGAAGGACGCGCCCATGCCTCCATCAAGATGCCGTTTGGCATGAACGGAGGTTTGGCCAAGGATAAAATCGAGATATTGAAAAAATGGGTGAATCAGGGCGCCAAGGACAATTGAGAATATCTGGATCGGCTGGCCGATGAAAGAGCGAGCCGCGATCGCGCCATTGAGCAAAATATACCCGATGAAAATAGTCAACATAGTTTAAAATCCGAACCTAGTCTTTTATCTGGTCCTGGAGTGAGTAATGAGTTTTAACGAAACAGATGTGCAAAGCGCGTTGAAGAATTTGATCGACCCGAACACCAAAAAAGATTTTGTCAGCGGAAAGTCCGTGAAGAACATCAAGATCAGCGGCAACGATGTATCGCTGGATATTCAGCTTGGCTATCCGGCCAAGAGCGTGTGGGACGAGATACGCGCGATGGTCGAAGCGCATCTCAAGGCGGCGTTGCCGGGTGCAGGCAAGGTCAGCGTCAATGTGTCCAGCAAAGTTGTGCCGCACGCGGTACAGCGCGGCGTGAAGCTGGTAGAAGGCGTGAAGAATATTATCGCGATAGCGAGCGGCAAGGGCGGTGTGGGTAAATCGACTACCGCGGTAAATCTGGCCCTGGCCCTGGCTGCCGAAGGTGCGCGCGTCGGCGTGCTGGATGCCGATATCTACGGCCCTTCGCAACCGACCATGCTGGGAATTTCCGGACAACCGGTATCGAAGGACGGGAAATCCATGGAACCGATGAGCAATCACGGCCTGCAAGCCATGTCCATCGGTTTCATGATAGCTGGCGATGATACGCCGATGGTCTGGCGCGGCCCGATGGTGACACAGGCACTCGATCAATTATTGCACCAGACGCGCTGGGACAATCTGGATTATCTGGTGGTGGATTTGCCGCCGGGCACCGGCGACATCCAGCTTACCCTGGCGCAAAAAGTGCCGGTTACCGGCGCGGTGATCGTCACCACGCCACAGGACATCGCGCTGATGGACGCGCGCAAGGGACTCAAGATGTTTGAGAAGGTCGGCATCAAGATCGTCGGCATCGTGGAAAACATGAGCACACACATCTGTTCCAAATGCGGCCACGAGGAACACATCTTCGGTGCGGGTGGCGGGGAGAAGATGTGCGCCGATTACAACGTGGAATTTCTGGGCGGCCTGCCGCTGGACATTCGCATCCGCGAGCAAGCGGATTCAGGTAATCCTACGGTAGTGGCCGACCCGGACGGCAACATCGCCAGGACGTACAAACAGATCGCACGCCGCATCGCGGTCAAGGTCGCGGAAATGGCACAGGATCACAGTGCGGCCTTCCCGAAAATCGTGGTGCAGAATACCTGATTCGGCAGTTGCAGGCTTTTAATAACCCTTTTCCATTACGACAGCAGAAAACGTCTGATCAAGTAAGGCGTAACACCGAAAGCGACCGCCAGAGAAAATAGCGCAACCGAGCGGTGGTGCACTTTGGTCGGCACCTTGAGCAACTCAAAGAATGCTGCCCCAAAAGCCAGTGCGGCACCGGCCCAGAACAGCGTCAGGCGAGCATTCAGAGTTTCTGACCTGGAGGGCATCGCCCCCCAGGCCGGCAGGCGAACCTCCCAATACCACCAGTATGCAACAAAGTTCAGCGCGACGGCGATGCATATGCCGAGGGCGAGCCAGCGAAAAGCCGGCAAAAAGTATCGGTCCAGAAAGTCACTAATCATTCGCATAACGAGATAAAGACACCGTGGGATGTTCGAGTTTTTGTATTTTCAACGATTAGCGCATAAACGATTAGCGCATATTTGTGCAGCTGACACGATTAGCCAATATCTTTAGTGCTGCCGCCAAAATATATTCCCCAATCGCAATCGGCGCATGGATTGACAGGTTCACCTGCGTTTCGCATTTTCAGGTAGTTCCACTCGTTTGATCACGCCGCCTTCCGACAGCAACACATAGCGTCGATTTACTTCTTTGACCGTGACACCGGGCACCACTTCCGCATTGATTCTGATCGCTTGCGCCGGCTTGCCGTTAGCCGCCAGTATCGCAACACTCTCAGCCGGATTGCTCGCGACTACGACGCCTTTTAATTGAAAATTGCTGGCGACTACGGCATTCAAATGACCGCCTAGCAAGCCCGCCGCCGCATCCAGTCTTGGGGCAGGCTGATTCGTCTGGGGTGGCGCTGCGACCGCACGCAGTGGCGGCTTGAACAATTGCATCGCCCAATATGCAGCCGATACGCACAAGGCGATGAACAGTACAAAACTTGCAATCAGGGGCAGGCGTTTCATTGCGTTCCTCTCGCATCAGCGACAGAATATACCATTGAACATGATGTTGAAAAACGTAGCGAGCGCAGCCAAGACAAGGCAAAAATGGGCGAAGTGGGGTAAGCAGGGATGGGAGGCTTGCCGACCAACTCGCAAAAACCGGAATGTACACAAAAGTACATGAGGATTTTGAGTCCATTTTTAACGCAGTATTGGCAAGCGCAGTAGTTTTTCAACATCATGTTAGCGAACCAATTGGTTGATCTCGATGATCGGCATCAGTACTGCCAGCACGATCAGCAGCACCACCACGCCCATCGCCAGTATCAGTGCCGGTTCCAGCAATCCGGCCATGGTCATCGCGCGTCTTTCCAGGTCCTGTTCCTGCGCGTTGGCGGCGCGCTCCAGCATCGCCGGCAATTCTCCGGTGACTTCACCGGCGCGAATCATGTGGATCAGCATCGCCGGGAAATGTTTGTGCACCGACAGCGCGCGCGCCAGGCTGACACCTTCGCGCACGCTGTTGGTGGCTTCCTCGACTTGTGCGCGCATCGCGACATTGGTCAGGGTGTCGCGGCTGGTTTGCAACGCGCGCAATATCGGCACGCCGGAACCGGTGGTGATCGCCAGTGTGCTGGCGAAGCGCGCGGTGTTGAGGCTGCGCTCGAATCTTCCATACAGCGGCGCGGTCAACAACCAGGTATGCCAGCGCATCTTGATCGCGGGATCTTTCAAAGCGCGGCGCCAGGCGAATGCCAGCGCGATGACAACCAGAAAAACGATCCATCCGTAATTACGCACGAAATCCGAAACGCCCAACATCACCGTGGTTAGGAACGGCAGCTTTTGTTTGGTGTTGGCAAACACCGACACGATTTGCGGCACCACGTAGGTCAGCAAAAAGATCACGATCAAAAATGCCACCACGGTGACGATCGCCGGATAAGTAAATGCGAGCTTGACCTTTTGCACCAGCGCATTGCGCCGTTCAATATAGTCTGAAAGCCGTGACAGCACGCGCGCCAATTGGCCGATCTGCTCACCGGACGCGACCAGCGCGCGATAGATGTCGGCAAAGTCGCGCGGATGCCGCGCCAGCGCATCGGACAGCGATGCACCACCCATCACTTCGGAGCGGATCGAGGCGATCAGGTCACGCACATAGGTGCGTTCGGCTTGTTCCAGCAACGCGGAAAACGCCTGTTCCAGCGGCAGGCTCGCTTCGAGCAGACTGGCCAGCTGGCGCGTGAATAGGGCTAGCTCGATTGTAGACAGACGATCGCCGAATGCACTGCGTTTGGTTAGTCCCGCCTCGTCGAGCTGGGTCGCAATCGCATCGACGCTGATCGGCACCAGGCCTTGGGCGCGCAGATCGGAGCGCGCGGCACGGGCGCTGTCGGCATTGACCACACCTTTTTTGGTAGCGCCAGTCGCATCGACGGCTTCATAACTGAATGCGGGCACGATGTGTCCTTAACAGGGTGTTGAAAAACGTAGCGAGCGCAGCCAATACAAGGAAAAAATGGGCGAAGTGGGTTTGGCAGGGATGGGCGGCTTGCCGACCAACTCGCAAAAACCGGAGTGTACGTAAATGTTTGCCGCTAAGCGGCCCCGGATTTTGAGCCCATTTTTAACGCAGTATTGGCAAGCGCAGTAGTTTTTCAACATCCTGTTATTCCTTGGTGACGCGCAACAACTCTGCCTGCGTCGTCGTGCCATCTGTCAACCAGCGCTCGCCATCCTCGCGCATGGTGCGCATCCCGTCATGCTGTGCGGTGGCGCGGATGTCGGCTTCCGATGCGCGGTTATGGATTTGCGCGCGGATTTGTTCGGTGGTCAGCAATAATTCATACACGCCGACCCGGCCCTGATAGCCGGTGTGGCCGCATTTGTCGCAACCGACTGCTTGCCAGAATTGTCCATCATGCCGTTTGCAGTGATCACATAATTTGCGCACCAGACGCTGCGCGACCACGCCGAGCAGTGACGACGACAACAGGAACGGTTCGATGCCCATGTCGAGCAAGCGCGTGACTGCCGCTGCCGAATCATTGGTGTGCAAGGTTGCCAGCACCAGGTGGCCGGTCAGCGATGCCTGCACCGCGATCTGTGCGGTTTCCAGATCACGGATCTCGCCGATCATGATGATGTCCGGATCCTGCCGCAAGATCGCGCGCAACGCCTTGGCAAACGTCATGTCGATGCGCGGGTTTACCTGGGTCTGGCCGATGCCGTTCAACTCGTATTCGATCGGGTCTTCTACCGTCAGGATATTGGTGGTGGTCGCATTCAGCCGCGATAGCGCGGCATAAAGCGTGGTGGTCTTGCCGGAACCGGTCGGGCCGGTGACCAGCACGATACCGTGCGGCTGCGCGATCAGTTTGTCGAATTGCGCCAGCACTTTCTCGCTCATGCCCAGATTCTGCAAGTCGAGCTGGCCGGCTTCCTTGTCGAGCAGGCGCAACACCGCGCGTTCGCCGTGTCCGGTGGGCAGGGTGGAAACCCGCACATCGACCGGCTTGCCGCCGACACGCAGCGTGATGCGGCCATCCTGCGGCAAGCGTTTTTCGGCGATGTCGAGCTGCGCCATGATCTTGATGCGCGAAATCAGCGAGGCATGGATCGCCTTCTTCGGCCGCACCACATCGCGCAAGCTGCCGTCGATGCGAAAGCGCACCACCGAAATCTGCTCGAACGGCTCGATATGAATATCCGATGCGCCTTCGCGCAATGCCTGCGTCAGCAGTGCATTGATCATGCGGATCACCGGCGCGTCATCGGCAGATTCCAGCAAGTCTTCGATCGCCGGCATGTCCAGCATTAATTTTGCCAGGTCGAGATCGGATTCGTATTCATCGATGACCTGTGCCGCGTCGCCGCCGGAGCCGGCATAGGCTTTGGCGATCGCCGCTTCGAGCGCGTCGCGCGGCATCGATTTCAGCCTGACGCGTCCGAAACAGCGGCTTACTTCCGCGATTGCGCTAGGCGTGGTCGCATCCGATATCCAGACATCGACAGGGCCATCCGCAATGACGTTGCGGTGTGCCAGCAGTGCGAAGTCGCGGGCGAAGGCGTAGGGGAGAAGGCGGGCATCCATCACGGCATTACTCATTGCTGCGAATTACTGTTGTGGTGCTGCCGCTGCCGGTTCTTGCGGAGCAGGGTTTTGTGGAAGCGCCGGTGGCGTGTTTGCTGGAGCGCCAGGTTCAGCCTGTTTGACCAAAGGACCGCCGACCATCCGGCCGTCCTGTAGCGGAGGCAACTGCGGCGCGTCCATGTTCGGCAACACGATAGTCCGCTCCGGCTGCCCGGCGATTTCCGCATTGCGGATGTAGTCGTAGCGATCTCCTGCCAGACTTACGCTCTGTTCATTGTTGCGGATGATGGTCGGCCGCAGGAAAACCATCAAGTTGGTTTTGATGTGACTGCGCGTCTTGTACCTGAACAAACCGCCTATGAGCGGAATATCACCCAGGCCAGGCACCTTTTCGGTACTGTCTTGCAAGTTGTCATCGATCAAGCCGCCCAACACGATGATCTGCCCGTCGTCCACCAGCACGTTGGTATCGAGTGAACGTTTTGTGGTGATGAGTCCAGCCGTGTTGATTGCTACTGAATTATCGATGGCCGATGTTTCCTGATAGATCGCCATCCTGACCGTGCCGCCCTGTGAAATCTGCGGCTTCACGCGCAACGTCAAGCCGATATCCTTGCGCTCGACGGTCTGGAACGGATTTACACCCGCACTACCGCCAGACGAGGCGGCCGTCGTGTACTGGCCGGTAATGAAAGGCACATTCTGGCCGACAATTATTTTTGCTTCTTCATTGTCCAGCGTGATCAGATTGGGCATCGACAGGATATTTGCGCTGGTGTCGGATTCAAGCGCATGAACCAATGCGCCCAAGCCGGTCTGGTTAAGAATGCCGAGAGTGAAGCCGTTTCCGATAGGTAGTGGCACACCGCCGGGAGCCAAGTGTGCTGTAACTTGGTTGGTCAGATTATTGCCGCCAGTGGAGAACGATGTACCCGCAGCGACCCGAACGTTGCTGGTGCTATTTCCCGACAAGGCGGCCCATTGCACGCCCAATTCAGCCGCTTTGCTTGCCGACACTTCGACGATCAGCGTCTCGATATAGACCTGGGCGCGGCGCGCATCGAGCTGGTCGATGACCGTGCGCAAGTCGCGGTAGACCGACTCGCTGGCGGTGATGATCAGCGTGTTGGTCGCTGGGTCGGCCTGAATGAATCCGGCTGCGCCGCCGCTCGGCAGGGATGCCTGCGCTTGTGCGGGCGAAGAGGGCGAGACCGAAGCTTGCGCGGAAGTATCAAATGACACCACGGCACGCAGGGTTTGTGCAAGTTTGGTCGCTTCGGCATTCTTCAGATAGACCACATGCACGTTGCCCGGCCGCGCGGTCGGCTGGTCGAGTTTTTCAATCAGCGCTTTCGCCAGATTGGCGCGTGCTTCGGACGGCGCGCGCACCACCACCGAATTGGTGCGCGGATAGGCCAGCACAGTGATGCGCCCGGCATCGCCTCCGGCTGTCCCGCCCGGCTCCAGCAGCCGATTGGCCATCACCGCAATATCGCTGGCAATCGCATAACGGATAGGCACCACATTCATATCGTTGCTCGCGGGACCGTCCAGTGCCGTGATTATTTTGCCCAGCCGTAGCAGGTTGTCGGCGTAATCGGTAATGATCAGCGTGTTGTTGCCCGGGTTGGCGTTGATGGTGTTGTTGGGTGAGATCAGCGGACGCAATACCGCCACCAGATTGGCCGCGGATTCGTAATTCAATCGAAAGATCTGCGTCGCGATCTGGTCGCCGCGTACTCCACCGGCCTGTATCGGGCCCGCCTGCAACTTGGCGTCCGCTTCCGGCACCACTTTGGTATAACCGTTGCCGGTCACCACCGTGTAACCATGCAAGCGCAACACCGAGGTCAACAGCTGAAATGCCTGAGCCTTGGTGAGCGGCTTCTCGGATACCAGGTTGATCGTGCCTTTAACACGGGGATCGATGATGAACGTCGTATTGGTGTAATCGCCGACCGCCGCGATCACCGATTCGATATCGGCATCGACGAAATTGAGTGTGCCCTTGTTCGAACCCGAGTCCTTATTTGCACTCGTGACTTCGTTCGTGGTCGTGGCTTCGATTTCATTCGTGCCGGGGGTTTCATTTGTGTCCGCATCCTGCGCCTGCGCCGGTTGCATGCCCATCACTGAGCACAGCAACAATATCGTGAAACTCGCGCAGCGATAACCAGCGACTTGCCCAGCGTTTTTGCTGGGCTTAGTCGAGTGGCTAGTAGTTCTATCAGACCCTGTCCCGGCTCCGCCCCCCTCGCTTCGCTCTCCCCGTTTGATGTAACTACTAGCCATTCGACTAGGCTGCCAAAAGACGACAGCCAAGTCGCTGGTTATGCGGGAGAGGGCAGGGGAGATAACCAGCCACTTGGCAATCGTTTTTAGATTGCTTAGTGGAATGGCTAGGAGTTTCATCAGGGAAACGGGTATGACGGGTTTCATCATCAGGGGCAGCATATTTACCATGCCCGTTATCATTGCATTCCAGCGCCTCCACCCTGCCGGTTTTTGTACTGTTTCTGGCATGCGATTCTTTGGTTCTTTGGTCTTTGGCAATTTATTTTTTATCATTTGAACTCTAGCGCGATAACATCTGTGTCGCCTTCTCTGCGGCGTTGTCCCAGCAAATTCAGAAAATTCGCCAGCCTCTGTTCTTGTCCTGCCTCGGCTTGCGCCGTGCCGGAAAACTGCAAATGTCCGTTGCTTAACATCCCTGAACCGCTCAACAACATCGGCCCTTTGACCGTCTTAAGCGTCGCAGATGCCTGTGTTCCGTACCAGTCGAGTGCCAGATCATAGCTGCCCAGCGGTTTGATCGGCGACAGCCGCGACGCGAGATCATTTATTTCCAGATTCATCGATCCGACCATCCCGATTGTTCCATTCTGACGCGTCAATTGCAGCGGTTCCCATGATAAGCGCATTTGACCGGACGGCTGCACTGTATTCAGCGGTGCGCCCAGAGCGGCCAGTCGTTCCGCCGGTAATAAAATCGCCCCCGGACTCACCTGCCATTGATGCCAGTTGCCCGTCACCTTGATCGGCTGCGACAGTGCCGCAGCGTTTTCCAGTTCGGCGTCGACACTGCCCAACAATACCATAGGGGACAAACGCCACGAGAAGCGTCCTGGCAACAGCGGCGTTACCGGATCGCTACCACTGGCTGCACCGCCGATGAAGGCCGAACCGCGCCACAATGTGCCATGCGCGTCCCCGAGCGTCAAGCGGCCCGCGGTTTGCTTCTCTACCATAGCCATCATCCAGGTCGCCGGAAAAAACATCATTATTGTGAGCGCGGCACTGGCAATCCCTGCCAGCAACCATATCACGAGGCGGCGCATTGGGTAACCTCTAAAAATCCAGATTTCATCCCAACTGATGGAACTACTAGCCATTCCACTAAGGTCGCCAAAACTGGCAACCAAGTGGCTGGTTATGCTGAGTTGCGGAAAAAATTTCTTGCTTGCATATAACCCATATGCGGCGCGGCGAAATTTTTTGCGAGCAGCCGCTACGCGGCTTGCCTGCTAACCTCACTTCCACGCCTTGCTGACGATTCCGCACG
>PLBS01000047.1 GCA_003134595.1 Gallionella sp. | reverse complement strand
AAAACTCTTTCCACTCGCCGTCCCTGTCCGCGTTGGCTACTTACCGCTGCGCCAACTTAACCAGCGCGCCCACATCAATAATCATGGCAACCCGCCCATCACCCATAATCGTGGCCCCAGACACACCCGGTACTTTACGATAGTTGGTTTCCAGGCTTTTGATCACCACTTGATGCTGCCCGACCAGTTCATCCACGAACAGCGCGATTTTTTTACCATCCGCTTCCAACAGCACCAATATGCCTTCCGCTGGATTGGTAATTCTAGGCTGGATGTTGAACAGCTTATGCAGCGCGATTAATGGCAGATATTCGCCGCGCACATGCACCACCTCCCCTTGCCCGCTGATTTCCTTGATGTCGGCGGGATTGGGCTGCAAGGATTCGCTGATGAAACCAAGCGGCACGATGTAGATCTGGTCGCCTACGGCAATGGACAATCCATCCAGAATGGCCAGTGTCAGCGGCAAACGGATGGTCATGGTGCTGCCCTGTCCATGCCGGGAGGTGATTTCGATACGGCCGCTGATGCTATCGATGTTTTTCTTGACCACGTCCATGCCAACGCCGCGTCCGGAAACATCTGTGACGACGGCGGCGGTAGAAAACCCGGGCGTGAAAATCATTTGCCAGACATCGGCATCGCTCATGCTGTCGCTGACTGGCATACCTTTTTCTCTGGCTTTGGCGAATATCCGTTCACGATTCAGTCCTGCACCATCGTCCGATACTTCGATGATAATGCTGCCGCCCTGGTGCGCGGCACGCAAGGTAATAGTGCCTTGCGGGTCTTTGCCTTTGGCGATACGTTCAGCTGGCAATTCGATGCCATGATCCAGACTGTTGCGCACCAAGTGGGTGAGCGGGTCGCTTATTTTTTCAATCAATCCTTTGTCCAGCTCGGTACCCTCGCCAATGATTTTGAGCTGCACTTTCTTGTTGAGTTTGACAGCACCGTCGCGCACCACACGCTGGAAGCGACTGAACACGAGACTGATCGGCATCATGCGCACCGACATGACGGACTCTTGCAGGTCGCGGGTGTTGCGTTCGAGCTGCGCCAGCCCATTGACCAGACGCTCGTGCAATACCGCATCCACATTGGATACAGTTTCCGCCAGCATGGCCTGGGTGATCACCAGCTCGCCGACCAGATTGACCAGATTGTCGACTTTTCCCACGCTGACGCGGATGGAGCTTTCGCCTCCGCTTGCTGCGGCAACTCTGTCGGTAGCGCGGCGTCCCGGGATCTCATCTTTCCGGGCGTTCAATACAGGCGCCAGCGGGGGAGCCTGATTTTCAACCTCGACGAAGAAACCATAGCCCTGCGCATTCTCGACCCCCGCTTTGATTGCCTCAGGCTCCTCAAAGAAACCATAACCCTCATCCTCAACCTTGACGGGTCTCGGTTCGTCAAAGAAACCATAGTCTTGCTCAACCTCACTATCGGAGTTGCTGCCCAACTCCGCAATGGTCAGTTGTTGCGGCTCCAGAAAGAATGAAAAAATTTCGCGCAATTTCGCTTCAGAGGTGGGTGCTGTAAGCGACAGCGCCACAGTGTCGGCGGTTATTTGCTGATTTTTAATCTTGCCGATATTGCTCAGTTCTTCCAACAGATTTTTGAGGTGGGTTTCGCTGGGAAATGCGCTGAGTGTATTGGCGAACTGAATTTGGTAAGTATGCTGCTCGAAAGCTGGCGACGATTCTACCGCCGCGCTTGATGTGCTCTGTCCTCGGCCTTCTGTCTTCTGTCCCCGGTCCCCGATTGGATTGTTGGCCCCGGTTGGATTATTGGCACCCGCAAGGAGTACGCCGGTGGGCATCCCGCCGCCTGCGCCAAGACCGCCCGAAGGGCGAGCGTCTGGCGGCGTCCCCTTTACGGGGGCTTGCGGCGGCCCCTCCGCAGTCAGACGTTCCAATTTGGCGCAGATTGCTGTTGATGCCGATTCATCGGCGATGCTTCCATTTTGATGTGCTTCCAATAAGCCGCGCAGCACATCGCCCGCTTGCAGGAAGGCATCCACCATATCGTGCGTGAGGGTGATTTCATTTTTACGAACGCGATCCAGCAGGGTCTCCAAAATGTGTGTCACTTCGGCCATGTCGGTAAAACCGAATGTGCCGCTGCCTCCTTTGATGGAATGGGCCGCGCGAAAGATGGCGTTTAATTGGTCTGCGTCAGGGGCATCAAGATCGAACGCAAGCAGCAGGGCTTCCATGCTCGCGAGATGTTCTGCGGCTTCATCAAAGAACACCTGATAAAACTGGCTCATGTCGATGGACATTGGCTTTTCCCTGAGGTTACGGTTTGGGAAATTCTGGCTGGTGTATGCGTCAATTTGCAGGCTGCATAGCCGGCGCTAACCGATCACTTTTTTGACGACTTCCAGCAATTTATGTGGATCGAACGGCTTGACCAGCCAACCAGTCGCACCCGCAGCCCTGCCTTGCGTTTTCATGGCATCGCTGGATTCGGTGGTCAACATCAGAATCGGCGTAGCCACGAACTGCGGCAGGCCGCGCAGAGTTTTAATCAAAGTCAAACCGTCCATGTTGGGCATGTTCTGGTCGGTCAGCACCAGATTAATGGCATTAGCATTGGCATTAGCCTTGGCTAACCCTTCTACGCCGTCGGCCGCCTCAATAACGGTATAGCCGGCGGATTTAAGGGTAAAAGCCACCATTTGTCGGATGGAGGTAGAGTCATCAACAGCTAAAATAGTTTTGGCCATTTTTTCCCGCTCAGTTTTAAATGGTTAAAGGTAATTGTAGATTGCCGCGTCAGATTGCATTAATTACCCAAAAAATGCAATTGACCACTTTCTGTTTTCGCAGATTAGAACAACTCAATGTCGCCTGTGCCAAAATCCTTCTGCGCAACCGGGTTGGCTTTTTGTTTGTCCAGTGACACGACGTGTTTGTCCAGCAAGCGGTTGTAGGCGGCAATTTGCGCCAGATATTCACGATGATTCGGGCTACCCACCCCCTTGCCCATCTCGTTGGCGACTTCCTGCAAGGCAGTCATGCGCAATCTGGCATGCTCGATCAACTGGGAGCTCATGTCCTGGAATTGCAGTGTGGATATCACCACCAGCACGTTCTGTTCGACATTGGTACTGATGAGATTCAGCTCGATGGCATTATTGGCGACAGCCTCATTAAACTCCGCGAGCTCTGCCATAATGGTTCGAACATGCTGATTGGATTCCATCGCTGCAGCCCTGTCGTCTGCCGCAAGGTTGCCGATAGTGCGCTCTGCGACAGCCAGCGAGTCGCTAACTTTGTCTACAACGTCGCGTATCTGCTTACTGAAATCGTTGGTATGCTCCGAAAGATCGCGCACCCCGTCGGATATCAAAATAAAATTGCTGACCAGTTTGCCTATGGCATCGCTGAGTATGGCTTGGGTATTACCCAGCTCAGTATGTGCCGAGCTAAGCTGATCGGCTATCTCATTGCCCAGTTGCACATGAAACGCGCTGCTTTTCTGAAGTGACGAAACAGCCGACTTGTTGCTGTCTTCAGCTTGTTTGAACAAATAACCCAAACAAGCCGCCAAGGCAAAAAACACCAGTCCATCTGCCAGAAGGTATCTCATGTTGTTGAAATACATTAGCGCGTCTCCCACCAGCAAAACGCCACCGGTCAATGCGCCAATCATGGCAAGGCGAGAATAATTTTTCATGATTTGTGAACCCCTAAAATTCCGCTCAAGCTTCAATGCAATTACAGTAAAGGCCTACCTGGTGCGCCCCTACTTTCCCGACGGATATTACCGAGTTTAGAATAGAACCACAATAACGGAATTGTGCCTAATCAAGCGTGCGCAGCCACTTCATGAACGAAACCCGCTTGCAGGGCATTGTGTACGTGCTTGAGCAAATCAGCATCAGTGTACGGTTTGGTCAAATAGAAATCCACCCCGGCACGCATCGCTTGCTCGCGATGCTTCTCCGTCGAGCGCGAGGTAATCATGATGATGGGCAGATGTCGCGTGGTCGCTTCCATGCGCAGATGTTGGGCGAGCTCCATGCCGTTCATGTTCGGCATTTCCATGTCGGTGCAGACCAGGTGCGGCTCGAAGGATTCAAGCACACGGATCGCCTCCATACCGTCCCCCGCACCTTTGACTTCATAGGCGGCATCCTGAAGAAGTTGCATCAGCCCCTTGCGTACGGAAAGAGAATCGTCCACGACCAGTATCCGGCGTGCCTGAAGACGCGCGGCGGCAGCCAGATCGGCGGCTGCAGCCGTTACCGCAACAGGTGCGGCCAGCAATTCAGGCAGGTTGAGCAAAGGCACCAGTGTGCCGTCACCCATGATGGTCACACCCGAGATACCATGCACGCGCGGCAGGTATTTCCCCATGTTTTTTACCATCACACTGCGGCTATCGATGAGACGATCCGCTAGCATAGCCATCGTGCCATCCATGGTGCGAATCAGCACTTTCGGCATCGACGAGAAAAGCTCCGCACCTGGTGGAGACGACGGATAGCCGGTCAGCGGTGCTAAATCACGAATCGGAAAACTTTCATCACGGATGATGAAATGCCACTCGCCTTCACCTGATTCATCCGGTTCGCCGGCAGCTTGTAGCTGTTTCACTTGGCCGAATCCGCCAGGAAACGCTTCTTTGATATAGTGGATGGGGATCGCAAAGATTTGTTTTCCTGCTTCCACCAGCAAGGTGTGCTGGGTCACCAGCGAAGCCTGGAAGCGCAGCACAACTTCGCAACCGTGTCCGGGTTCGGAACTGAGTTCGACCGTTCCTTTGATGTTGGCCAGGCGTGTGGCAACCACATCCATTCCAACACCACGCCCGGAAATTTCGCTGACTTGCTCTCGGGTTGAAAACCCGGGCAACAGCACCAAGCGAGCAAGCTCGGGGTGTGTCAACTGATAGTCGGCACGAATCAGTTCCCGGTCTATCGCCTTGGCACGGATACGCTCGTAATCGAGCCCTTTGCCATCATCGCGTATCGTGACGACGATCCCCGATCCCTGACGCGAGAAATCCAGGTTGATGGTGCCTGCGATCGGCTTCCCCGCTGCAGCCCGGTCCTCGGGAAGTTCGATGCCATGATCGACCGCATTGCGCAGCAAATGAAGCAATGGATCAGCCAGCTTGTTGAGCACGTCTCCGTCCACCTGAATCTCGCCGCCGGTGATAACCAGTTCGGCCTGTTTGCCTGTTTGCTGGCAGGTCTGGCGCACATTGCGCATCAAGCGCGCAGTAAGCACGTTAACCGGGGCAAGGCGTGTTGCAACGACCTGATACTGGAGTTCTTTATTGATATTGGATTGTTGAGCCACTTCGATGCGCAACCTAGTTACGCCAGTATCAAGGTTATCCGTCATCTCACGCGCGTCGGCGGTTACCTCCACGAGCGAGCGGGTAGCGCCATGCAACTCGTTGTAACGATCCAATTCCAGCGGGTCGAAAGATTCATTGTCCACAGCGTCTGCCGGGGTGAGCGACATGCCGCGCAGCATCACCAGCTTTTCGATATCGATGACCCGCTGCTGCACCACGAGATTATGCGCGAGTAATGCCTTGCTGCGTGCATTCACATTAGCCACCTGCGATTCAAGCTGCACGATCTTGGTGGTCATTTCGCCAACCAGGCGAAATATCTCATCCACGGTATTGACCGGCACACGTAACGTTGCCTGTGCCTCGGTTTCTGAAGCGGCAACGGGAACGACAGGCACATCCGGTCGCGCAACATCGGACGACGGAAGAGGAACCTCCACATTCGCGTCATCAGCCATGCTCTCGATGTCGCCTGACTTGACCTTGTTGGCCCAAGCAACGATTTCATTCAGCACCTCAAACGCGTTCTCCGGCGCGCTCTCATCGCCGCGCAGATAGCCGACCATTTGCGCAAGGCAATCACTTGCCGCAACCAGCGATCGCCCCAGTGCGCGGGGTGGTTTTACCGGATTTTTCTCGAAGTACTCAAGCACATCTTCGGTATGGTGCCCGAGTGTCGCGATTCCGCGGATACCCACAATATTGGCTGATCCCTTGAACGAATGCGCGATTCGCTTGGCACTTCGCAAGTCATTGATATCCGCATGGCCTGCGGCAATCCTGGAAGTCAGTGCCGAGAATTCCTCAGCGTTGCTCGGGGCTTCGTCGATAAATGCATTGTAGACATCACGATCGGCATTATCCGGCACAGCAAGCGATATGTCCTCGATGCTCACACTAACCAGGGCATCCGCGCTGGCAAGCTGAGCCATCAGCTCTTCAGGCACAACAGGGGGCGCGGTCAATGATTCGATCAGCGCGATGCTGGCATTCTCGTCGAAAGGCTGTGCGAAGGAGGGGCTAGCCAGGTATTCGGCGAGAGCCATCGAGGCATCGAAGTCGGCGGGATCCTGCAAGTATTGGTCCACCAGCGCCGGCCAGGCGGCCAGATGTTGACAGGCTTGCAGACGGGCTTCACCTTCCAGAAAGATGACACCGGGTAAAATTCCGTTGAGCGCAGCACACCATGCACTCAAACCGGTCATGCCGATCAACTCAGCCGTTTGGCCGATACGCTCCAACTGGGTGGCATAATCTTCCAGCGCTTCCATCAACTGCGGATCGTCGCCCGCGGCAGTGGCCATCGTACCGATCCACCGCTCGAAATCGGGAGCGGTTTGCGCAAGTTCCCTGCGCATTTCGGAAAAAAACGGCGTGAGTGCTGCAATAGACATAATGGTCCGAATTATGGGCTCATGGGCCGCTCATCGATCCAGCGGGTCATAAACATCTGGGGGCTAGCTCTCCATCGGCGGTAGCTTGAACACCGATATCGCGCCCACCAATTTTTGCGAAGCGGACACCAGACTGGCCGCACTCTGATTTTGCGCGACCAGCTGCTCGGCTGTCTTCTCCGTGAATTGCGCGATCTCGTCCGCGGCCGCACGCAACACCACGGCAATCTTGGTTTGTTCGGCGGAGCTGGTCGCAATCGTGGCGACCAGTCGCACCAGTCGTGCCGTGGCTTCATGTGTTTCGCGCATTCTTTCACCCGCGCTATATGCCAAGTCGGACTCTTTGACCACTTGTTCGATGGTCTTGTTTACCGTTGCGATGGTGTCATTTGTTTCCACCTGAATATTCTGTACCAGGTTGGCGATCTGCCCGGTCGCTTGTCGTGAATTCTCCGCCAGGCGCTGAACCTCTTCCGCCACCACCGCAAAGCCCCGCCCCGCTTCGCCCGCCATAGCCGCCTGCATTGCGGCATTCAGCGAAAGCACATGGGTACGTTCGGAAATGGTGTTGATCAGATTGACGATCTGTGAAATTTCCTGGGAACGTTCACCAAGACGTTTGATGCGCTTTTCCATCTCGGAAATGGTTTCACGAATTGCGTTCATCCCAACCAATGTCGCCTGCACGGTCTGCATCGCACTTTCAGTGGACTTGGTGGCTTCCGCCGCCGCCCGGTTGGAATCGCGGGCAAATATGGCCACCTCACCAATTGAGGCCATCGCGGTTTCCAGGTTGGAAATCAGCCTCACCACGATGACGTCTTCCTCCTTCGCCATCTCATTCACCACGTCCGATTGCTGCTTCATACGTTCCGATGCGTCCTCCACGACACCGGCGACTTTAGTCACATGGTGCAACACGGTCGCGGTGACATCAGTCAACTGGTTAATGGCGTCACCCAACGTGCCGATGATGTCTTCGGTCACCGGTGCACGCACCGTCAAATCCTTCTCCGATAAAGCCCCCATCGCGGCAAACAGTCCGATCACGGAGTTGTTGATACGCTCGTTTTCACTTGCGGTCGCTTTAAGAGCGGAAATACGATCATCGATCAGCTTGTCAAATGCGCGTCCCAAAGAGCCTATCTCGTCCTGGGTATGGAGATTCACGCGCACATCATAATGCCCTCCCTCAACCTTGCTGATCGCCTGCCGTAACTGGTTCAGCGGGTCCATGATGCGTCGATACATATTGTATGCGAGCAGCGACAAAAGAATAATTGCCGCAACCAGCACCGCAAGGGCGGTATTGCCTGAGTATAGCGCGGCGGCGTCTGCAACTTTGCGCGACTCCCCGATCTCGCCGGCAATCAAATTATTCACCGTGATTTGGTCGACTTTCAGCTTTTTGAACGCTTCATTGAACACACTGAACTGCGCTTCAGCACCTCCGCTATCTGTTTGTGCCAGCGCGGCGATACTCTGGGCCGACTTTGCGTAAACACCCACATCCGCGCTGACCATAGCAACCGCCTGATGGGTTTTCTCCGCGAGCCCGTTGTTAGCAGCCTTGCTGGTCGGCGCCTTGAGGTGCTCATTCAAATCATTGGCCGCTTCTTTGTAGGCCACCGCATCGCCGCTTTTGGCCGCACGCAGGATTTGCAGCACGTCGGCTCGTACCGCATCTTGCGCCATGCCCCCCTGCATGTGTGTGTTGATCGTCTCTAATTTGCCTTGTGTCTCCACAAGGGCATCGGCAAGCTCAGCATTACTGTAATAACCGAACCCGCCCACCAGCGCGGTGAACAACAGCGAGAGAAAACTGAAGCCAATCAACTTGGCGCGAATGGTTACAAACATAACGTTCTCCTGGAATACCGATCAGAGCTTCTGTAAAAAACCCATCGCGGCACCCCGATCGGGTGCGTTGTTGAGCATAAATACTGCAAACACAATAGTGTCAAACCGACGAAGGTTCGACATGAAAAACCGCAGCGAAAAGTTCCTCAGTATCAAGGTCGATCCAGATATCCTGCCCCTCCCGATAGGCCGCCTTGGCGTAGCCTGCAATCGGATGCGTGATGTCCGAAAGGCCGATTTCGTCATCCTGAACAAATCTCTTGCGTTCCGGCAAGCTATCGATGACCAGGCCGACAGCTTCGTCCCCCCGGCCACACACCAATAGCCACGCGCTTGCGGCATGATCATGCTGCAGCCCGAACAAGACGGACAAATCCATCACCGGCACCACACGCCCGTGGCGATTCGCGAGTCCTGCGATCCCGGTGGGTGCCCCGGGCAGGCGAAACAAAGGCGGCATCTCCAGCACCTCGCTGGTAGCGTCCAAGAGCACGAGCAATCTGAGGTCACCGATGCAAAACCCGCGACGCTGGATATAGCGAGCGGAGTCAGCTTCGATCAACAGACGGGCTGCGATTTCGGCATCGATCTGCGCCTTGAGGGCGTTGATGTCGATTGTCTGGGTAGGTTCCATCTGCGGCATGCCTTATGAACTTAACCGTCTTGAGGTTGACAAATCAGCGATGGTGTCGTCAACGCACAGTGTTTTGCTACGCCCATTGTTCTTTCCCTTCGCTTTGCCTGTTGAACTGAAGCCCTTCAAAACTTCCTGATTTCTTCCAGTATCGCTTGCTCACTGATGGGTTTGGGCACAAAGCCTTTGGCACCTTGCATTTTTGCCCACGCCTGATCGGCTTTCTGGCTTTTGCTTGAGACGAAAACGACCGGAATGCCCTTCGTCGCGGGATCTTTCTGCAATTCACGCATCACGGCAAAACCATCCATGCCCAACATGACGATGTCGAGAAAAATCAGATCTGGCATCTCGGATTTAGCGCACTGAATGGCATCCTTGCCATTGGTCGCGGAAATAAAATCCAGATTCGCACTTAACACGATTTTTTTAATCAGGACGAGCTCAGCGGCTGAATCGTCAACGCATAAAACCTTGCGTACCGTCATATTCGCTCTTGATTAGTTTCAGCCTGGCAGAAACCTGGCTATGGTTTCCAGCAGCTTTTCTTCGTCGACAGGCTTGGTAAGATAAGCATCACAACCGCACATGCTGCCACGAATCTTGTCGAACGGTGAATCCTTGCTGGTCAACATGACAACCGCCGTTTTTTGGGCCGATCTGTTGGACTTGATCAGCTTGCATACTTGATAACCGTCAATGCCCGGCATAATCACGTCAAGAAATATACAGGCGTAATGTTTCTGGCCGGTGAAACCAATAGCCTGCTCACCGCTTTCTGCATAATCAACGTTGAAACTGAACGCCGCAAGTTTACTCTTCATGAATTCACGCACCGTGTGGTTGTCATCCACCACGAGCACCCAATCGGCCCGAGGATTTTTGGCAGGCCATGCGCCCGACATCTCGCCAACAGTCTTTGCAACGGGAATTTCCGGGGGCGCGATGCTGACCGGGGTACTCGCCTGTACATTGGTGACTGCAGCAGCCTCAACCGGTTTCGATTGCGCCTCGGATGAAGGCGGTGCAATCGCCGCATCGAATGCCTGGAAAAGCTTCATCCATCGAATCGGGCGCGGCAAAACCGGCCAATGGGTTCCGCGATTCGAATCGCCAATCAGAATTGTCGGGATAAGTCCCGATGCATTGCGCTCAAGGAGCAGCCTGACGGCCTCCATGTCATTTGCATCGACCAGCAGAATATCAGGGGGGGTGCCGACCGTGTTGTGACGCGCAAACTTTGGCACGCGACGCGAGGAGAGTTCGAAAACGCTGGCCAGCGCCATCAGCTCAGTTTGGCTAAAGCCGATGACATCAACTGAATAAATATCTTTTTGCTTGGCGGTCATGTGATCTCTGGTGTTGGACTAACACGAATTCGACTCCAACAAGGTGCAATAACGAACAATAATTTGAGCATAGCGCGGATTTTACAGCTAAGAGTCCAATTTATGCACTGCCACAAAATCGGCGATGTTCTGCAGCAGCTCATCTTCCTGATAAGGCTTGCCCAGATAGGTGTTGACGCCCAGTTGCATGGCGTAATCGCGGTGCTTGTCGGCGGTACGCGAAGTGATCATGATGATCGGCAGATTCTGCGTCTTGGGATCGCGGCGCAATTCTCTGGCAAGCGCGAAACCATCCATGCGTGGCATTTCGATGTCCAGCAGCATCACGTCCGGGGTGAACTCCTCCAGTTTCTCCAGCGCATCCACACCGTCCGTCGCTGTCACCACCTGATAGCCGGCGCGGGTCAGCATGCGGGAGGTGATCTTTCGCACGGTGAGGGAGTCGTCCACCACCATGATCAACGGCTCGGTATTGAGTGGCTTGGCACTGGCCGCTTTTTTCGTCTTGCTGACGCCGCCGATACGTTGCGCCAGTTGCGCCGGATTCAAAATCAGCACCACCCTGCCATCACCCTGCACCGTCGCACCGGCGATCCCTGACAGCCGCGCCAATTGCGGGCCAATATTTTTTACCATCGCCTCCTGATTGCCCAACAATTCATCAACCTGCAGGGCAATGCGTTGCCCGCCACTGCGCAGCAGCAACACCGGACTGCGCGGCTGACTTTCCTGGGCAACCTCCATATCACCCAGCAGGTGCGGCAAATAGTGCAGCATGTATGTATTGCCCTGCCATTCGATTTGTCGCGTGCGATGCAACGCGCCCATTTCTGCCTGTTTCTCCTGCCTGACTTGTTCGACCATAGTGGATGGAATCGCGTAAATCGCATCACCCGAACGCACCATCAAGACCTGTGTGACCGCCAGCGTGAGCGGCAAATGGATGAGAAATTGCGTACCCTCCCCCCTCTTCGAGCTGACATCGATGCGCCCACCCAACGCAGAGATCTCGCTGCGCACCACATCCATGCCGATACCGCGTCCGGCGATTTCGGTGATTTCGGTCGCAGTGGAAAGGCCGGGAGTAAAAATCAGTTGCGCCAATTGATCTTCGCTGACCTCCTCATCGGCCTGCAGCGAACCGTTGGCTATCGCCTTCTCGCGCAGCCCCGCAAAGTTCAGGCCGGCGCCGTCATCACTGAACTCAAACACCACCTCGTTGCTTTCCTGGCGCACACTCAAACGAATTTCACCGATCGGGAGCTTGCCGCTCTGCGCGCGCAGCTGATCATTTTCCAGCCCGTGCACAATGGAATTGCGCAACAAGTGCTCGAACGGCGCGATCATTTTTTCCAGCACGCTGCGATCCAGCTCCACGTTCGTACCCTGCAATTCAAGGTTGGCGCGTTTGTTCAGCTCCTTGCCTGTTTGTCGCACGATGCGATACAAACGGTCGGTAATGCTGTTAAACGACACCATGCGTACGTTCATTAAACCTTGTTGCAACTCCCGGTTAAGCCGCCCCTGCGCCAGCATCACGACAGCGGTTTCTTCCAGATTTTTCAACATCGACTGCTGCACGGTCTGCACGTCATGCACACTTTCATTCATGAAGCGCGTCAATTCCTGCAAGCGGGTAAAACGGTCAAATTCAAGCGGATCGAACTGCTCCGCGTGATCCTTGGCCAGCGAGACGCGCGCCTGCATCTGGCTCTCTGCCTGAATCTCCACCTCACGCAACTGCTGGCGCAAACGCATCACGCTGGCTGTCAATTCCAGCAAACCTTCCTTTAAAACGCGCATTTCGGTTTCCATACGCGAGCGTGCCACGCTGATTTCACCGGCTTCGTTCACCAGCCGATCCACCACGTCGGAACGCACACGCAGCATATTGCCAAGCACGGCACGCTCCGCCCCCGGCTCCAGCGCGCGACGATCCGCCCTGCGCTCAACCCCCGCAGGCTGATCTGTCGCGCGTCGCCCAGGCGGAACTTGTTTTGCTTCTACTACAGGTTTGCCGCCGCGCAATTCTTCGAGCAAAGCCATGATGCGATCAAAATCGCTTTCCAGCGCGTCCCAATACCCGGCTTCATCACGCAGTCGGGCAGCCGCCAACACACGGTCT
>PLBS01000059.1 GCA_003134595.1 Gallionella sp. | reverse complement strand
TGTCGGCCAACGCCAGCGCGGGCGCGGCATTCGGGTAATCCAACGCGATGATGATTTTGGGGTCGCTCATAACGGCATTCCGGTTTCTTCGCCACGACGCGGCGAGTAGCTGCCCCAAGCATGACAGGCCGGGCAGTGCCAGTAGAACTGGCGCGCCTTGAAGCCGCAATGGGCACACTGATACATGGCCAGATTGCGCGTGCGTTTGTGGACTAAATCTTTCACCAGCTCAACATCGGCGCGCATGTCCACCGGTACTTCCAGCAGGCGCGCTTCGAGCAATTTATCCAGGCCCAGCAAGGTCGGGTTGCGCTCCAACTCATCGCGCACTAATTGATAGGCGGCAGCGGGGCCTTCGTTTTTCAGCACACCGACGAACACCACATTCATCAAGTCCAGTGAATGATATTTGCTCAAGTATTCACGCAACAAGGCAATGCCGTCTACTTCACGATTCAAGCTGCGATAGGAATTCAGCAGACGTTCCGCAACCAGCGGCAGATATTGCGCATCCTGCGCTTCGATGTTTTTCCAGAGTTTGATCGCCTCTTCATGCTTGTCCTCGCTGACGAACAAATCACCCAACATCATGTTGGCACGTACCGCGTTCGGATCATCCTGCAACGCCTGTTGCAAATGTTCGCGTGCCGCGACTGGATTGTCACCTGCAATTTCCTCGCTCGCCAGTTCGCAATAGAAAAAAGCGGTCTCCTTGCTGTATGGCTGCCCGGATACCGCCGCCAATCGTTGGGTCACCGCAATCGCTTTTAGCCAGTCATGTTCTTTTTGAAACAACTCCAGCAAGAACTCCAAAGACTGTTTGGCATACGGGGTACTTTCCAATTCGCTGAACAGACTTTCGGCACGATCCAGAATTCCGGCCTTCAGATAATCCTGAGCTAACTCGAAGATCGCGTGCTGGCGTTTGTCATCATCCAGATCGGCTCTATCCACCAGGTTGTGGTGCATACGCAAAGCACGATCCACTTCGCCGCGACGGCGGAACAGACTGCCCAGCGCGAAGTGCAGTTCGACGGTTTGCGGATCGACCTTCACCACTTCAATGAAAGCTTCGATGGCTTTATCCTGTTGCTCATTGAGCAAGAAATTCAGCCCCTGAAAATACGAATGTGGCAGCACACTCGATTCCGAGAGCAACTCTTTAATGTCGATGCGTGCGGCCAACCACCCCATTCCAAAAAACAACGGGAAAATCAGCAGCATCCAGAGTTGAAATTCCATAACTGAAAGTGTTTATCTGGGCGCTTGTTGCGTTTCGCCGATACCGGCAAGTTTATTCTTGACCCGAATATCGCGCTTCAGAACTGCGATTTCACGGCGTTGTTGCAGCACATTGGCGAACATCGCGAGTACGCCAACGGCCGCACCCGCAGCAAAAAATATCAGCAGCACAATCACAAGAGAAGACTGCCACTCGTAGCCGAAAAAATAGTGCAGTGTGATCGGCTGATCGTTTTTGACTGCAAAACCAAGCAGCACGATGAACAGCACTACTCGTAAAATCCAATTGAGATAACGCATGGCACACCCCAAGTAAACCGTTGTATCAAGACTCCTGCAGCACGTAGCGAGCGCAGGTCAGATAAGGAGAAAAGTGGTGAAAAACCGGAGTGTATGTTTTATACATGAGGATTTTGAGCCACTTTTCGACGCAGTATCACCAAGCGCAGCAGTGTTGCAGGTGTCTTGCAACGATAGCATAAAAAATGGCGGCAATACCTTGCGATATGCCGCCACTTGAAGTGCCTCATCGAAATCAAGTCTTCTGTTCGCAGACTCGCTCCCTGAGTTCCTTGCCTGCCTTGAAGTGCGGAACAAACTTGGCCGGCACTTTCACTTTGTCGCCGGTCTTGGGATTGCGCCCCTGACGCGGCGGACGGTAATTCAGGCCAAAGCTGCCAAAACCGCGAATCTCGACCCGTCCACCGCGCGACAGCGTGGCAGACAAGGCATCCAGAATCACTTTAACGGCAAGCTCAGCATCCTTGGCCAACAGTTGCGGATGCAACTCGGCCAGCTTGGTTATCAAATCAGAACGAATCATTTCGGGAACCTCAAACTCAGGCTTCGGGCTTGCTGCCGCTCATCTTGGCCTTCAGCAATGCACCCAGATTGGTGGTGCCGGCACTGGTATTGCTTTCTGCCGAGAGCTTCTGCATTGCTGCGCTATCCTCCGTCTTGTTCAGAGCCTTGATCGACAGGTTGATGCCGCGATTCTTGCGATCCACATTGATGATGACAGCGGTCACGCTATCGCCTTCCTTGAGGTGATTGCGTATATCTTCGACGCGATCGGCGGACACTTCGGATGCCTTCAGATAGGCTTCAACATCGCCCTCCAATGCAATCGTCGCGCCCTTGGCATCCAGCGATTTCACCTTGCCGGTGACCACAGCACCCTTTTCATGACTGGAAGCAAAACCACCGAATGGATCACCTTCCATTTGCTTGATGCCCAGAGAGATGCGCTCGCGTTCAACGTCGATCGCCAATACCACGGCTTCGACTTCGTCGCCCTTCTTGTAGCTGCGCACCGCTTCTTCGCCAGGCTGGCTCCAGGACAGATCGGACAAATGCACCAGACCGTCGATGCCGCCATCCAAACCGATGAACACACCAAAGTCAGTGATGGACTTGATTTGCCCCTTCACTTTATCGCCCTTCTTGTGGTTGATTTCAAAATCATCCCATGGATTGGATTGACACTGCTTCATCCCCAGGGATATACGGCGACGCTGTTCGTCGATTTCCAGAATCATCACTTCAACTTCATCGCCCAAACTCACAACCTTGGAAGGATGTACGTTCTTGTTGGTCCAATCCATTTCTGAAACGTGCACCAGGCCTTCGATACCCTGCTCGATTTCAACGAACGCGCCGTAGTCGGTCAGGTTAGTCACCTTGCCGAACATGCGTGTGCCTTGCGGATAGCGGCGTGCCAGACCATTCCACGGATCATCGCCCATTTGCTTGATACCCAGCGAGACGCGGTTCTTCTCCTGGTCGAACTTCAGAATCTTGGCTTCGATTTCGTCGCCCACGGTCAATACTTCGGAAGGATGCTTCACGCGACGCCATGCCAGATCGGTAATGTGCAACAGGCCGTCAATGCCGCCCAAGTCAACGAACGCGCCGTAGTCGGTGATGTTCTTGACCACGCCCTTGACGATCGCGCCTTCCTTGAGATTTTCCATGATCGCTTCACGATCGGCACCCACGCTTGCTTCCAGCACGGCGCGGCGGGAAACCACCACGTTGTTGCGCTTGCGATCCAGCTTGATGACCTTTAATTCCATGACCTTGTTTTCATAAGGCGTAGTGTCCTTGACCGGACGAATGTCCACCAGCGAACCGGGCAAGAATGCGCGGATACCATTGACCATCGCAGTCAGACCGCCCTTGACCTTGCCGCTGACGAAGCCTTCCACGATCTTGCCTTCTTCCATGGCCAATTCCAGCTCGTGCCACGCCGCCAAACGCTTTGCTTTTTCGCGCGACAGCTTGGTTTCACCATAGCCGTTTTCCAGCGATTCGATCGCGACGGTGACGAAATCACCCGCGTTGACTTCCAATTCGCCTTTAGCGTTAAGGAATTCCTCGATTGCTATTAAACTTTCGGACTTCAGTCCGGCATTCACGACCACCATGTTGTGGTCGACACGCACGACTTGTGCGGTGATCAGTTCGCCGGCGCGCATTTCCTTGCGCGTCAAACTTTCTTCAAACATTGCGGCAAAACTATCGGGGTTTAGTACAGCTGCTGCGGTTGCGGTTGCGTTCATCGGATATACACCTAAGAAAAATTTTCTGCCTGTAACATACAGAGGGTTAGTTAAAGTTCCCAATGACGGAGAGTCGTATGGGGCCTAGCTTTTGGAGCCTTTCGCCGGGTAGCGTGCCAGCACTTCCTGAACTGCCTGCTCGATGTTCAGAGCCGTGGTATCCAGCAGACTTGCACCCGGTGCCTGTTGCAGAGGAGATGCGCTGCGCTGAGTATCTCGCTCGTCACGCACACGTATATCCAGCAAAAGGGCGGCGATATTAGCACCGATTCCTTTTTCCATCAACTGCTTATAACGCCGCTCGGCGCGTGCGTCAGCGCTGGCGGTGAGAAAGATTTTCAGCGCGGCGTCCGGAAACACTACCGAGCCCATGTCGCGCCCATCCGCCACCAGGCCCGGTGCCCTGCGGAAAGCGTGTTGCTTGTTCAACAATGCTGCACGAACCTTGGGCAAAGCCGCCACTTTCGAAGCCGCAGCCGCACATTGTTCTCCGCGCAACTCGTCACCGACCAAAGCGCCGTCCAGCCAGATCCGCTCACCCTCGAAACGTATCTCAATGCGTTCAGCCAATTCCGCCAGGCCAGATTCATCAGTCAGCAGAATCCCATCACGCTGCGCTGCCAACGCCAGCAAACGATACAACGCGCCGCTGTCCAGATAGTGATAGCCGAGTCTTGCAGCGACCAGCTGTGCCACCGTGCCCTTGCCAGATGCCGATGGCCCGTCGATCGCGATCACCGGCACGGCCTGCACCACATCATGCAACAGCGTGAAATAATTCGGGAAGGTCTTGGCGACACAGCTCGGATCGTTGATGCGTATTCCTTCTGCGCCAAAAGCGGCAAGCGAGAAACACATCGCCATGCGGTGATCGTCGTAGGTATTTATGCCTTCGGCAGGATCGAGGAGCGAGGAGCGAGGAGAGCGTAGCGAGGAGTCGAGGGAAGAAGCAAAACCGGAGCCGCTGTTTTTGCTCGATCCTCGATCCTCGCTCCTCAATCCTGTAATACGTATAAAGCCCTCCCCCTCTTCCACCGCCGCCCCCACCTTGCGCAACTCCGTCGCCATCGCCGCGATGCGATCGGTTTCCTTGACGCGCCAACTGGCGATGTTGCGCAACGTGGTCGTACCCTCGGCAAACAACGCGACAACCGCCAGCGTCATCGCCGCATCTGGAATGTGATTGCAATCCAGATCGATTGCCTTGAGTCGCCCTGATTCCCCGCAAGGAGGAGGCCGGTGGGTACCCGATGCCTCCGGCATCACCCTTCCGCACCCCGGCGCACGCGCCTCCATCCAGTTCGTACCCTGTTCGATCTGCGCACCCATCAACGCCAGCGCATCGGCGAAGCGCACATCGCCCTGAATACTGCCGCTGCCCACGCCTTCGATGCGCACCGGCCCGCCGCCGATCGCACCTGCCGCAAGAAAATATGAGGCCGACGATGCATCGCCTTCCACATAGATCACGCCGGGCGATACATAGCGACTGCCTCCCGCCACCGTGAAACTGCGCCAGCCATCGCGCTGCACCTGAACACCAAAGCGCGCCATCATTTCCAGCGTGATCTCGATATAAGGTTTCGAAATCAACTCGCCGGCCACGTCCACCGTGACCTCGCTATTCAACAGCGGCAAGGCCATCAGCAACGCAGTAAGGAATTGACTGGACACGTCGCCGCGCACACTGACACGAGCTACTCCGCTTAACGTCGCCGGATGGATCTGCAGCGGCGGGAAACCTTCATTGTCCAGGCATTCGATGTCCGCGCCGAGTTCGCGCAACGCATCCACCAGGTCGCCTATCGGCCGCTCGTGCATACGTGGCGTACCGGACAGCTTGTAGTCGCCACCCGACAACGCCAGCGCCGCCGTCAGCGGACGAAACGCGGTCCCGGCATTGCCCAAAAACAATTCAGCCTGCTTGACCGGAAAATTCCCGCCGCAGCCCTGCACGCGGAACACGTGCGACTCCAGTTGCTCCACGGCTACACCCAGTGTGCGCAAGCCGTCCAGCATGCGCTCGGTATCGTCCGACAACAGCACATCGCGTATCTCAGTCGTTCCCTGCGCCAGTGCCGACAGCAACAGGATGCGATTGGAAATGCTTTTCGATCCGGGCAGCGTGATCGTGCCGCGCGCACTGAGCAAAGGAGGAAGATCAAGGAAATTTACAGAGGCCATTGCGATTGAACTGCATAGCAGATTTGCAAGGGCGAGATGATACCGCAAAGCAAAGACTAGCGAAGGGATCGCTACGCCAAACTCATCGGCCGGGTATCCTCTTGGAGCGGGGATGGCTTAATGCAAGACCTGACTCCGTTGTTTTTTGTGACCCCGTTGTTTTAGCGGATTGCTACGGCAAAGACTCCAGAAACCCCAGCAACGCTTCGCGCTGGCGCGGCTGAAGGCGCGCGAAGGTGTTCAACAGCCGCCGTTCCTCCGGCAGCATCCACTCATAGGCGGGCACCGCTTCGGATACAGAAAGAGCTGGAGACAAACGCATCTCGCCGCGCCCGGTGGAAAGCCATTCGAACCCCACGTCGAGCAGTTTCGCCAAGCGCACCAGGTTCTTCATGTTGGGCGCCTTACGTCCTGACTCCCATTCCGCTACCGAGGGTTGAGTGACGGACATGCGCCGCGCCAGTTCTGCCTGGCTCCACCCTCGCTCCCGCCGCGCCCGTTTGATACGTTCCTTCATCATGGCGATTATTGTATCGGTTTCGGCTATATCTCTTTAAATCGCAATAGGCTATATCAAAACTATCGGTATTGGCTATAATCCGGTAAGCTACACAATACATAGATATTGCCGGAAGCGCGGGAGCGGCCTCCATGCCGCGAAATCGGGGCATAGACAAGTGTATATGGATGCCGCGTGTGAATAAAGCTGGAGCGGTGACATGCGCGCGCAGTCAGTTCCTAAGCTTGAGTTGAGGGGGTGGCGAAGCGTGGAACAAGAAAAAGTTTTTTGTCGATGCATAGAGGGGCACTGTTTCTTGGAAAAAGATGCCGAATGGACCCAACAAAATTATGCCCAAGCTTTGCATCCCAGTGGGATTTTTCTCGACCACACATTATTCGACACTCTTGATGACGAAAGGCTTCACGAGAAAAGCGAATGGATGGATTCCCTTGGAGTGAATGGAACATTTCAAATCTGTTGCAGACACAAGACAGAGAAACTCTTCTGAAACGCGCAAGGGGACATCAATATCTTGCAGTAACACCTCTCAACAGACTGTTGCTCATAGCGCTCTCCCTTTACAGCTCGCCATCGTTAGTCTCATGTGATGGGTGAACCCCGCCTCGCTCCTTCACTTCAGTCCGTGCCCACCCTCGCGCAAAGGTAATGCGCAGTACCGCACCGATATCCAATTGACCCGCATCCGACACCACAGCACCACTTGCGTCTTGCACCATGCTATAGCCGCGCGCCAATACTTTTGTCGGGTCGAGCAAGATCAAATGCTGCGCGGCATTCTCTACTCGCCCCGATCTCTGTGCCTGCCCTGCGCGCATCGCCTTAATCAACCGCTCCGCCAGATTGGTTTGCCGGTCTTGCAGACGGGCGAAGTCGCTGCTCGCGGCGCGCAATCGTTGCGCCAGCGATTGCCACTGCCAGTGTTGATGCTGCTGGCGGTAGGCAAAGGCGCGCTGCATGCGTTGTTGCAGTTGGTCCAGTTGCTGGGTCTGGCGTTGCAACTGTTGCGCGGGGTGCACTAGCCTGCGCTGTAGGTAATCAACCGCCTGCATCGCGTTCTGCATACGGTTGCGCTGCGCGCGTTGCAGGTGCTGTGCCTGGTCTTGCAGACCCCTGAGCAGGGCATGGCGATCCGGGGTTACGCGTTGCGCCGCTGCGGTGGGGGTCGGGGCGCGTTCGTCGGCGACGAAATCGGCGATGGTGAAATCGGTCTCGTGGCCGACCCCGCTGACGATGGGAATTTCGCTGGCGGCGATGGCGCGCGCCACGACTTCTTCATTGAACGCCCATAGGTCTTCGATACTGCCGCCGCCTCTACACACGATCAGCACGTCGCATTCCGCGCGCCGGTTGGCGAGCTGGATGGCGGCTGCGATCTTCTCCGCGCTGCCTGTCCCTTGCACCGGTGTGGGATACAGCACCACCGGCACGCTCGGCAGCCGCAGTCTTAAGGTGGTGAGCACATCGCGCAACGCGGCGGCCTGCGGGGAGGTGATGATGCCGATGCGTTTGGGGAAGGTGGGCAAGGCACGTTTGCGCTCGGCAGCGAACAGTCCCTGGCTTTCCAGCAATTGTTTCAGTCGCGCGAACTGTTCATACAGTATGCCCAGCCCGGCCGGACGCATCTGCTCGACGGTCAATTGAAAGTCGCCGCGCTGCTCATATAAAGTAGCGACTGCTAATACTTCGACGAGTTGTCCATTGCTGATTTGATGGCTCAACAATATATTTTTATGCCGGAACATCACGCAACGAACTTGCGCCTGATCGTCCTTCAGCGAAAAATAAAAATGACCGGAAGCGGCCTTCACCAAATTGGAAATTTCTCCGCGTACCCACAACAAAGGGACGTTGCTTTCCAGCAACTGCTTGATTGCAAAGTTGAGTTCCGCAACTCGAAAAACACGCGTTTTTTCTTCAAAAAATAGATCGAAAGACATATTGACAATCCGAAATAATCCACACTCCAAGGAAAATTGCCGCTTTTCACCACTTCACTCAGCAACAAAACCACAAACTTACGTTAACTTATTGTTTTAATTTGATATTATTTAGTTACAAAAAATAGGCAAAGTAACAAAATCCCTTGCTCCACGCCAAGTTAAAGGGCTATCCCCGAGAGTCATCCACAAAGTTATCCACAGGTTTTGTGAGTAAACAGAAATACTCTTTTCAAATGGCAGCTTAGCAAAATAGTGCTGAAGTAAATCCTGAGAAAGGTTGCTCAACTCAGTGCGACACGTTACAGTTGCGTCCTGTTAATTTAAGCACATTTGGAGAATCCGCGTGTTTGCAATTGTTGAAGCGGCCGGTTGGCCGATCTGGTTTTTGATTCTGGCATCCATCATCGCAGTAGGCTTGATCATTGAACGCTTGATGTTTTTGCGCAGCCAGCGCATCGCTCCTCCCACCCTGCTGGACGAAGTCATCAAGGAACTCAAGCAACGCGGTGTCAGCGACGGCATGCTGACCAAACTTGCCGGTAACTCGCCACTGGGACGAATTTTCGCCGCCGGTTTGAAGAACATCAAAAGTACGCCCGAAGTGATGAAAGAATCTGTCGAAGAAGCGGGACGTGCAGTCTCACACGATTTGGGACGCTTCCTTACTACTTTAGGTACGATTGCATCCATCAGCCCATTGCTGGGCCTGTTCGGCACGGTGGTCGGCATGATCGAAATCTTTGGCTCACAAACTGCGGTCGGCAACTCGCCGGCGATACTTGCACACGGCATTTCCGTGGCCCTTTATAACACCGCCCTTGGTCTGATCGTGGCGATTCCGAGCATGATTGCCTACCGCCATTTCCGTTCGCAAGTGGATACCCTGACCATCGAGATGGAGCAACAGGCCATCAAACTGGTTGGGATCGTGCACGGCCAACGCACGGGTTAATCGGTAATGAACTTCCGACTTGGGCGTAGACGCGAAGAACCGGAGATCAATCTGATCCCGATGATAGACGTATTGCTGGTGATTTTGATTTTCATGATGGTGACCACCAGCTACGCCAAGTTTTCCGAATTGCAGATCAATCTGCCGCAGGCGGGCGGAGAAACACCCAGCACAAAGGCCAACATCATCAACGTCGCAGTGGATGCCTCGGAGCACTATGCCGTCAACAACCAAGGCTTGTCGTACACTGGTGTAGACGCGTTGGCCGCTTCCCTGAAAAATGCTGCGGGCGATCAAACCGACCCCACCATCGTCATTAACGCCGATGCCAAAGCCACGCATCAATCCGTGATAAACGTGATGGAAGCGGCAAGGCGCGCCGGGTATGGGCGCATCACCTTCACCACGCAGAGCCAACCAAAATAAAAAATCCACATTTCATCCCAACTGCTGCGTTGCGGGAAAAATTTCTTGCTTACATATTCATCATATGCGGCACTGCGAAATTTTTCCCGCGCCTTGCATTTGGGCGAACTCTGAATTTTTAGAGGTTCCCTAACGTGCACTGGCTGCAACACTATTGGTATCGCATCACCCCGCTGCACCTGATTCTTTTCCCGATTAGCCTGGTTTTTCGCCTGCTGGTGGCGTTGCGTCGCGAGTTGTATCGCAACGGCATCCTGACCAGCCATCAATTGCTGCTACCGGTCATCGTGGTCGGCAACATCAGTGTCGGCGGAACCGGCAAAACCCCGCTCACGCTTGCCTTGGCACAACAACTCACCGAGCGCGGCTGGCATCCGCTCATCGTCAGTCGCGGCTATGGCCGTAAAACCTCAAGCCCGCAACCAGTAAACCTGTCAAGCACAACCGCACAGGTCGGAGATGAACCTCTGTTGATGGCGCAACGCGATATTTGTCCGGTGTGGGTAGGTGTGGATCGCGTCGCCACGGCGCGCGCGGCGTTGCAAGCCCATCCGCAATGCGATGTCGTGCTGTGCGATGATGGCTTGCAGCATTACCGCTTGCAGCGCGATGTGGAAATCGCGGTCATCGATGGCGCGCGCGGATTTGGCAATGGTTTGATGCTACCCGCCGGCCCGCTGCGCGAACCGGTATCGCGCTTGCAAACAGTGGATGCGGTAGTGGTGAATGGCGGCGATGCTGCTAAATCCGAAGAACTTTTGGCCGGGCACCCGGCCCAATATGCGATGCGCCTCACCGGTGCGGTTTTTTACAACTTGCTAAACCCCGGCCAGGTAGCCACTCCTGCCGATTTTAACAATCCGACCGCTGATTTTCACAAATCGAATATCCATGCCGTGGCCGGTATCGGTCACCCGCAACGCTATTTCCAACATCTGGAAACACTGGGCGTCCCCTTCACGCCGCACGCTTTTCCCGACCATCACCCTTACCGCGCAGCTGACCTGTCCTTCACGGATTGCGATGCGATACTCCTGACCGAAAAAGATGCGGTAAAATGCGCCGCATTCGCTGATGCGCGATATTGGGTATTGCGTGTGGATGCTCAAATCGACCCAGCCCTGACAGACCACATACTGCGAAAGATCGCCCCCCATGGACACCAAACTGCTTGATATCCTCGTTTGCCCATTGTGCAAATCTGCGCTGGTCTATCAAAAAGCCGCGCAGGAACTGATCTGCAAGGCTGACCGACTGGCCTATAAAATCGAAGACGGCATTCCGGTGATGCTGGTCGACGAAGCGCGCAAACTCACCGCCGAAGAAGCCGAAAAAGTCTAAGGTGAAAAAACTAACCCCAACCCCCTCTGATGTAACTACTGATATGACTACTAGCCATCTGACTAACCCAGCAAAAGACGCTGGGCAAGTCATTGGTTATAGCCATTCGACTAAGCTATCAAAAGACGATAGCCAGGTCGCTGGTTATGATAAGGGGAGGCTGGGAGGGGTTGAGGTCGCTTTTCACGTCGTCATCCCCGCACGCCACGCATCCACACGATTACCCGGCAAGCCGCTGCTGCTGATTTCCGGTAAACCCATGGTGGTGAGGGTTGCCGAACAAGCGGCACAAAGCGGTGCGCAACAAATCTGGATCGCCACCGACCACCACGCGATTGCCAACGTGGTACACGAGCATGGCTTCAAGGCGTGTTTGACCAAAGACAGCCACGCCAGCGGCACGGATCGCATCGCCGAAGTGGTTGAGCAATGTGATTGGCCGGATGACACCATCGTGGTCAATGTGCAAGGTGACGAACCGCTGATTCCGCCCGCGCTGATTCGCGCCGTTGCCGAACACCTGCACACCCATCCTGAATGTGCGATTGCCACGGCCTGCCATGTTATTCACGATGAAGCGGCTATGCGCAATCCGAACATCGTCAAGACGGTGCTGGATAAAAATGGCAACGCGCTGTATTTCAGCCGTGCGACCATCCCATATCCCCGTGATGCCTTCGCCCAACAACAGCCACTGCCCGCCAACTTGCCAGTATTGCGCCACATCGGCATCTACGCTTACCGCGCCGGTTTCCTGCGCGCCTATGGACAGCTTGCTCCGGCAGCGATTGAACACTTTGAAGCACTGGAACAGCTACGCGCGCTGTATCATGGGTACAAAATTGGCGTGGTCATCGCTGAGCAGGCTCCGCCATGTGGGGTCGATACCGAACAAGATCTGCATGCGGCACGACAAATATTTGAAGCACAAATAAAATCGGAGGTAAGCAAGAAATGAGACTGATACTGCTTGGGCCACCGGGTGCAGGCAAAGGCACCCAGGCGAATTACATCAAGGAAAAATTCAGCATCCCGCAAATTTCCACCGGTGACATGCTGCGAGCGGCTGCCAAAGCGGGCACGCCGACGGGAATCGCGGCAAAGAAGCTGATGGATGCGGGTTGCTTGATCTCCGATGGCATCATCATCAGCCTGGTGAAGGAACGCATCAA
>PLBS01000114.1:26216-30585 GCA_003134595.1 Gallionella sp. | reverse complement strand
TGATTGCTGACTGCGGCTGCACTGGCCAGTTTTTGCCGGTAAGCATTCCAATCGGCTGCCTGGGCATGAATCTCCTTTACCGCATCAGGCAGTGACACGCTCATCAATTCTTGCTGGCTGGGCAAATGCAGAATTTTGCCGGCCCTGATGCGGTTCATGTTTCGGCCGTCGAACTGGTCGGCATTGATGCGATACATCGCGACCAGCATACGTTCCAGACTCATATCAGCCAGTTTGTATTGTTCTGCGATTTTGTACATCGTGTCGCCGCGATGAACCGCAAGCCACTCTTTATTCTCATGCACCGCTGCAGCTTCCGGAGCAGCCTGTTCCTCATGCTTGGCAGCGGTTTCCACCGATGCGGCTTGTTCTGCAGGCTTGGCTGCAGTTTCTGCCGGCGCGGCTTGTTCCTCAGGTTTGGCAGCGGCTTCCGCTGGCGCAGCTTGTTCTGCGGGAGTGACTGCGGCTGCCGGAGCGGCTTGTTCCGCAGGCGTGGCTGCGGTTTCTTCCGGCACGGCCGACGCGGCTACTGCGGGTGCGGCGGCTTGCACTTCCGGTGCGACGGCCTGCACTTCCGCTTGAGCAGGTTGTTCCGGCACATAGCCGGGAGGATCCAGCAGGAAAGTATATTCGCGGGACAGTTTGCCGGAAGACCAGGTCAGCTCAACCAGCAGACTTACAAAAGGTTCGTTGACTGGTTGCGCGCTGCTCGCCTTGATGTACGGTTGACCGTCCGCGCGACTCTCAATCTGAAATTTGAACTTGTTGCCATAAGGATACTCCAGCCCGGCACTCTTATAGGCTTCGGGTGAGGCAAGACGAGCGACCAGACTGTCTTTCTCAGCCTTACTGATTGCCACTAATTCTATGTCGGCCTTAAGCGGTTGCCCCAAAGCAGAAGCCACATTTATTCCGCCCATACCTACGGCAGAAACAGTTGTAGACAACATCAAAGCAGCAACAACGCCGAGCAGTTTCACCAGTGATTTTCGCACGCGATCACCCTCACCTTATTTATTGGAGAATATAAAATAACATCATAGAGTTATCAGCACAAGCTAATAATATCCTTCGCATTATGTCTCAATTGAAGTATTTCGCAATTAAAATTTCCGCGATCTGCACGCTATTCAACGCCGCGCCCTTGCGCACATTGTCGCTCACCACCCACAGATTCAAGCCCAATGGGTGTGAGATATCTTCGCGGATGCGCCCGACATAGGTCGCGTCGTTTCCCGCCGCATCGACCGGTGTCGGGTATCCACCCGGCTCGCGCCTGTCCATCACGATCACGCCGGGAGCCTTTTCCAGCAAGGCACGCGCCGCCGCGGCGGTGATCTTCTTGCGGGTTTCGATGTGTATGGCTTCGGAGTGCCCGTAGAACACCGGCACGCGCACTGCGGTCGGATTGACCACGATGGAGTCGTCTTCCATGATCTTCCGGGTTTCCCAGACCATCTTCATTTCTTCTTTGGTGTAGCCGTTCTCCATGAACACATCGATCTGCGGCAGCACGTTAAAGGCGATACGCTTCGGATACACCTCGACCTCGACATCTTGCTGATTGAACAGCGCACGGGTTTGCGCAGCCAGTTCGTCGATCGCCTCCTTGCCGGTACCGGACACCGCCTGATAAGTCGCCACATTGATACGCGCGATGCCTACCGCGTCCTGGATCGGCTTGAGCGCCACCACCATCTGGATGGTCGAACAATTGGGATTGGCGATGATGCCGCGATTCTTGAATTGCGCGATGGCATGCGGATTCACCTCCGGCACCACCAGCGGAATATCGCGGTCGTAGCGGAAGTGCGCGGTGTTGTCGATCACCACGCAACCGGCAGCTGCGGCGATCGGTGCGTACTGTTCCGATACGCTGCCGCCTGCCGAGAACAAACCGATCTGTGTTTTGGAAAAGTCGAAACCCTCCACATCGATGACGGTAAGGTCTTCTCCTTTAAAGCTCACCGTGGAACCCGCCGAACGGCTGGATGCCAACGGATAAAGATTGCGCACCGGGAACTTGCGCTGCTCCAGTATGGACAGCATCGCCTCTCCCACCGCTCCGGTTGCGCCTAATATACAAACGTCATATTGCTTGCTCATTTTTCTCTCTCAAATAATTAGCTGGTAGCTAGTAGCCGGTAGCATGTAGCAAAACCAGTTTAGCTACCCGCTACGAGCTACAGGCTACAAGCTCTTAACAACCGCATCGCCCATCGCCGCCGTGCCGATCTTCTGCCTGCCCGCTTCGGCGATATCCGCAGTGCGCAATCCCTGTTGCAGCGTTTTGCGCACCGCAGTCTCGATGCGCTGCGCGATGTCTTCACGCGCAAAAGTGTAGCGCATCATCATCGCCACCGATAAAATCGTCGCCAGCGGATTGGCGATGTCCTTGCCCGCGATATCCGGTGCCGAACCGTGGCAAGGCTCATACAGGCCCTTGTTGTTCGCATCCAGCGAAGCCGATGGCAACATGCCGATGGAACCGGTCAGCATGGATGCCTCATCCGACAATATGTCGCCGAAAATGTTTCCAGTCAGAATCACATCGAACTGCTTGGGTGCGCGCACCAGTTGCATCGCCGCGTTATCCACGTACATGTGCGACAACGCGACTGCCGGGTATTCCTTCGCCACCTCGGTCACAATTTCGCGCCAGAACATGCTGGTATCCAGCACATTGGCCTTGTCCACCGAACACATCTTTCCCCCACCTTTCAAACCAGCGCGTTTCATCGCGATCTGAAAACCGACATGCGCCACGCGGCGGATCTCCGACTCGCTGTACAGCATGGTGTCGAAGCCCTGTCGCTCGCCGTTGTCCAGCGTGCGTATGCCGCGCGGCTGGCCGAAATAAATGTCACCGGTCAGTTCGCGCAAAATCATGATGTCCAATCCCGATACCAATTCCGGCTTCAGGCTGGAAGCATTGACCAACTCGGGATACACCAGCGCGGGACGCAGATTGGCGAACAAGCTCAAGCCCTTGCGTATTCGCAACAGACCTTGTTCAGGACGCAGCGGACGGGTCAGCGTGTCATATTGATAACCGCCCACCGCGCCGAGCAGCACCGCATCCGACGCCTGCGCCAGCTTCAGCGTCGCGTCCGGCAATGGATCCCCGGCTGCGTCATAGCCTGCTCCGCCGATGTGGGCGTATTCCAGTTCGATCTTCAATCCGTCACGGCGCAAGGCCTCCAGCATCTTGGCCGCTTGCGCCACGATTTCCGGACCTATCCCGTCACCCGGCAATACTGCGATTTTCATTTACATTTCCAGTCAGAATTACAAATCAATTTACGCGAACAACCACGGCTGTGCGGCCCGATGTTTCGCCTCGTAACTCTTGATCTCGTCCACATGCTGCAAGGTCAGGCCGATGTCATCCAGGCCGTTCAGCAAACAATGTTTGCGGAAAGTCTCGACTTCAAATTTATACACTTTGCCGTCCGGCGCGCTGATGGTTTGCTGTTCCAGATCGATCGCCAACTTGTAGCCGGCATGGGCAGCCACCGCCTTGAATAACTCATCCACTTGCTCCACAGCCAGACGGATTGGCAGCAAGCCATTCTTGAAGCAGTTGTTATAAAAGATGTCGGCGAAGCTGGTCGCGATGATGGCGCGGAAACCATAATCTTCCAATGCCCAAGGCGCGTGTTCGCGCGACGAGCCGCAGCCGAAGTTCGCGCGCGCGAGCAGAATCTGCGCACCTTTATAACGCGGCTGATTCAGCACGAAATCCGGATTGAGCGGACGCCTGGAATTATCCCTGCCCGGCTCGCCGTGGTCGAGATAACGCCATTCGTCGAACAGATTCGGGCCGAAACCGGAACGCTTGATCGACTTTAAAAACTGCTTGGGGATGATCGCGTCGGTATCTACGTTGGCCCTATCCAAGGGCATAACCACGCCATCCAGCACGGTAAATTTTTGCATTATGTCTTGTCTGCCTTTTCCAATTTTTCGCCTGTTTTTTTAAGTCCTCGGCCCACCCACTCGCCACCCTTCTTAATACCTTTAACTGCCGCTTTGCCGCCCTTCTTGATAACCGGTTCAGCCGCCTTGGCACCCTTATCGATGCCCCTGGCGGCGGCTTCGCCGCCTTTCTTGATTCCCTTACCTGCACGATCAACGATGCTGTCATCAGCCAACGCAGTGCGGCCAGCTAGCAAGCCCAGCGCCACCAGCAAGATCGCCATCTTCTTCATGCCCGCTCCATTCACAATTTGCTCACATCAACAAAATGCCCGGCGATGGCCGCGGCCGCGGCCATTTCCGGACTTACCAAATGAGTACGCCCACCCTGCCCCTGCCGCCCCTCAAAGTTGCGGTTGGAAGTCGAGGCACAGCGCTCACCCGGTGAAAG
>PLBS01000114.1:0-26168 GCA_003134595.1 Gallionella sp. | reverse complement strand
TGGTGCAGGAGCCGATGAACACCTTGTCGATATTGATTTCCGCGATCGGCGTGTTCGCAGCCAAGCCCATATATTTCAACGCGCGCTCGGCATCATGGCGTCTGACCGGATCACTGATGTTTGCGGGATCCGGTACACGCCCATCCACCGCCACCACCATTCCCGGCGATGTGCCCCAAGTCACTTGCGGCCTGATCTGCGCGGCATCCAGCTTGACCACCTGATCAAACTGCGCGCCCTCATCGCTATGCAAAGTGTGCCAGTAAGCCACTGCCTTGTCCCACAACTCGCCTTGGGGTGCGAAGGGGCGACCCTTGAGATAGTTGATGGTGGTGTAGTCCGCCGCGATCATGCCCGCGCGCGCGCCCGCTTCAATCGCCATGTTGCACACCGTCATGCGCCCTTCCATGGAAAGGCCGCGTATCGTGCTGCCGGTGAACTCTATCGCATAGCCGGTGCCGCCCGCCGTGCCGATCTTGCCGATCACCGCCAGCGCGATGTCCTTGGCGGTGACACCCTTACCCAACGTGCCATCCACCAACACCTGCATGGCCTTGGTTTTTTTCATCAACAAACATTGCGTCGCCATCACATGCTCGACCTCGGACGTGCCGATGCCGAACGCCAGCGCGGCGAACGCACCGTGCGTGCTGGTGTGCGAATCGCCGCACACCACCGTCATGCCCGGCAAGGTCGCGCCCTGCTCCGGCCCGATCACATGCACGATGCCCTGGCGCACATCGGACATCTTGAATTCGTTCACGCCAAACTCGGCGCAATTACTGTCCAGCGTTTCCACTTGCAAACGCGAAACCGGATCGGCGATACCCTGGGCGCGTCCGGTGGTCGGCACGTTATGATCGNNGCGCTTTCATGTTATTTCGCTTGCCTGATACTCGTTTTTTTAGAGCGTACGATTATGCCACAACAGGCGCGGCTTGGCATAAGCCTCTCACGCCACAACGGATAAACATATCTGCGGAAAACTGAAAGATCGTTCGCAGGAAAAGGAAGATATTTGCCCTTGAAAACCCAGATAATATTCGAGCACAACGCCGATTCAGCTTCGTGTTAGCATATTGCCATGCAGAACAATGATACAAAATTTCGCCGCAATAACTTTGATGTGGCCAACGCCGTCAACGTGACCGATCCCGTTTCGGTTGGTGACGCGGTGGAGAGCATTTTTCTCAATCTCTTTCCCAACGCACCTGTCAGCACCCTGCGGAATGCGATGAACCACATTTCCCAGCTTTATCGCGGCGAGGATCCGGGCTATGCGGCGTGCGATACCGGCTATCACGATTTGCAACATATTATGGATGTAACGCTGGCCAGTGCGCGCTTGATGGACGGCTACGAGCGCTCGCAAAAGAATGGCAAGGGACTGGGCGAGGAACTATTTATCTTTGGCATTTTGCTGGCGCTGTTTCATGACAGCGGCTATCTGCGCAAGCGGGGCAGTGAAGATGACAGGCAAGGTGCGGAATTCACCCTGATTCATGTTTCACGCAGTGCGGAGTTATTGAAGAATTATATGCAGGGAACAGGCCTGGGCAATCTGGCAGAAACGGCAGCGCAAGTGGTGCATTACACCGGCTATGAAGTGCCGGTAGATCGCATCCTGGTGCCCTCACCTGCTTACCGGGCTATCGGCAATCTGGTGGCTTCGGCAGACATATTGGCACAAATGGCGGATCGTTGTTATCTTGAAAAATGCCACGACCGGCTATACACCGAGTTTGTTCTGGGCGGCATTGCAAGAAAACGCGACGCACAAGGCAATGAGCAAGTCATTTTTGCCTCCCCGCAAGACTTGGTGATAAAAACCCCGGGATTTTACCGAAGTGCGAAAAAGCGCATGGATGAAACCTTACATGGAGCTTATCGTTATGCCGAGAAGCATTTTAACGGACAAAATCTGTACCTTGAGGCGATTGAAAAAAATATCCTGTTTGCGGAATATGTGATTGCCAACAATGCCGACATCGGCATGTTGCAACGCACTCCGCCACAGACCCCGGGTTCTGATCGGGCTTCCCCCGAAACCGATGACAGGAAACAGCAAGTAGAAGACAGACGAAAAAGAACCGGGGACAGAAGGCAAAATCAAGCGGAGGGCTATCCAGACCTTTTAGACAGAAGACAGAAGACAGGGGACAGAAGGCGGGATCCTTCGTCAAAAAAATAATTATCCGGTATGAAATGGTTCAGGCAGGGTTCGCCATGAATTAAGAAAACACCAGCTTCCGGATTCATTCCCCCTGCTCGAATTTTTGCATAGATTCCAACGGTCTTCCTACCGCAAAGCCCTGCGCATAATCCACCCCATTCCACGCAATGTATCCAGTAGCGACAAATCTTCAACCAATTTCGCCACAACCTCGATATTTAGATTGGACTTCCCACGCTCCGGTATACGCGCATTGGAATCACCCTGCGAGATTTTTCTTGCGCCTGTCCTCAGATATACCAGGCTTGTAGAATGGAAGGAATGAGACGACAGGAAGTAAAGACCAGGCCAAAAAAACAGCCAATGCGCTCAGCAGACTGATCGCAAGCATCTCTTGTACATGTTTTCTGCTTTCAGCCAGGCTTTGTTCAAATATCTGCGTGGCTTTGAGTTGCTCGCGTAGCAAAGTATCATTCAATTTATTCAACGAAACGGTCATACGCCCCATTTCAGAACTCGCGTCCCCATTTTTGATGCCGATGATGATGGAAGCGGCACTCTCCGCTTCGACAAAGTATTCATTGAATCGTACAAGAATTTCTTCGGAAATTTCTTTTTTTCCGGCTATCGCTGCCATATCGAGGGTGATTTTGCGAAAGGATCCGGCATTTTCACGCGCTCGGTTGATCGATGTCTCCGAGCGTGAATCAAGTGCATCCAGCAAGCCGTCCTGGATGCCATTTAGCCTGTTGGACAGTTCTTGAATTTTGCTCAGATAGGGATAATGAACATATTCTGTCCGCTGGAGCAATATGTAAGTATCGGACGATATTGTATATACCACAATCATTCCGATAGCGAAGATCAGAATCGTAATGTTCCATATTTTCTGTTTGATCGTCATATTTCAAATCCCGAAAACTGAATGGATTGGGGTGAAAAGTTGACAGGGGTTAGCCCGGCGGGCGATAGCGCAAAACTCCTACTTTTGAGGTTATCAAACTAAAGTTGCATGGGTTTACTATACACAATTAAGCAACCATGAGCGATGCAAGACTCTAACGGTCAAAGCAGATCTGCTGATTGAAAGAAAACAGCATATTTCCGTCATATCCATAATACTGTTGAATCCCAAATGACGGTGAAAAATAATAGGCCAATGATTTCCCTACTGTCAAAACCCAGTCCGGGCGTGCTGTCCCATGCCCTGCTTCCACACTATCAGCAGCAATCCCAGCAACGCCACGCCCGCGCTGCATGAATACAACACACTGGCACCGTAGTGCTGCCAGATCGGGCCGCTCGCCAAGCCGCCCAGCATGCCGCCTGCGCCGTAGGTGAGGCTGCCGAACAGAGCTTGGCCTTTGGACTGATGCCGCCCCTGAAAGAACTCGTGCACCAGTCCCACCGAGGCGGCGTGATACGCGCCGAAGGTAGCGGCGTGCAGCACTTGCGCGATGAGCAGCAGTGTCAGGTAGTCCACTCCCCAACCGATCAGCATGAAGCGCACGATTGCAGCGCTAAAACTAATCAGCAGGATGCGGGTGAAACCGAAGCGGCGCACCAGCCATGGCATCAGGAAGAACACGCCGATCTCGCAGATCACGCCAAGCGCCCACAAGCCACCCACCGCGCTTTTCGCGTAGCCGTGTTCGACCAGGTAAATCGAGTAGAAGGTGTAATAAGGACCGTGTGCGACGGACATCAAAAAACACGCGCTGAACAAGGCGATCACGCGCGGCTGCAAGACGATTTGTTTGACCGGCTGATGATCGGTGTGATGCGCCAACACTTCGGTGGGCGGAATCTGCCGGGCGAACAGCAGAATGCCGATCTCTATCACAACGCCCATCCACAACAACCAGGCGATGGCCATATGATCGAGCGCGTAGCCCAACCCGACCACCGAGGCGATGAAGCCGATCGAGCCCCACGAGCGGATACGCCCGTAGCGCGCGCTGTGCTTGCCGAGATAAGTGAGCGTGGTCGCCTCCACCAGCGGCATCGAGGCACTCCAGAAAAAGCTCATCAACCCCAGCACCAGCAACATGCCCCAGAAACTGGTGGTCGCAAACACCCCGAGGTAGCACACCGCGCTCATGGTTGCGGCGATCTTTACCACCAGCAAACGCTTGCCGGTGTGATCGGCCAGCCAGCCCCAGATGTTCGGCGCGATCATGCGCATCACCGGCTGCACCGACAACAGGATGGCGATCTCGATGGCGTCGAAGTGGATGGACTTGAGGTACAGGCTCCAATAGGGCGCGAACATCCCCACGAAGGCGTAGTAAAAAAAATAGAATCCGGCGATGCGCCAGTAGTAATTCTTGGGAGTAGACATAACGGTGCAACATCCAAACGGCGCATATTATCTCACGCGGTAAAAATAATTTTTCACTTACTCTTGAAATGGGAAACTTAACCCCCATAAGCCACGAATTGAAATTTGGAGAACGGCATGGAACAGAACGATACCAACCCGCAAATTGAACCCCAGATCGAACCCAAGGCAACCACGGCAAACACTGCTGATGTCATGCCCAGCATGGAAGAAATGCTCAAGGAAGCCGAGCGCAAGGGGCAGGAACACTATGACGCATGGATGTATGCCAAGGCCGAAGGAGAGAACATTCGCCGCCGCGCGATCGAGGATGTGAGCAAAGCGCATAAATTTGCCGTGGAACGGTTCTCCAATGAGATGCTGGCGGTGAAAGACAGTCTGGAAGCCGGCCTAGCGGTGGAAACCGCGACGGTGGAGAGCTTCAAGAGCGGTATGGAATTAACACTGAAGCAACTGTCCGGCATATTCGAGAAATTCAACATTAGTGAAATCAACCCGATCGGCGAAAAGTTCGACGCGCACAAGCATCAGGCCATCGGCATGCTGGAGAGCGACCAGCCCGCCAACACCGTGCTCAGCGTGATGCAAAAGGGTTATGCATTGAATGACCGCGTATTGCGCCCCGCGCTGGTGATGGTGGCGAAAGCGAAGGGATAGCCCCACCCCCTCCCTCTGCACCCTCGCAAGCTTCCCTCCCCCGTTGGGAGAGGGAAGCTTAGCCCTTCTCCCTCCGGGGGAAGGGTTGGGAAGGGGGAGAGGGGGAGCACTTGAAATATCCAGCGCCGCCCTGATGTTAGGTGGCAAGGCAACAAAAGTATTCAATCTTTAAGCATTCAACTGAAAGGAAAGCATCATGGGAAAAATCATCGGTATCGACTTGGGCACGACCAACTCCTGCGTGGCCATCATGGAAAACGGCAAGACCAAGGTGATCGAGAACGCGGAAGGCACACGCACCACCCCGTCTATCGTCGCCTATATGGAAGACGGCGAGGTGCTGGTGGGTGCGCCCGCCAAACGTCAGGCCGTCACCAATCCGACCAACACGCTGTATGGCGTGAAACGCCTGATCGGCCGCCGTTTCGACGAGAAGATGGTGCAGAAAGACATCGCCATGGTGCCATTCAAGATCGTCAAGGCCAAGAATGGCGACGCATGGGTGAGAGTGCGCGACAAGGAATTCTCCGCACCGGAGATTTCCGCGCAAGTGCTGATGAAAATGAAGAAGACCGCCGAAGACTATCTCGGCGAACCAGTCACCGAGGCGGTCATCACCGTTCCGGCTTATTTCAACGATGCACAACGCCAGGCCACCAAGGATGCCGGGCGCATCGCGGGTCTGGAAGTGAAGCGCATCATCAACGAGCCGACCGCAGCCGCGCTGGCTTTCGGTCTGGACAAGCAGGAAGGCGACCGCAAGATCGCGGTGTATGACCTCGGCGGCGGCACCTTCGACATCTCCATCATCGACATCGCCGAGATCGAAGGCGAACATCAGTTCGAAGTGATGTCGACCAACGGCGACACCTTCCTGGGCGGTGAGGATTTTGACATGCGCGTGATCGACTATCTGGTGGAAGAATTCCAGAAGGAAAGCGGCATCGACCTGCGCAAGGACGTGCTGGCGTTGCAACGCCTGAAAGATTCGGCGGAAAAGGCCAAGATCGAATTGTCCAGCGCGCAACAAACCGAAGTGAACCTGCCTTACATCACCGCTGACGCTGCCGGCCCGAAACATCTGGCCGTGAAGATCACCCGTGCAAAACTTGAAAGTCTGGTCGAAGACTTGATCGCGCGCACCATCGAGCCATGCAAGATCGCGATGAAGGATGCCGGTGTTTCCGCATCCGACATTGCCGACGTAATTCTGGTCGGCGGCCAGACCCGTATGCCTCTGGTGCAAGAGAAGGTAAAGGAATTCTTCGGCAAGGAAGCGCGCAAGGACGTGAACCCGGACGAAGCTGTGGCAGTAGGTGCCGCGATCCAGGGCGGCGTGCTGCAAGGCGAAGTGAAGGACGTGCTGCTGCTCGACGTGACGCCTTTGTCTCTGGGTATCGAAACCATGGGCGGCGTGATGACCAAGCTGATCAAGAAGAACACCACCATCCCAACCAAGGCATCGCAGGTGTTCTCCACCGCCGACGACAACCAGAGTGCCGTCACCATCCACGTGCTGCAGGGCGAGCGCGAAGTGGTTTCCGGCAACAAGAGTCTGGGGCAGTTCAACTTGAGCGACATTCCGCCCTCACCGCGCGGCATGCCGCAGATCGAAGTGACTTTCGACATCGACGCGAACGGTATCTTGCACGTATCGGCGAAAGACAAGGCGACCGGCAAGGAAAACAAGATCAAGATCCAAGCCAGTTCCGGCTTGTCTGAGGCAGAAATCAAGCAAATGGTGCAGGATGCCGAAGCCCACGCCGAAGATGACCGCAAGGCCATTGAATTGGTGACCGCGCGCAATCAACTCGACTCGCTGATCCACTCCACGCACAAGTCGCTGAAGGAATATGGCGATCATCTGAGTGCAGAGGAAAAGTCTGCTATCGAAGCCGCCTTGAAGGAAGCCGAAGCTGTGGTAAAGACAGACGACAAGGAAGCCATCGAAGCCAAGGCAGAAGCACTATCAACTGCCGCGCAAAAGCTGGGTGAAAAGATGTACGCCGCCGAGCAAGCCAAGGCGCAAGCGGGCGGGGAACCCGGCGGTGCGCACGCCGAACCGGCCAAGGAAGAGGGCGACGTGGTGGATGCAGAGTTCACTGAAGTAAAGGATAAGAAGTAAGTTGGTAGTCGTTAGACGTTAGTCGCTAGTTGGTGTGAGGAGCCTTTCAACTAACGACTACAAACTAGCGACTGGTTCGCTTTCCAACTAACGACTAGCGACTAATGACTAACGACTATGCCCAAAAAAGACTACTACGAAGTCCTGGGCGTCAACCGCGACGCTTCGGACGAAGAAATCAAAAAGGCTTATCGCAAACTGGCGATGAAGCATCACCCCGACCGCAATCCGGACAACCCGAAATCTGAGGAGCATTTCAAGGAAGCCAAAGAAGCTTATGAGACATTAAGCGACGGGCAGAAGCGTGCCGCTTATGATCAGCATGGTCATGCCGCATTTGAAGCCGGCGGTATGGGCGGCGGCAGCCCGTTCGGTGCAGGTGGCGCGGGAGCGGGCTTTGATTTTTCCGACATCTTCGGCGACATCTTTGGCGGCGGACGCGGTGGCGGTGGGCGCAGCAATGTGCAACGCGGAGCCGATTTGCGCTACAACCTTGAGATCACGCTCGAACAAGCCGCGCGCGGCACCGAGACGCAAATTCGCGTCCCCACCATGGCGGAATGCGAAACCTGCAAGGGCACCGGCGCAAAACCCGGAACCAGCCCAACCACTTGCACCACCTGTGCCGGTCATGGTCAGGTGCGCATGCAGCAAGGTTTCTTTTCCATCCAGCAAACCTGCCCGCGCTGTCATGGCACCGGAAAGATGATCACCTCACCGTGCAAGGATTGCAACGGTAACGGACGCATCAAGCAACACAAGACGCTGTCGGTAAAGATTCCGGCCGGGGTGGATAACGAAGATCGTATCCGCCTCTCCGGCGAAGGCGAGCATGGCGCGAATGGCGGGCCTTCCGGTGATTTATATGTGGTGATACACACCAAGGCACATGCGGTGTTCCAGCGCGACCACAACGACCTGCATTGCGAGATGCCGATCAGCTTCAGCACTGCCGCGCTCGGTGGTTCGATCGAAATTCCCACGCTGGATGGAGTGGCAACAATCAAGATTCCCGCCGAGACTCAGAGCGGCAAAATATTCCGCCTGCGCGGCAAAGGTATCAAGGGCGTGCGCAGTTCCAGTCATGGCGATCTGCATTGCCACGTGGCAGTGGAAACACCGGTGAATCTGACCGAGCGCCAAAAGGAACTGCTGCGCGAGTTTGAAAACATCAACGACAAAGACAGCGAACGCCACAACCCGCGCGCAAAATCCTGGATGAACAAGGTCAAGAATTTCTTCGCGCAGTAGCGCGAAATATCTTTCCCCTTACGCTGCGAACCCATGTCGCGCTTGCGCGCAACATGGGTTCGCAGTAACAAGATTTTTACTGCACTTACCGGTAAAATTTCCTGCGAAACTTCCAGCATCGCCAACCCCAGAAGCCCAAGCCCCCGAACAGAATGGCGAATAACAACACCTCTTCGATCCGCTTCAAATCATGCAGCCACAGTTCAATCGCCTGCCCGAACAGATAACCTGCACCACCAATGCCAACCGCCCAGATGGTCGCACCCAGCGCGTTGAATAGCATAAAGCGCCAAGCCTGCACCGCACTCATACCAAAGGCCATCGGCCCCACCGTGCGCAAGCCATACAGGAATCGTACGCCCACGATGAGCACCTCGTGATAACGCTCAATCAGTGCGTTGGTACGCTCGAACACCGGGGCAAGTCGCGGGAAATGGGACAGAACCCACGCGCCGCGCCACCTTCCCATCCAGAAATAAAACTGATCGCCGAGGAAACCACCGAGCAGCGCGATGACCATTACCCAATGCAGTTGAAGATAACCCTGATGCGCGGCAAAACCGGCCAGTATCAACACTGTCTCGCCCTCCAGCAGGGTACCCGCAAACAGCGCAACATAGCCATAGTCCGCGATCAGACCGGAAAGACTCACCACAGGATTCTCAATGACATAACCGTTGCAAAGGGCTCACTTCGCGGCGAACACTTCGCGCAGAAACACTTTAGCCTGCTCCCATGAATCCTTGTCAGCCGCAGCGTTGTAGGCAATCGGCATGTTGAATTTTTTGCCCAATTCATCCGCATCCGGATTGGTGAAGGCGTGCTTTGCGCCGGGATAGGTGACCACCCGGTAATGCACTCCCGCGCTTTCCATTTCCTGCTTGAATCCGGCGACCTTGTCAGCCCCTATCATCGGATCGGCTTCGCCGCTAAAGGAAATGATGCGCGCTCTTATTTTCCATCGCATGGCGGGATTGTCCGTGCCAAGCACACCATGGAAACTCGCCACACCCTTCAAATCCTCACCGATGCGCGCCATGTTCAGCACCACGCCACCGCCGAAGCAGTAGCCGAACGCCGCAATTTCATTGGCATCCACAGTTTCATGGTTGCTCAACAACTGCATACCCGCTTCAAAACGCGCTTTTGCTATCTGCATATTCATGCTCACCTCGGAGGCGAGCCTGCCCGCATCATCAGGATTGTCGGCCACTTTGCCATCGCCATACATATCCACTGCCAGCGCGGTATAGCCCAACTCCGCCAGCATACGCGCCCGCTTGCGCGCGTACTCGTTTTGTCCCCACCACTCATGCACCACCAGCACCCCCGGGCGCTTGCCCTTGATGGCATCGTCGTAGGCGATATAACCCTTTAGAGTCGTGCCATCCGCTTGATAGCTCACTTCTTTGCCCTGCACCGCCGCTTGCACCGCACTGCCGAAACAGCATAACGACAACGCCAACAAGAAATTTTTCATGATTCCCCCTTGAGTAAAACTACGCGATATACCGCTGCCCGGCCTTAACCCCCTCCTACCTGTACCAACTGCTTCACATAAAAAAGCTTCATGCTTTGACTGCGAACCCTTTCGAGCAACTGTTCGGCAAGCGCATCGTCAATGATGAATTCGACCTTGACCGCCAGCTCGCCTGCCAATTCGAAAAAAGTTTCTTCGTGCATATGACCATGCCGGCCAAACCCTGCAATCGCGCGGAATGCAGAGCCGCCATGCACACCCAGCGATTTAGCTTCTTCCAGCAACCATTCATACAAGGGCATACCGGAGTGGTGTTGTTTTTCACTGATGTAAAACGAAAGCAGGTTCATGATCGCGCTCCTATGTTTGCAGCCATTTAAAAGTCTGTATTCCGAGCACCGTCATCAGCAACGAACCGCCGAGATGAGTAAAAATAATCGCCGATCCCCACGCATACTGTCCGCGCAATAGCAACGTGACGGTCTCTGCCGAGAAGGTGGAGAAAGTAGTCAGTCCGCCGAGAAAGCCGGTGATGATGAGCAGCCGCCATTCAGGCGAGAGTCCCGGATAGTGCGTAAAAAAAGCCACCGCGAGACCAATCAGATAACCGCCGATCAAATTGGCGGCAAGCGTGCCAAGCGGCAACTCCGGCAGCGCCGGATTGAGCCACAGCCCCAAGCCCCAGCGCAGCCATGCGCCGAATGCCGAGCCGATTCCTATTGCGAGAAAAGCGTAAAGCATCATAACTTCCCTGAATTGGTTCCGTCATTGATGGATAGCATTCGCGTCATTCTACAACACGCACCAGCGCAAATCCTCCCCCCGGCGTGCGGAAGTTGGTGGTCTGTCCCTGATACAGCCGCGCCGCAACCAGTTGCACTTGCCCGTCATACACGTAACAGCGCACATCATACTTAAGCAAAACCGCCTCGGCATCGTTCACGCATACCGCGCGCTCACCCGGCGGCGCTAATTTCTGCGCGACATAATCACCGTGCATGATTTCACCGAACACCCGTTTAGTCAGATTCGCGCCGCGGTACGCGCCCTTGCTGGCGTGGCCGCTGTTTGGTTTGAAGAATAAACTTTTGCGCTCTGCCCACAGCATGGCTTCCATATCCGGTCGCACCACGATGGTATGCGGAATACCCGCGTGCAGCGTGGCGATGTCGGCTTCGTCCGCACCCAGTGCGCGCAAGCCTTGCGCATCGGTCAGCCGCGCCAGATTGCGCTTGTCCGCGTATTGCGCGTAATTATACGGATGCGGTGTCAGCACCACCTGCCCGCTCAAATATGCCTGCCGCAATGCGGGATGCTGCTGCAAAGAAAAATCCGTCAGGCGGTTATAGACCAGATCGATTTTCTGATCGCCACCAGAAAAATAAAGATACAAACCGCCATCGCGCTTTTGCAGCGCTGCTGGATCAACGATATGCACTGCAATACCCGCACGCTCGAACAAATTTTTCGCCAGCAAAAATTCCGGATAGAGATATTGCCTCTCCGGCTGCTCGTCCACGATGGCGATAATTTTGAGCGGCGCGTCACCGCCCTCCAATCGCCACTCGTTGCGAAACATATCCAGAAAAGCTTGTTCGAGATTTTCAACAGCAACCGCTTTGCCTGGCAGGTCGGTATCGCGCTGACTGTCGAGCAGCAACGCATTTAGAAATGCCCCGCCTGCGTTGGTATTGATTTCGATGAGGTGCGCGCCCTGTTCGTTGAGATGAAAGTCATAACCGAAGAACACGCCGAGGGCGGGAGGCTGAGAATGAAAGAATGCTCCGGTATCCTTCCATTCAGGCAGCTTTACCACCCGCCCCACAGCGGCGATCACCGCATGCATCTGCTGCAACTGTGCGGACGTAATGAACAACGGCACATCGGCAAACAGATGAGGGGAACGCTCCGTCACAAAGCTGTGCCATGCATCACCCTGCGCCTGCATCGCCTGCCGCAGTGCGGCTTGATTCAATCTGGCTGCATGACAATCAGCATTGAGTCGTTCTGCCTCGTTCACTACAGGCCCAGCATTTTTTGTTTCAGATCAGGCTGAGCGGGTTTATCGCCCAGCCAAATTTTGAACAACGCGCGATTGAATACCGCACCGGCGATATTGCCTTTCAGTACGCCATTCACATTGATCTGTGTGCCACTGTCAGGAACATAATCCAAAGTAACCACATCACCTTCTTTTATCGTTTTGACCGCATGAAAAATCGCCGTCAATTCTTTAAGCTGCGGCTGCAAGGACTGCATCTCAGCGGGGGTGTGATTCGCGACCATCACCTCGTTAAACCCATGCAGCATTTGCTCGTCGCTGAGTTCACGCAAGACATGCAAGGCAATTCTCTTCTCGCCGGATTGATTCAGCGCGGCCTCCGCCACATGGGTCTTCTCGCCCAGATACAGCGCCGCGACATAAATCTTGAAAAAGAACTTGGTACGCAAACCCGCACCGTTCAACACCAAATCGCGATTGCCGAGATGCACACTGTCCGCCAGCTTTACTCCCGCCAGCTCCAGCGCGCTTGCGTTCCAACTCAGAAACACACAGCAGATCACCAACAATATCCTTTTCATTTTCATCCTTTCAGTTCAGATGAGCCACGAAGATTTTACCCCCACCCTAGCCCTGATGGAACTACTAGCCATTCGACTAAGCTGGCTAACAACGCCAGCCAAGTCGCTGGTTATCCCCCTAAAAGAGGGAGGGAACGTGTTTATGCTCGCCGCGCCAGTCCCTTCCCCATTGCACCCGCAGGGGGTAGGCCGTGGTTGTAAAGCCGCTGAAGCGGCAACAACCACGCACCAGGGGGAAGGATAGGATGGGGGTAGAAACGTAAAAACACTTACAGCGCTTCGAAGATACCAGCCGCACCCATCCCCGTCCCTATACACATCGTCACCATCCCATATTTCAGCTTGCGTCTGCGCATGCCATGCAGCAGCGTGGCAACACGAATCGCTCCGGTCGCACCGAGCGGGTGTCCCAGCGCGATCGCACCGCCGAGCGGATTGACCTTGGCTCTGTCCAGCCCGACATCCTGGATCACAGCCAGCGATTGCGCGGCGAAGGCTTCGTTGAGTTCGATCCAGTCCATGTCGTTCAGACTCAATCCCACTTGCTTCAACACGCGCGGAATTGCTTCTTTCGGGCCGATGCCCATGATCTCCGGCGGCACGCCTGCCACTGTGAAACCGACGAAGCGGCCTATCGGCGTGAGGTTATAGCGTTTGAGTGCGGCCTCGCTGACCAGTAGAACCGCGCCTGCACCATCGGACATTTGCGAGCTGTTGCCTGCGGTGACAGAACCTGCTTTGGCGAACACCGTTTTCAATTTAGCCAACGCTTCGAGCGAGGTGTCGGCGCGAGGTCCTTCGTCCTGCGCCGCATCGCGTTTGGCGATGCGCACTGAGCGTGTCGTTAAATCAGGGAAGTGATCGGCTATGGCATAGGACGTGATCTCGTCTTTGAATTCGCCATTCGCGATCGCCTGCACGGCACGCTGATGGCTGGTCAGAGCGAATTCGTCCTGCGCCTCGCGCGATATCTTCCAGCGCTCGGCGACCTTCTCGGCGGTGATGCCCATGCCAAAAGCGATGGCGATATTTTCGTCATGCGCAAAGATTTCAGGATTGAACGCGACCTTGTTGCCCATCATCGGCACCATGCTCATGCTCTCCACCCCGGCGGCGATCATCACGTCCGCCTCACCGAGACGGATGCGATCCGCCGCCATCGCCACCGCCTGCAAACCCGAGGAACAAAAACGATTCACCGTCACTCCCGGCACACTGTTCGGCAGCCCCGCCAGCAACAGCCCGATGCGCGCCACGTTCATGCCCTGCTCCGCTTCCGGCATGGCGCAGCCGACGATGACATCCGCGACCGCAGCCGGATCGAGGTCAGGAGCTTGCGCCAATACCGACCTCAGCACATGCGCCAGCAGATCATCGGGCCGCGTGTTGCGGAACATCCCGCGCGGCGCTTTGCCGACCGGCGTGCGCGTCGCGGCGACGATGTAGGCTTCCCGTATTTGTTTGGTCATGATTACCTCTATGTTATGGCTGCAACATGTCTTGATAAGCCGGGCACGGCACGCCATGCCCCTACAGCATCAGGATGCAAAGAATCTTCCGCCCATCGTAGCGGATTGTTAACAATGTATTCGGCAATATTGCTGTGGTCAGCATCGTTGCGAATGATGTGTTCGTAATAATTTCGCTGCCAGATGGATACGCCTGGGGTGTTGCGAATTTCATTGGCGCATTTGGTGACAGCGGATTTGAATGACCGGATTATCGTTGGTACTGTACCAGCAATAGGCTTCCCGAATCGTTCCATCGTAGGGGCACGGCGTGCCGTGCCAGTATCATTATGCAATATCAATATCCCGTGAAAATGATTGGGCATGACAACAAATTCACCCAATTCGATTCGAGAATGAATTGTTGCCGTTTTTAACCATTCCAATACGACAATATTGCCGAAACCATTCAGGATCATTTCGGGTGTGCCGAGATCGGGCACGGCACGCCGTGATAAATCGGGCACGGCACGCCGTGCCCCTACGACGATTTCACCGAACAGGCATGCGCGCTGATGGGCGCAGAGGGTGACGAAATAAGCTCCGCTCTGCGAATAGTCGTATCCCTTCAGACGAATGCTGCGACGGTGAAGCATATCGGGGTGGGAACTCATTTCAATTCCTTAGCGGCTTCCCATTCTTCAGCATGTAATCGATGCGCTCCTGCGTCTTGTCCGTCGCCAGCAGTGCCAGGAAGTGTTTGCGCTCCAGCTCCAGCAGCCATTGTTCGTCCACCAGGCTGCCCGCTTCGACATCGCCACCGCATAGTGTGTCGGCCACTGCACAGCCGACTTTGTAATCATGCGCGGAGATGAAGCCGCCTTCCAGCATGTTGATCATCGCGGCTTGCAGCGTGGCAGTGCCGGTTCGGCCTGCCACCGGAATCTGTGTGGGCGGCAACGGCGGGCGGTAGTCGGTGGCGGTCAGCGCGCGCAGTTCGTTCTTGGCGACATGCAGCAACTCGAAGTGGTTCATCACGATGCGGTCACCCGCGCGCAAATAACCCATCTCGCGCGCTAGTTCGGCACTCTTGAAGACTTCGCCCATCGCGATGTTCTGGAAATAGCGTTTCAAGAATGGAAACAAGTCACCGCCCTTGGCCTCCTGAGCGGCGCGAAGCGCTGCTTCCTTGCTGCCGCCACCGGCGGGCAATATGCCCACGCCGACCTCGACCAGACCGATGTAGCTTTCCAGCGTGGCGACCACGCGCGCCGAGTGCATGATGATCTCGCAACCGCCGCCGAGAGCCAGACCGTCCACCGCCGACACCACCGGTACTTGCGCGTACTTGATGCGCTTCGTCACTTGCTGGAATTTGGCGACCACTGATTCGACATGCGGCACGTTGCCGGTTGCGGCATTCAGCACCTGGCTCAAACCACCGCCGCCCGCCACGGTGTATTTGACGCGATTCGCCGCCTGTTTCAACTTGTCGAACATCCCCGCATCTTCGCTGGGCGGTTGCACAACCTGCATCAGTTGCAGCAGGTTCGCCCCGGCGGAGAACGGCGGCTCGGTCTGCCAGATAATCAGCCCACGCCAGTTGGCTTCGGCTTCGTCCACTGCGCGCAAGATGCCGTCCAGCACCTCGTCGCCGATGATATGCATCTTGCTGTTGAAACTGAGGATGGCGATGTCGTCGGAGCCATGCCACATGCGCACGCTTTCATTCTCGAATATCGTTACACCATAAACCGCTGCTTCACCGAGCAGACGATCGGGGAATTCCTGACGACGATACACCGGCAACACAGAGCGCGGTTGGTCAATTCCCAGCGCCGGAGAATATGAGCCTTGCGCGCTGTGCACGCCGGTGCGCGCGGCATCCTGCGCCCAATGCGGCAACTCGGCTGCAGACATGGTCTTGCCCGCAGCGCGCTCTTCGTTGATCCAGCCCAGCACTTTCTGCCAGCCGGCTGCCTGCCAGGTTTCGAACGGCCCGCTATGCCAGCCGAATCCCCAGCGCATCCCAAGGTCCAGATCGCGTGCGTTGTCGGCGATGCGCGGCAAATGCACGCCGCAATAATGGAACACATCGCGGAATACGCTCCACACGAATTGCGCCTGCGGATGCGCGCTGTTGCGCAAACCTTCCAGCTTCGCGGCCCAATCGCGTTGGCGCAGCAGCTCCTTCACCGTGTCATCCACCTTGCCTGCCGAGAGGCGGTATGCCTTGGTATGCAGATCCAGCACGTGTATCTCTTTGCCGACCTTCTGATACACACCCCTCCTGGATTTTTGTCCCAGCGCGCCTTGTTCGATCAAACCGTTGAGCCAGTCCGGCACGGCAAAATAGGCATGCCACGGATCGTCATGCAAATTGTCGCGCATGGTGTCGACCACATGCGCAAAGGTGTCCAGCCCGACCACATCCAGCGTGCGGAACGTCGCGCTCTTGGGACGGCCGAGATAACTTCCGGTCAGTGCATCCACGGTATCGAAGCTCAGGCCCAGCCGGTCTGCATGATGCAGCGTGGCCAACAGCGAAAACGTACCGATGCGGTTGGCGATGAAGTTCGGGGTGTCCTTGGCGCGCACCACACCTTTGCCCAAGCCGGACACCAGAAAGGTTTCGAGCTGGTCGAGCAATGACGCTTCGGTTTGCGCGCACGGAATCAGCTCGACCAGATGCATGTAGCGCGGCGGATTGAAGAAGTGAATACCGCAGAAACGATGGCGCAAAATTTCCGGGAACGCTTGCGCCAATTGATTGATGGACAACCCTGAGGTGTTGCTGGCGAAGATGGTTTGCTCACCCAGGTAAGGTGCGACCTTGTGGTACAACTCGGATTTCCAATCCATGCGCTCAGCGATCGCCTCGATGACCAGATCGCAATCGCGCAACTTGTCGAGGTGCTGATCGTAATTCGCCGCCGTAATGAAATTGAGCCTGGCCGGACTCGCCAGCGGGCTGGGCTCAAGCTTCTTCAGCCCGTCCAGTGCCTTGTTGACGATGCCGTTAGGGTCGCCCTCTTTGGCGGGCAAATCGAACAGAATAGTCGGCACATTGGCATTCACCAGATGCGCCGCGATCTGCGCACCCATCACACCCGCACCCAACACCGCGACTTTGCGGATATGAAAATTGCTACTCATGGCAATGCTCCAAAACTGGTTCGTGAAGTAAAAACGGGAAGGCGAACCTTCCCGTTGCTAACAGCTAAATCACCTTAGAAACTCTGGGTGAATTGCGCGCTAAGAATATCTACCTTGTTCTTGTATGTTCCAACCAGAGCAGGGGCAGGGTTGGACTCATTAATACTGGAATCGCTCACGAACAAGTGTGCATAACCAAAATCAATCGCACTTGCTGTTGATGGTTTGTACTGCCCACCAAATGCCAGCCAGGTACGATTGTTATCAGGAATGCGTGCGGTGCGGTTAGCATCCGGAACCGGGGACTGATCGTAGGCGAGGCCGGCGCGCGCCAACCATTGCTGGCTGTAGTGATGCGTTGCGCCAACCGAGACGCGCACCGTATTCTTCCAGTTTTCGGTAGTGCTTGAAATAGTCGCACCTGAATTATTAACCACATTAAGTTGCTTGAACGTGCTCCAACCTGTCCAGGACACATCCGCCATGAAATCCCATTTATCGTTAAGCTGATGGAATCCACTCAACGACAGCATACCCGGCAGTTTCACTTTCAGCGACACGGGGGTGTTCGCGAAAGGAAGTGAAGAAGTAATATCGCCCTTTAATGTGTAACTGATCGCGGAGCGATAGGCTATGCCAATACGCGCGTTCGCATTGAAGTTGTACAGCGTACCCAGGTTGTAACCCCAAGCGTTGTCTGTGCCTTTCACAACTGTCGTGCCGAGCACATTATCATAACGGCTTAATTCCCCGCTGATATGCTGGTAGTCAAGGCCTGCGCCGATACTCAGCGCGTCATTCACCTGATACGCGATAGAAGGATTGACATTGATGGTTTCAATTTTCGATTTGATCGCTTGGTAACGGCCAACCCACGCTGCATCATATTCGGTCTGCAAACCAAACGGTGCATTCACGCCCACGCCCACTTTCAAATCGGGTCTCATTTCCATGGCGAAATAGGCATTGGGTACAAATGTCGATCCACCTGCATCATCGCCCATGTCAGTGCCGGAAGCGCCTGTCCCGGAAAACTTCGCCGAAGGTTTAATATCGTGCAACGCGACAGCAATCTGCTTGCCGCTTAAACGTGACATGCCCGCCGGGTTATAGAACACCGTTGAAGCATCCTCCGCAACCGCCGCGCCACCCGCGTAGGCATTCCCCAGTCCGCTGGCATTTTGCTCGATCAAGGCGAACCCCGATGCCGCTGCACTGCCCGACATCGCCAACAATGCGCCTGCTACTGACCAACCGACCATCGTTTGCTTGAACATCATGATTATTTCTCCTCAGTATAAGTAAGAACACTTGGTCAAGTTAGTACCAACCTTTATTGGTCATCGCCTGCAACACATAGGTCGCAAACAGCAGATGGCCGTAAGGTGTCGGATGCGTGTCATCGGCAAACAGGTAATGGGTGTCTGCCGTTTGTCCAGCAATCAGAGTGTTTGCGTTGCAAAACAGGGCCCGATTCTGAGGGGTCAGAACAGGGTCACAAGCTTGGCTTGTCGCATTGGTCAAGTTATATTTCGCCGGGTTTGTGATTTCGTCTTTGATGGAGGTATACGTATCCAGATAAATGACATTTGCGCTGCCAGATAAGCCCGCCAAGCCGGTTTTCAATGTGGAGTTGAAGGTGGTTACCATTGCATCTACCAAGCCCTTTTGTGCAGTTGAATATGCTGCGAGTGCCGGTATATCGGCGAAGTCAGGAATATTCGCAACCACCACATATTTTGCACCCTTGGCAAGAATCAGCGTATTCACATCGTTCACCAGATCGGTAGCAGCCGTTACCATAGCCGTCACAGCCGCCGTCACAGCCGGGCCGGTTGGTGACAAATAGGTATTTGCGGCAGTGTTACCTATCGTTTGTAAACCTGCAGTTCCTCCTAATTCCGCTATCGCCGCAGGCTGACAATTAGATGCTTGAGCATCAGTCGGAGTACAAGTACCAGCCGTGATGTCAGCTTGAATTTGCGCAGCAACGGCTGCGTTAACTGCTGCAGTAGCTGCGGCTGTTGCACCGCCAACCAACAGAGTCAGCTGGAGTTTCACTTCATTTCCGCCTGCCACCACAGACACCAATTCGTTGCCGCTGAAGCTGCCCCCGTTCGCAGCAAGATAATTGTTGATCTGTGTCACCACCGGATAAGTTAGCTCAGCGCCCCCTAACCCAGATGCGGCGGAGTAGGTTCCGTAAAATGTGTTGTGAATTCCGTGCGGATTAGTCACGAGGGCGCCGCCCTGAGCATAGCCATTACATTCCGGATGAGATACCACCGGTACAGACAGCACTCCAGAGCCCGCTGTATCAATCAAGCCCGTCACAGCAGCACACGGTGCGGGTAACCCCAAATTCCTGGCCGTAACTTCGGTCCAATTGATGATATTGTTGCCGTTGGCAGCCTTGCCATTTGCATTGGGACCATTGATGCTGAATTGCCCGCCACCCGCTGCTGCAACGAAACCAACATTGTAAGTTCCGACATCGCTCAAACTGTCGCCAAACGAAACTTGCGCAGTGAACTTGGGTTTGGCAGGAACATCGCTGCCTCCCCCACCGCAACCAACCAAAATCAAAGTAATCAGCAATGCTGAACCGAACTTGAATTGACGCATTTCAACTCTCCTTGATTGTGTTTGTAAAAATCCAGATGCAGACTGTAAGACTGTTATCACAATTATGCAATTACAACTTCTGCATCACTAAAATTTCAATTTCAGAGTGCGTATATTTCTGTATCAATAGAAAAAAACTATCCGAATAGTGCGCTTATTCTTCCGGCGGAACAACCCGTGGCTTGCGGTCTTCGCTCACCGCCACGTAGGTCAGCACCGCTTCGGTCACCTTGACACATACCGGCTTGGCTGGATCGCGCTGCGAATAAACCGACACGTCTACCGTGATTGAGGTACGGCCTACCTTCACGATCTCGGCATAGAAACTCACCACATCCCCCACGAACACCGGCTGCTTGAATACGAAGGAGTTCACCGCCACCGTCGCCACACGGCCCTTGGCGCGATTCAGCGCGGGGATGCTGCCGGCGATGTCCACCTGTCCCATCAGCCAGCCGCCGAATATGTCTCCGACATAATTGGCATCGGACGGCATCGCCAACACGCGCAGGGTAGGCTCGCGATTGGGCAAGGCAACTGATGTCTGTTCCGTCTCACTCATTTCAATGCCCCTGATAAAGCTGCTCGATTTCCTTCGCGAAACGCACTGCCACGCTAGCCCGCTTGAGCTTGAGCGTGGGCGTCAGCATACCGTTCTCTATGCTCCACGGCTCGGTCAGCAGCAGCACGCGGCGCACCTTGGCATAGCCGGGAAATTCCTTGATCTGTTCCGCGATGCGTTGCAACACCTGCTGCTCGACGCGGGTGTCATGCAGGGATTCCGGCATGTCGGCGCGCACACCCACCTGCTGCGCGAAGATTTGCCATTGCTCGGGATTAACCACCGCCAGCACGACCAGCGCGGGACGCCCCTCGCCATGCACCATCACCTGGTCGAACAGCCGGTCATGCAGGATGGCGACTTCCATATCCGTTGGCGGCACCTTCTCGCCGTTGGACATGACAATGATCTCCTTCAGCCGCCCGGTGATGTAGATATGCCCGGTCTCGCTGATGCGTGCGGTGTCGCCTGTGTTCAGCCAGCCCTCGGCATCTATCATGGCGTGCGTCGCCTCTGGATTATTCCAGTAGCCCAGCATGTTGGAAGGCCCCCGCACCAGCAATGCATTCTGCCCACCGATGCGCACCTCAATGCCGGGCAGCGGCAAGCCGACGCTGGCCGGATAGTTATGCTCTATACGATTTGCGCTTATCACCGGGCTGGTCTCGGTCATGCCATAGCCCTGCACCAGCTGCAGGCCGAGCGCGAGGAACAGGCGCGATACCTTGGGTGGCAGAGCCGCGCCACCGCTGATGGATAAACACAGGCGACCACCCAGCCTGTCCATCACCTTGTCCGCCACCAGATGTTTGAGTATAGGCCACAGCAATAATTTGGGCGTCCACGCGGCTCGCCCCTGCTGATACTCGAAGCGGTCCCAGCCGACATCCACAGTGAGGGTGAACAGCTTGTGCCGCAGCGGCGGCCCCTCTTCGAGCTTGGTATGGATGGCGTTATAGATGCGCTCGTAAATGCGCGGCACGGCGATCAGCACGGTGGGACGGATGATCTTCAAGTCGTCCGCCAACAGCGGGATGGAGCGCGCATAAGCTACCGTCACTCCGGCGACCATGAACCAATACTCCGCCGTGCGCTCGAAGGTATGCGACAACGGCAGGAAGGACAAGGCGCAATCATCCTGGCCGATAGGGAAAATCATGTATGAAGCGTAGGCGTTATAGACGATGTTGTGATGGGACAGCATCACGCCCTTGGGTTTGCCGGTGGTGCCGGAGGTGTAGATGATGGTGGCCAGTTCGTCGCGTTTGCGCTCCCGCTCGGGCTGGAGCACTGCTTGTGCGGGCAACCATGCATCCATGCATTGCAATCGCGGCTCATCGTCCGACGCTATTTTGTCCAGGCTGACCAGCCGCTGCACGCACCCCAATTGCCCGATCACCGTGCGCAATGCCTGCCACTGCTCATCAGTCTCGAACAGTAGCACCTTCACCTGCGCATCGTTGATGATGTAGGCCACGTTGTCGGGCCTGTCCACGGTGTACAGCGGCACCACTACCAGCCCCAGCGACATCGCCGCCTGCTCGAACATCACCCACTGCGGGCAGTTGCGCAACATGATGGCGGCGCGGTCGCCCGGCATCAGCCCTTCGCGCTGCAATGCCGCCTGCCAGCACGCCACTTGGTCGCGCACCTGCGCCCAGCTCAGCGTCAACCATGCTTCCTGACGCATATCAAAATAACGGTAGGCGATGTCGTCCGGCGTGCGCTTCACCCGTTCGAGGAACAGGCCGTGCAGTGTGACGGCCTGTTCCGGTGTGATCACATTATTTTTCTGAGTTTGCATTTCACCCCCGCGAATCAACCAAGAAACAAATCACCAAACAGCGGTGTACCCGGCGACACCGCATATCGTTCAAAATCGTTCACTCCCGCTGCGCGTAGCACATCTTCGTCTATGAAAAAATTACCGCTGCAAGTGCGACAGTCGCGCGTCAAAATCGCATATGCCGCATCCGCCATGATGGCGGGTTTGCGCGAGGCGCGCAGCACCGCTTCGGGAAAGTTGAACTCAATCGCGGCGGTGGCGATGGTGGTGCGCGGCCACAGGCAATTCACCCCTATACCATTATCCCCGCTGCCGTCTGCGGCGAATTCACGCGCCATGCCCAGCGTGCACAAACTCATGCCATATTTTGATATGGTATACGCCAAGTGCGGCGCGAACCATTTGGAATCCAGGTTGAGCGGCGGCGCCAGTGTAAGGATATGCGGATTATCCGCTTGCTTGAGATAGGGAATACAGGCTTGCGATACCAGAAAAGTCGCGCGCATATTCACGTCCCACATCAAGTCGAGTCTTTTGGCGGGCGTCCCCATCGTGCCGCTCAAACTGATCGCGCTGGCGTTGTTCACCAGCACATCTATGCCGCCAAACCTCTCAACAGTCTGCGCCACTGCGGCCTGGATCGCCTGCTCGTCGCGCACATCCAGCTGGATCGCCAGCGCCTGCCCGCCCGCCTGCACCACCTCATCGGCAACTGTGAGTATCGTGCCGGGTAATTTGGCATGCGCTGCTACCGTCTTGCCGGTGATCACCAGCTGCGCGCCGTCACGCGCGCAACGCAGCGCGATCTCGCGCCCGATACCGCGGCTGGAACCGGTGATGAAAATCGTTTTGCCGCGCAGATCATTCATTGCCAGGATTCCATTCAGGGCTTGGCCATAGAGTGGGCATATCCGTCCCGAGCCAAGTCGGCGAGTGCCCATCATCACCAATCGTTATACAGCTATCGCGTATGCACCGCCGCCCAACCATTTTCGGTTGCTTATGATTCGTATGTAAGCAAGAGACTTTTCCCGCAACGAAGCTGTGGGATGAAATTTTTTAAGCAGGCAAGCCGTAAAACGGATATTCGCAAATCTGGTTAGATATCCCCATATACAACCCTCACGCCCGTCACCATGCCAGAACGCCCGCAGATGCCTCAATACCAAAAAACCTCCCCTTGCTATCGATTTCCCTTTGTTTAAAAAATACCGGGACGGCAGCGTTGCGTAAAGCGCCGTAGCCCAAGATTAACGAAAAATTCCCATTGGGCGGGTCGCGTATAATTATTTTCGCAGAATACTCTCTCGAGTCACCCATCATAAAAAAATCGTTGCCTTTGATATTTTCATTCAAATCCCAAGAAACGCGCTCATAGCTTGCGCTTATGATTATCGGCCATTTGGGCGTGTAACTAAAACCTGCCCTTGCGCGATTGTTGAGTATTTTCGAATAGCTATAGAGCTCCATATCAAGATGCAGGGCAAGTTTTTTGTCAAATCGGTACGCATACATGAACCCCGGGGCGAACCATGTGCTGATTTTTCCCTGAGCGGCCGGGCCAACAGGGCCCTTGTAATCAATAAACAGCCCACGGTAAAAAGTAAGATATGGAATAAACGTATAAGGGGTTTCCCCGGGAACAGAGGTCGAATAGTAAATTCTCCCCACCCCAAAAACAGATGCAAGCTGTGTATCGGTGGTCGTAAGCGTTTTATTATCAATATACGTTATTCCTCCAAAAGGTCCTTGCCCCGTTTTTTTAGCGGTCTCGGATATAGGATAGGGAAGTTGAAGAATAATTTCGCTGAGTATGCCGAAATCCTTCTGCGATCTATTTTTAAGGTAAATCGAATTAAGATTGACATCCAGGCTGTCATTGGTAACGCCATAAGCGTTGATGGCATACAGTGTCGCTGTGCCTAGAAACACCAGTATCACAGTGATACTGAATGGATGATTTGTATTCAATAACGTCTCCTAATTTAAGACTGCAACATAATTACAGAACAATATAGTGGCGGAGCCACTTTCTTTAAGCGCGTAATGGCCAATACTTACGCCCACATGATTTTTCAATCATCATTTTGATTCGACCGCAGCCCGCAATTGTTCCGGCGCAAAATCATCCACCATGATGACCTTGCGGCGCAGCGCGTAATCGCGTTCCAATTGCAACGCCTGTTCCGCGCTGATGAAGCCTTGGTCGCGCGCCTCAGCGATGCGCAACAATTCTTCCAGAGCATTTAACTTGCCGGCCTTGCGCGCCTCTTGCAGCTTGATCTGCAACGGCTCACAGCCCAGCGTGCTGGCCAAGGCTGCTTCCAAAGCGCCCACTGCATCCTGTTCGTCGTAAATGTAAAACTCGCGTAGCGATTCGTTTGTCTCCTCTCCCTCCTGCGGGAGGGGAGAGCGAAGCGAGGGGCCGAGGTGAGGGAAACGTGCATGGCCAGCTTTATCTTTGCCATGCACGGTCGGAATATATATTCCCGCAGTCAAACGATCCCGCGCCGCGCCGGGTTGCATCAACAGGGTGGCGACCTGATGCCCGATGTGATCGGAGGGTGGTGACAAACGCCGCCCCAGCGGGAAAACCAATACATTCAATAGCAGACGCACCAATGCATTCGGGAAGTTTTTAATCACGCCGTCAAATGCCTGCTGGATCTTGTACAGCGCATCCTGCATCGCCCAATGCAGCAACGGCAAATCCTCGGCGGGGCGGCCGTCGTCCTCAAAGCGCTTCAGCGCCGCCGAGCACAAATACAGCTGGCTCAACACGTCACCCAGACGCGCGGAGATTTTCTCGCGCCGCTTCAGTGAACCACCCAACGCCGCCATGGCCACATCCGCGCTTAAGGCAAAGGCTGCCGAGAAGCGCGTCAATTGCTGGTAGTAGCGATGGGTTTCGGCCCCCTCGGGCGTTTCTATGCCACGGCCGCCGGTTAGCCCGAACACCAGGCTGCGCGCGGCGTTGCTCAATGCAAAAGTGATGTGTCCGAACAGCGCCTCATCGAACTGATGCAGGGCACGCTGACGGTCATGATCGTTTGCCGCCGCAACCTCTTTCAGCACGTAAGGATGCGATCGTATCGCCCCTTGCCCGAAGATCATCAGCGTGCGGGTCAGGATATTCGCGCCTTCCACAGTGATGGCGACCGGCATTTGCTGATAAAAACGTCCCAGATAATTGTCCGGCCCGAGGCTGATACCCTTGCCACCGTGCACATCCATCGCGTCGTTAATGACGATACGGCAGCGCTCAGTGGAGTGGTATTTGATGATCGCCGAAATCACCGATGGCTTTTCGCCCAGGTCCACCGCCAATGCGGTAAAACGACCCGCCGCATCCACCATGTAAGTGTGTGCGCCGATGCGTGCCAGCGGTTCTTCCACGCCTTCGAATTTGCCTATCGGCATCTTGAATTGTTTGCGCACCCGGCTATATGCCCCGCAGGTGCGCGCAGCCAGCTTCATGCCGCCCGTGCTGCTGGCCGGCAATGAGATCGAACGCCCTGCCGCCAGACATTCCATCAGCATGCGCCAGCCCTGCCCCACGCGCGATGTGCCGCCGATGATGTAATCCATCGGAATGAATACATCCTTGCCCTGCGTCGGGCCGTTCAGGAAAGCAGAATTCAACGGGAAGTGACGGCGGCCGATTTGCACGCCCGGTGTATCGGTGGGAATCAGGGCAAGGGTGATGCCGCGACTGGTTTCGCTACCGAGCAAGCGTTCCGGGTCATATAGCTTGAACGCCAAGCCTAGCAGCGTGGCTGCCGGAGCCAAGGTGATATAGCGTTTCTCCCAAGACAGGCGGATGCCCAATTCATTCTGCCGCCCGGCAAATTCGCCATAGCACACCACGCCGTAATCGGGAATCGCGCCGGCATCCGATCCGGCGAATGGGCCGGTCAGCGCAAAACAAGGCACTTCCAGGCCATGGGCGAGACGATGCAGATATTTTTCCTTTTGCTCGTC
>PLBS01000097.1 GCA_003134595.1 Gallionella sp. | reverse complement strand
AACTCCTTCATGTCGCGCGCCAACACTTTGGTGGTGCCAGGCGGCAAGATGAGCCATGCGATGGAAATCATTCTCGCGCCGATCATGCACGACATGATCGAGAACAAGAAGAAGTAAGCTTTTCGAAAGGAGCGGGGGGGAAGCAGGCTATCAGTTTGCTTCCCCGTTTTATTTGCAATGGACCTACTCAAAGGACTCAATCCCGAACAACGTCAAGCTGTCACCCTGCCGCACCAGTCCGCGCTGATCCTGGCCGGAGCGGGCAGCGGCAAGACGCGCGTGCTGACCACGCGCATCGCTTATCTGATCAGCACCGGCGCGGTCAGTCCGCACAGCATACTGGCGGTGACGTTCACCAATAAGGCGGCCAAGGAGATGCTCACGCGTCTGTCGGCGATGTTGCCCATCAACACGCGCGGTTTGTGGTTTGGCACGTTTCACGGGCTTTGTAACCGCATGTTGCGCGCGCATTACCGCGAGGCAAATCTGCCGCAGACCTTCCAGATACTCGACAGCGGCGACCAGCTTTCCGCGATCAAACGGCTGATGAAAGTGATGAACGTGGACGATGAAAAGTATCCGCCGCGCGAGATGCAGAACTTCATTAGCTCTAACAAGGAGCAGGGTCTGCGCGCAAACGAGGTGGAAGCCTACGATCCGTACACGCGGCGCAAGGTGGAAGTTTTTGCCGAATACGACGCGCAATGTCAGCGCGAAGGCGTGGTGGATTTTTCCGAATTGTTGTTGCGTTGTTACGAGTTGTTGTCGCGCAATGCGGCGTTGCGCGAGCATTATCAGGAACGCTTCAAGCACATTCTGGTGGACGAGTTTCAGGACACCAACAAGTTGCAATACCAATGGCTGAAACTGCTGGCGGGCAAGCACAGCGCGCTGTTCGCGGTGGGTGATGACGACCAGTCTATCTATGCGTTTCGCGGCGCGAATGTCGGCAACATGCAGGAGCTGACGCGCGACTTTCATGTCGAGTCCGTCATCAAGCTGGAGCAGAACTACCGTTCGCACGGCAACATCCTCGACGCCGCCAACGCGCTGATCAGCCGCAACCGCAACCGCCTCGGCAAGAATCTGTGGACGGCGGAGAGCGGCGGCGAGCCTTTGCGCGTGTATGAGGCTCCGACGGATGTGGAAGAGGCGGGTTTCATCGTCAGCGAAATTCAGCAGTTGAAATCCGAGGGAGTCAATCTCAAGGAGATCGCATTGCTGTACCGCTCCAACGCGCAATCGCGGGTGCTGGAACACGCGCTGGTTTCCGCCGGATTGTCGTATCGGGTGTATGGCGGGCTGCGCTTCTTCGAGCGGCAGGAAATCAAACACGCGCTGGCCTACCTGCGCCTGATGGAAAACACCGATGACGACAACGCGCTGCTGCGCATCATCAATTTTCCGGCGCGCGGCATAGGCGCGCGCAGCATCGAACAGTTGCAGGAAGCGGCGAAGATGAACGGCGGCGGCTATGACACGTTACTGATAAAACCACTAGCCATTCGACTAGGCGAGCAAACAACACTCGCCAAGTCGCTGGTTATGGCGCAGCCAGCCGATGGCGGGAATAGCCGCCCAGCCGCCCCTCCCGCACCAGAGGGCTCCGCCCCACCGTCTCGAGGCGGCACGCTTTGGGATGCGGCAACAAGGGCGGGCGGCAAGGTGTCGGCATTTGTGGCGCTGATCGAATCGTTGCGCAGTGCGACACGCGAATTGCCGCTGCCCGAGATATTGGATCACGTGTTGGAACACAGCGGCCTGATCGCGCATTACCAGAATGAAACCGGCGCCAAGAAGCGCGAGGCCGAGGAGCGGCTGGAAAATCTTAACGAACTGATCAACGCGGCCGCACTGTTCGTACATGAGAACGAGGACGACAGCCTGACCTCGTTTCTCACCCACGCATCACTGGAGGCGGGCGAACATCAGGCGGGTGAACAGGACGACGCACTGCATCTGATGACTGTGCATGCTTCCAAGGGGCTGGAGTTTCACACCGTGTTCATCACCGGACTGGAAGAGGGTTTGTTTCCGCACCAGAACAGCCAGCGCGAAGATGGCGGGCTGGATGAAGAGCGTCGCCTGATGTATGTGGCGATCACCCGCGCGCGGCGCAGACTATATCTCAGCTTCGCGCAAAGCCGCATGCTGCACGGACAGGTGAGTTACGGCATGGCATCGAGTTTTCTGCGCGAGCTGCCGGACAATTTATTGCATTGGATCACGCCGAGGATTGCTCAGCGGAATGCTTTTGCTTCTTCCCAACTAACCCCCAACCCCCCTCGATCCCCCCTTGTCAGGGGGGAAGCAAATTCTCCTCCCCTGACAAGGGGGGATCGAGGGGGGTTGGGTTGGCGCAGCGGCCAAGCGGTATTCCACACCAAGTTTGGCGAAGGCATGATCGTCAACCTCGAAGGCAGCGGCGCGGATGCGCGCGTGCAAGTAAATTTCCGCAAAGCCGGGGTGAAGTGGCTGGCGTTGGAATACGCTAAACTGACGGCGGTGTAGGAGCGTAGTGATGGGAATTTAGAAATGTGATTGATCGTCGCGGCTAATGACATCGCCTTCCAGTGGTGTGCTGCTGGTTTCTTTCACTGGCGGAAAAATATCGCAATAGCTGGCATACAGCGAAGTGAACACCAGCGGCAACAACACCAGCCAGCCGAGCATCATCGGGAGGGTGGCGAGTATCGCCAAAAGCAGGAACGTTATGCCGTACACCAGCATCGGGAGGGCGTTGTAGAGAAACGCGCGCAAGCTGAGTTTCATCGCCTGCACCGGCGGGACATTGCGGAAGAACACCAGCATCGGGGCGAACTGCATCGCCATCATCAGCAGGCTGAACAGCACAATGCCCAGCAATACCGCAAAGCCCGCCCCCGCGGCAGCCTGCACCAACACGTTGGGGTCGGTATCCGGTTGGCCGCTCATCAAAATGCCGACCAGTGTGGCGCCGCCGACCATCATCATCACGCCGAAGATCAGGAGTTGTCCGACCAGCGAAATACCACCCAGCGTAACCAATTGCGAGGTGTGTTGTTTGAAACCGCTGAACAAATGCGCCAGTTCCAGTTCTTCGTCCTGGCTGAGCGCGCGGCATCCGGCCATCAGTCCAACCAATATTGCCGGCATCAGCAGGCTCACCAATGGCTCGCCTACAATGGGCACGCTGGATAATCCCACCGCTGCGATCACGCAAATAAACAACAATACGATCCATAGCAACGGTGCTTTCATGAACAGCGCGTAGCCCTGCTTGATCCATTCCCAGCCTCGTCCGGCTTTTAAGCGTTGCGGTTCCATCATTTCTCCTTTAGAGGCGCCCTTTACAGCCAGACGATTTGTGCTGCTGCGATGTGATTTTTCAGAATGCGCTCAAAGTGGCGCGGGTCATGCGCATGAATCAATTCGCCGTCGCGCGGCAGATACATGTCGAACAAGCGTGACAGCCAGAAACGCAGTGCGGCGACGCGCAGCAGCAGCGGCCAGGCACTACGTTCGCTCTCCAGCAGCGGACGCACCGCATGGTAAGCGCACAGGAAAGTTTGTGTTTTTGCCGCATCCAGCGTGCCGTCGGTATGCGTGCACCAATCATTCACGGTGATCGCCACGTCATACAACAGCGCATCGCTGCAGGCGAAATAAAAATCGATCAGGCCGCCGACGCGATTTTCTTCAAGCAGCACATTGTCACGGAACAGGTCGGCATGGATCACGCCTTGCGGCAAGGACGTCCAATTTTGTTGTGCCTGTAGCGCGATTTCGCTCTCCAGTAACGCCGCTTGCTGCGCATCCAGGAATGGCCGCACCTGTGGAGCCGTTGCCGCGCGCCATGTCTCGCCGCGCGGGTTAGGCATGATCTGCGAGAAACTTTGTCCGGCAATGTGCATCTGCCCGAGCATCGCGCCGATGGCGGCACACTGCGCGCTGCTCGGCGTGGTCGTGGACTTGCCGCTCAAACGGCTGACGATGCAGGCGGGCTTGCCATTGAGCGTTCCCAAAAATTGATTGGCGCGATTCGCCACCGGATTGGGGCAGGGAATGCCGTGGCGTGCCAGATGCGCCATCAAATTCAGATAGAACGGCAATTCGTCGGCGCTGAGTATTTCGAACAGCGTGAGTACGAAGCGGCCATTGCTGGTGGTGACGAAATAGTTGGTGTTCTCGATACCGGATGCGATGCCCTGCAATTCCAGCAATTGGCCCAAGGAATAATCGCCCAGCCAGGCAGTGAGTTCCGCCTCGGATACGCTAGTGAAAACCGCCATGTTTTAAAAGCGGTGAATTATCCAGCGCGGCGGACGCACGCCGGAATCCAGGCTTTCCTGGCGCGAGAATTTGCCGTCGCCGCGGTCATCCACCATGTAATAAGGCGCACCGACCTTGGGCGTGATCTTGATCATGTACAGCCTGCCGCCCGCGCGAAATTCCTCGACGGTTTGCTCGGTCTGTTTGGTGATCGTCACCTCCGGCTCATCGACAGAAGCGCCATCCATTGCGGGGGGCGGAGGCAGAGGTTCGAGATTGCCGGGAACCGGCTTTGCGGCGAATGCGGTAAGAGAAAAACCGCTCAGCAGCAACAATGATAGGAGGCGCATCGGAGTGGTTGCCATGAATTTGGAATGGGGAATTGGAATGGATGCATTTTAGCCGATGCGCGGGGAGTCTGCGCGAGTTGCTGCCAAAATTGGTACCAGACCGCCCCTGCATGGCTCAGCCGGTACTCCAGCCGCGGGGACGTTTCATGCTGACGATCTTGCAGGCCTGTATTACAAATAAAGCTGCTTCTCGCGGTCCGCATCGGAAGGCTCGAATCCACGCGTTTCATAGTGTTTGAAAATCGCGCTGACCACGGCTTCGGGTTCGTCGATGAGTTGAATCAAATCCATATCCTCCGGGCTGATGACTTTTTCATCTATCAGTGCGGTGCGGAACCAGTCCAGCATGCCGCCCCAAAATTGCTTGCCCACTAAAATGATTGGGATGCGCCGTGTCTTGCCGGTTTGTACCAAGGTGAGTGCTTCCATCAGTTCGTCCAGCGTGCCGAAACCGCCCGGCATGACGACGTAAGCGCTGGCGAATTTCACGAACATGACTTTGCGCGCGAAGAAATGCTGGAAGGTCTGGCTGATGTTCTGGTAGGCGTTGCCTACCTGCTCGTGCGGCAGCTGGATGTTCAGCCCGACGCTGGGCGATTTGCCGTAGAACGCGCCCTTGTTGGCGGCNNGGATGTATCTGGTTAAGCCGTTCGGTGGCAGAAACAAACTCTGACATAATGCCGAACACGCGCCAGGCCTCTTTGGAATTCCACGCTTCCGGTACCACGGAGGTGGGCAGTTTGGACGGTATGTTCATGCAGCTTTCCCCAGAAAAATAAATTAGTCAAAAAATAATGAAGACATTACTGTTAGTTGACGGCTCGTCGTTCCTGTACCGCGCGTTCCATGCCATGCCGGATTTGCGCAACCGCCACGGCGAACCCACCGGCGCGATCTACGGCGTGCTCAACATGTTGCGCAAACTGCGCAATGATTACCCGGCAGATTATAGCCTGTGTGTATTCGACGCAAAAGGTAAAACCTTCCGGGACGACTGGTATCCCGAATACAAGGCGCATCGACCCTCCATGCCAGCCGACCTCGCGCAGCAGATAGCACCGCTGCATCAGGCTATTGCAGCGTCCGGCTGGAACTTGCTGATGCTGGAAGGCGTAGAGGCGGACGATGTGATCGGAACGCTGGCGCAGCAAGCTAGGGACGGCGTGCGTTGCGTCATTGCCACCGGCGACAAAGACCTCGCGCAACTGGTGAATGAGCGCGTGACCCTGATCAACACCATGAGCAACGAGACACTCGATATTGCCGGTGTGAACGCCAAATTCGGCGTGCCGCCGGAGCGTATCGTGGACTACCTGACGCTGACCGGCGACACGGTGGACAACGTGCCGGGTGTGGAGAAGGTTGGCCCGAAGACTGCCGTGAAGTGGCTCGCCCAGTACGGCACGCTGGACAACGTGATGCAGCACGCCGGCGAGATCGGCGGCGTGGTCGGCGAGAATCTGCGCAAGGCGCTGGACTGGCTGCCGCAAGCGCGCCGCTTGATCACGGTGAAGTGCGATGTGGAATTGCCGCAAGCTTATAGTGAACTGATCCCGCCAGCGCCAGACAAGGAGCAACTGCGCAGTTTGTTCGAGCGGTTCGAGTTTAAGAGTTGGCTGCGCGAGTTGAACTCTCCGCAACAAACTCCCTCCCCCTTGCAGGGGGAGGGCTGGGGTGGGGGTAGAGCGCGCCCAGAGTCCACCCCCTCTGATGGAACTACTAGCCATCTGACTAGGCTGTCCAACAACGACAGCCAAGTCATTGGTTACCTAACCCTCCCCCGGGGGGAGAGGGAACAAAGCACTGAACCCACCCGCACCGACAGCGCGCATTACGAAACGATACTGACCGAAGCGCAGCTAGCCACATGGCTGGAAAAAATACTCGCCGCCGACCTGGTCTGTGTGGATACCGAGACCACCGGGCTGGATATGATGAACGCGCAACTGGTCGGCATGTCGTTCGCCATCACGCCGCACCAGGCAGCTTATCTGCCGTTGGCGCATATCTATCCCGGCGCGCCGGATCAGCTCGATCGCACGCATACCCTCGCCAAACTCAAGCCCTGGCTGGAAAGCACGCGGCACCACAAGCTCGGGCAGAACCTCAAATACGACATGCATATTTTCGCCAATCACGGCATCGCGCTAGCGGGCATTCATGAGGACACGCTGCTGCAATCCTACGTGCTGGAAAGCCACAAGCCGCACGACATGGACAACCTCGCGTTGCGTCATCTCAACGTGAAAACCATCAGCTTCGCCGACGTGGCGGGCAAGGGCGCGAAACAGATTTGCTTCGACCAGGTGGATATCGATACCGCCAC
>PLBS01000115.1:223-9419 GCA_003134595.1 Gallionella sp. | reverse complement strand
GCCCGCGCTGGCGTTGGCCGACAGACTGGAGCCATCGTTGTGTCGGTTGAAAGTAGGCAAGGAGCTATTCACTGCCACTGGCCCGGCCTTGTTGGAAGAACTCATGCAGCGCGGCTTTGAGGTTTTTCTCGATCTGAAATTTCACGATATTCCCAGTACCACCGCGCAAGCCTGCAAAGCAGCTGCCAGTTTGGGGGTGTGGATGGTCAACGTGCATGCGCTGGGTGGACGCAAGATGCTGGTGGCGGCGCGCGAGGCGATTGTTAGCAGTGCACAGCGTCCCAAGCTGATCGCTGTCACCATGCTCACCAGCATGGCGCAGGAAGATCTCGTTGACCTTGGTATCAATGCCACACCCGCCGAGATGGTGTTGCGCTTGGCGACTATGGCGCGCGACAGCGGCTTGGATGGTGTAGTGTGTTCAGCGCAGGAAGCTGTGCTGTTGCGTAAACATTGCGGCAATGAATTTTGTTTGGTGACTCCGGGTATCCGGCCTGCACATGCCAGCCTCGATGACCAGTCGCGGGTGATGAGTCCAAAAGCCGCTATGCAAGCCGGTTCCAGCTATCTGGTGATCGGTCGCCCGATCACCCAGGCGGCGGATCCGTTGCAGGCCTTGCTCGATATCAATCAGGAGATTGGTATGAGCCGGAAAAACGGGGGAGAACCGGGATGAATCAGAAAAGCGCAGGGTGGATATGACCGCGTTACCAAAATTTGATGGGACAAAAATATTAGTGGTCGGCGATGTGATGCTGGATCGCTACTGGTTTGGCGATGTTAACCGCATCTCGCCGGAAGCTCCGGTGCCGGTGCTCAAAGTCGAACGTGTCGAAGAGCGTCCCGGTGGCGCAGCCAACGTGGCGCGCAACATCGCCGCACTCGGTGCGCAAGCTACGCTGCTGTCGGTGGTCGGAAACGACGAAGCGGGTGCGTGCCTGGAGAGGTTACTCAATGAGCACAGCAACCTCGTTGCGTTGCTGCATCGCGATGACACCATTTCCACCATCATCAAGTTGCGCGCCATCGCGCGCCACCAGCAGTTGCTACGTATTGATTTTGAAACGCCGCCCAGCCACGAGGTGCTGCACGCCGCACTTGAAGATTTTCGCGTGCAGTTGCCGCTGGCTGATGCAGTGATCCTGTCCGATTATGGCAAAGGAGGATTGACGCATATTGCCGAAATGATTCGGCTGGCGCGCGTCGCGGACAAACCGGTGTTGGTCGATCCCAAGGGCGATGATTACGCGCGTTATCGCGGCGCAACCTTGCTTACACCGAATCGCAGCGAGTTTCGAGAAGTGGTGGGCAGTTGGAAAACCGAAGCCGAACTCAGCACAAAAGCAGAGAAACTGCGCACCGAATTACAACTTGACGCGCTTCTGGTCACGCGTAGCGAAGACGGCATGAGTCTGTTTCGCGCTAACGAAGTGCAGCACGAACCGACCCACACCCGTGAAGTGTTCGATGTCAGCGGTGCGGGCGACACCGTGATCGCCACACTGGCGGTGATGTTGGCGAGCGGCGCGAATTTGCCCGATGCCATGCGCATCGCCAATCGTGCAGCGGGCATCGTGGTCGGCAAGCTGGGGACGGCGGTGGTCAGCCGCGATGAGATTATTCAGGATATGGGTTTGTAGGGGCACGAGAAGCTTTTGTTCGGGCACCCGCACGACGCGCCGTGCCCCTACGGTCGTTAAAAAGGAGAAACTATGTATTACATTGTCACCGGCGCGGCCGGATTTATCGGTTCCAACTTGGTCAAAGCGCTTAATGAGCGCGGCGAGAATAACATCATCGCGGTGGACAATCTTAAGAACGCTGACAAATTCAAGAATCTGGTGGATTGCGAAATCGCCGATTATCTCGACAAAGAAGACTTCCTGGAAAAATTGCAGGATGGTTTTTTCGATGGGTTGGTCGCTGTGGTGCTGCATCAGGGCGCGTGTTCGGACACCATGGAAACCGATGGCCGCTACATGATGGAGAACAATTACCAGTACACCCTGGAGTTGCTGAACTACTGCCAGAATGAAGAAGTGCCTTATTTGTATGCCTCGTCCGCATCGGTGTACGGTGGTGGCAGCGTGTTCAAGGAAAGCCGCGAATGCGAAGCTCCGTTAAACGTATATGCCTATTCCAAATTTCTGTTCGACCAGATCGTGCGTCGCCGCTGGCAAAAGCGCAGTGCGCAGATTGTCGGGCTGCGTTACTTCAACGTGTACGGTTCGCACGAAGCGCACAAGGGGCGCATGGCCTCAGTTGCCTATCACTTCTTCAACCAGTATCGCGCCGAAGGCAAAGTGAAACTGTTCGAAGGCTGCGACGGCTATGCCAACGGCGGGCAACTGCGCGATTTCGTCTCGATTGAAGACGTGATAAAAGTGAACATGTATTTCCTGGACCATCCACACAAATCCGGCATCTTCAATTTGGGCACCGGACAAGCGCAAAGTTTCAACGACGTGGCTGTGGCGACCATTAACACTCTGCGTAATGCAGAGGGCAAGCCCGCGTTAAGCTTTGCCGAGTTGCAACAACAAGGGCTAATCAGTTACATCCCATTCCCAGAGCAACTGCGCGGCAAGTATCAAAGTTATACCCAGGCCGACATAGGCGCGCTGCGCGACAGCGGCTATTCTGAACCGTTTCTGAGCGTGGAGCAGGGCGTGGCAAGGTATGTGGAGCAGATGCTTAAGGCGGCGGTATAGATACGGTTGCTTAGTTAATTAGAGAATATACGTGTACCCATCCATAGAAAATTTCGTCGGTAACACACCGCTGGTGCAACTCAAGCGCATTCCGGGCAATACCAGCAATGTGCTGCTGGCCAAGCTGGAAGGCAATAATCCTGCCGGTTCGGTGAAGGACAGGCCCGCGCTTTTCATGATTACGCGTGCCGAACAGCGCGGCGAGATCAAGCCGGGAGATACGTTGATTGAGGCGACCAGCGGTAACACCGGTATCGCGCTGGCCATGGCGGCGGCGATGCGCGGCTATCGCATGATATTGGTGATGCCGGAAAACCAGAGCATGGAGCGTCGCCAGACCATGGGTGCATTTGGCGCGGAACTGGTGCTGACCGCGAAAGAAGGCAGCATGGAGCTGGCGCGCGACACGGCGGAAAAGCTTCGCGACGAGGGCAACGGTTTCATCCTCGATCAATTCGCCAATCCGGATAATCCGCTGGCGCACTATGAAGGAACAGCACCGGAAATCTGGCGCGATACGGATGGCAAACTCACGCATTTCATAAGCAGCATGGGCACCACCGGTACCATCATGGGTTGCTCGCGGTTTTTCAAGGAACAGAATCCCGACATTCAGATCATCGGCGTGCAGCCGGAAGAGGGCGCACAGATTCCCGGTATTCGAAAATGGCCGCAGGCCTATTTGCCGAAAATTTACAACGGCAAAAATGTGGATAGTCTGGAATATGTGAACCAGGCGGACGCTGAAGAAATGACGCGCCGTTTGGCGCGCGAGGAAGGCATCTTCTGCGGCATTTCTTCCGGCGGTGCGTTGAGCGTTGCGTTGCGTATCTCACAGCAAGTCGAAAATGCAGTGATTGTGTTCATTGTGTGCGATCGCGGCGACCGCTATCTTTCGACGGGTGTATTTCCTGCCTGATAGGCTTAGCGCAGCAAATGCGGCTAGAATAGCCGCGTCCAACTTAAACAGAAAGATGACTGCCGTTGATGAAAGTTGAGGCAATTCACTACGCGGGGAATGCAGTGCAGCTATGGTTGTTATCCGTGGCTGTTTTGTTTGTGGCCAATGCAAACGCTTCAGGGCTGGACGATATTCAAGCGAACAGCAATCCGGGCGAGTTGCACAGGGTGCAGATTGCGCTGATCCCGCCGGTATCTGCCGAGCAAGCGGAAAATCCACAGCGCCCTGAAGGAGCAAAGCCCAAGCAGCCAAATTCCGGGAGCGTGGCCGTACCCAAGCCTGGAGAGACGAAGCCCGCCGCAATCAAAAATCCGGGTGTGCGTAGCGTAAGCGGTAAAAAGAAGATCAAGCCATCCGACAAGCTTTCCTTGTCTCTTTCGATGACGCTATCCATTCCCGGAAACGAGCCAGTTCGGCCAGGCAACTCGACAAAAATTGGCGAGGCACTGCAACAGGATTCGATCGCGAAAGAAAAAACGCTCAGTGTGTTGAACGCGCAGATCGCCGAAATGGAACAGATGATCAAGGCGCAGCAAAGCCAGTTGGATGTTTCGCCGAACCCGTCCAATTCGCGTGTTGCTCCTTCTGGTGTGCCTGCACAGAGTTCAGAGGTTGGCAGCTTGCCTGGGGTTAGCAGTGTGCCTGGGGTCAGCAGCGTGCTTGGGGTTGGCAATGAGCAGCCCAAGCCGATAATTGTTGCGCCAGCTCTTCGGCAAGCGAGCAAGGAAGAGAATAGTCGGGTCGAGCTGCTTAATATGAGTTGGATAAAGCCGGCGATAGGGCTGGGCTTGGTGTTGCTTGCCGTGCCGGGTTTCGTCTGGTATCGCAGATATAGGACTGCGCAGCAGTGGAAGCGCGGCTCATTCCATGATTTAAGCGATGTGCACGACCCTGAATTGATAGAGCCGCCTGCCATTGCACAAACGGCTTTGCCAGTGAATGAGCGAACAATTAAAACTTCCGCTCAAGGCGAAAAGAAATCCCAGTCTATTTTGCCGCCTGAATATGAGATGCTTGAGGAAGCGGACATTTATCTGCGATTTGGACACGACAAACTTGCTGAGGAGGTATTGAGAGAAGCCCTTAAGATCAATCCGAAAAATCCGCAGGCTTACCTGAAGTTGTTGCGTATTTATTTTGCGCGTGAGGACAGCGTCGCCTTCCTTGCGGTGGCGCAGCATCTGAAGCCGTTAGGGGATGGAATGGCTTGGGCAAAAGCAACGGAGATGGGGCGCAATCTGGATCCGAATAATGCTCTTTATAGCTAAGGAAGCGCCGAATAAGTCCCAATTATGGTTCGATACATTTTCCGTTCGTCCTGAGTGCCGCGCGCAGCGCGGTGTATCGAAGGTGCGAACGGAAAACACTCACCACGAACGGACTTATTCGGCGCTTCCCTAATTGATCTGCGCGATTTTTGGTTTTGACAATGCCGGATTCTGTGCGAAATAGCGTTTGATGCCACCCAGAATCGCATTGGCGATTTTCATCTGATAGTTTCTGTCATTCAAGCGACGCTCTTCGCTGGGGTTGCTGATGAAAGCGGTTTCAACCAGGATGGACGGGATGTCCGGTGATTTCAGCACGGCGAATCCTGCCTGTTCGACACGTCCGCGATGCAAGTCGTTGATGCCGCCCAGTTCATTCAGTACATGCTTGGCGAGCTTCATGCTGTCGGTGATGGTGGCGGTCTGTGAGAGGTCGAGCAGGGTGCGCGCGAGGTAGGGGTCTTTTACTGCGATGTTCACGCCCCCGATCAAGTCTGCTTCGTTTTCCTTTTTTGCTAACCAGCGTGCGGCGGTGCTGGTCGCGCCGTGTTCGGACAAGGCAAATACCGAAGAACCACGCGCATTCGGTTTGATGAAGGCATCTGCATGGATGGAGATGAATAAATCCGCGTTCACCTTGCGTGCTTTGGCGACGCGCCCAAGCAGCGGGATGAAGTAATCGCCGTCGCGAATCAGTATGCCGCGCATATTCGGCACAGCATCAACCAATGCTTTTACCTGGCGCGCAATCGCCAGTGTCACGTTCTTCTCGCGAGAGCCATACCTTCCCCGTGCACCTGGGTCTTCGCCACCATGTCCGGCATCGATCGCGATGATCAGAGTGCGCGCGCGAAACTCAGGAAAATTGGGTGTGGCGGCTGCGGCGGGAGCTGGCTGATTGCTGTTGTCGATAATCAAGTCACGATCGATATTCAAACTCTGCGCGAGTTTCAGCTTGTCTTCCGGGTGCCCGGACAAAAGCTTTTCGTCGGCAAGGGTTCTTTCTGCGGGTTGTTCAATTGCGCCGGGTGTGACAGATGCTTCTGGAATGCCGACTTTGGGTGGTTCGAGTAGTGCCATCAGCGGGTCAAGCGGATGGGCTGGATATACGTCCAGCACCAGGCGATAGCCGTATTCAGCGACCGGCTTGAGGACGAAGAGTTGCGGCTTGACTTCGCTTTTTAGGTCCAGCACCAGGCGCACCACGCCGGGTTTGAAACGCCCCACGCGCACGCTCTTGATGTAGGGATCGTCGTTGCGGATCAGCTTGTCCAGGTCGTTAAGCGCGTTGCCGAGTTCAACTTCTTCCAAGTCGATTACCAGGCGTTCTGGATTGCTCAAATTGAACATGTTGTGGCGGATGGCCTGTTTGGATTCGAGCGTCAGGCGTGTGTAATCTTGCGCCGGCCAGACGCGCGCCGAACTGATGGCGATGGCGGCGTGCCCCTGTGGCAGCCAGAGAAAAAACGATAATGTAACGAGTTTTAAAATTGCTTTAAGCATTCTCGTCCTGTTGGTGTGTCGGCCTGGATCGCGACATTGCGGCCCTGCGCCAGAATTTCAAAGTCGATTTTTACGTCGGCTTGCGGAATCAATCCCAATGCGTGTTCCGGCCATTCGATGAAAAATATATTGTGCCCGTCAAACTCATCGCGGAATCCGGCTGCTTCCCATTCATCCTCATCGTGCAGACGATACAGATCGAAGTGGCGAAATTCTAAACCCGCGATATAGTACGGTTCAACCAGTGTATAGGTGGGACTTTTTACACGTCCTGTATAACCCAGCGCACTCAGTATACCGCGCACCAGGGTAGTTTTCCCCGCACCCAGATCGCCGTGCAGATAGATCACCATGCCGGGTTTGAGGCCTGCCGCGAGGCGCTGCGCCAGCGCGACGGTCGCTCTTTCATCGGCAAGAAAGAATGAGAGACTCGCGCAGCGATCGTTCGTCCCCTCTCCCGCTTGCGGGGGAGGGTTAGGGTGGGGGGCGGGCATGGCGGGCTCCATCATCAGGGGCGGCAACTTTGCCATGTCCGCAGGCTGATTCGGCTATCATCGTGGCTATGCAAAACGGAAATCCTCATCTGGTCAATTTCACCGCGCTTGCCGCCCGGATACGCGAGTGGGCATATGAGCTTGGCTTTCAGGCCGTGGGCATCAGCGACACCGATCTGACTGCGGCGGAAAACGGCCTGTTGGAGTGGCTGTCACTCGGCTGGCACGGCGAGCTGGATTATATGGCAAATCACGGCACCAAACGCAGCCGTCCTGCGGAACTATTGCCCGGCACGCTGCGCGTGATTTCGCTGCGCATGGACTATTTACCGCCACAGGCACGCGACAGTTGGCAGGTGCTGGCAGAGGGCGAACGCGCTTTTATTTCGCGCTATGCCCTGGGGCGCGATTATCACAAGGTGCTGCGCAATCGCCTGGCGAAACTGGCCGAGAGAATTCGTGCTGAAGTCGCCGAGTTCGACGGGCGCGTCTTCACCGACAGCGCACCGGTGATGGAAGTGGAACTGGCGCGCAAAGCCGGATTGGGCTGGCGCGGCAAACACACCCTGCTGCTATCGCGCGAACACGGCTCATGGTTTTTTCTCGGCGAAATTTACCTGAACCTGTCGCTGCCGATAGATGCACCGCAGCAGGAACACTGCGGAACCTGCACACGCTGCATCGAGATATGTCCGACGCAGGCGATCATCGCGCCGTATCGGCTGGATGCGCGCCGCTGTATTTCCTATCTCACCATCGAACTCAAGGGCAGCATCCCGGTCGAGCTGCGCCCACTGATCGGCAATCGCATTTACGGCTGCGACGACTGCCAGTTGGTGTGCCCGTGGAATGGTTATGCGCAAACCACAGTCGAGCCGGATTTCGCAGTGCGGCACGGGTTGGATGATGTGTCGCTGGCGGAGTTGTTCGCGTGGGATGAAGCCGAGTTCAAAACCAGGCTCGCGGGCAGCGCCATCTATCGCCTCGGCCACGAACAATGGCTGCGCAATATTGCCGTGGCGTTGGGTAATGCGGCTAAGAGTGCTGCAGTGATAGCCGCACTGAAGCTCCGTGCCAAGCATGAATCAGAGCTGGTGCGGGAACACGTTGAGTGGGCGCTGTTGCAACACGCTAATAGATAAACCTATTGCGCAATTCTTCCAGATTCAACTCGCGCAAAATTTGCTCCAGCCTCTCTTGTGCATTCTTTCTCGGCGTACCCTTGCGACTGGCGATGATCAATTCGTTCTTCATCGAATGTTCCCAGCCGACCAGCTCCGTCACCGTCACCTGATAGCCATGCGCTTCCAGTTGCAAGCAGCGCAGCACGTTAGTGAGGTGGCTGCCGAATTCGCGGGCATGGATCGGATGCCGCCAGATTTCAGAGAGCGGCGTTTTGCCAAATGACTGGTTTTTGTTTTTGTTCAACACTGCCGCGACTTCGGCCTGGCAGCACGGTACCAGCACAATGAATTTAGCCTGTTTGTGTAGAGCGAATTTGATCGCATCGTCGGTAGCGGTGTCGCAGGCGTGCAGTGCGGTGACCACATCGATTTGCTCGGGCAGTTGCGGCGAGTGAATGGATTCTTCCACCGACAGATTCAGAAACGACATGCGCGCAAAGCCCAGCTTGGCCGCCAACCCTTGCGATTTGCAGACCAATTCCTCGCGGGTTTCGATGCCGTAAATATGCCCAGAAATATGTTCAGTCTCGCGCGCCTTCAGGAATAAATCGTAGATGATGAAACCCAGGTAGGATTTGCCCGCGCCGTGATCCGCCAGCGTAATGTTTTGCTTGGCGGCGAGTACTTCATCCAGCAACGGCTCGATGAAATGAAACAAGTGATACACCTGCTTCAGCTTGCGCCGGCTATCCTGATTGAGCTTGCCGTCGCGCGTCAGGATATGCAGCTCTTTGAGCAGTTCGACGGATTGATCGGGTTTGATTTCGGGGATTTGGTTCATGATGTGTTCGTGCTTTAACCGAATTTGATTTTCATTACCAACACGGCCCCCGCCAATAACAGCGTGACAGAGTTGGCGATGATGATCGGCCATGATTCGAGCAGGATACCGTAGGCCAGCCACAACGCGACTCCGGTCGTGAACAGGATGTACATACCCAATGAGATGTCAGCGGTATGGCGGGTGCGCCATACTTTCCAAGCCTGCGGCATGAAGGCTGTGGTGGTAAGTGTAGCAGCGGTACTGCCGATCCAGTCAGTAATGGTCATGGCCACCTCTAAAAATCCAGATTTC
>PLBS01000115.1:0-199 GCA_003134595.1 Gallionella sp. | reverse complement strand
AATTTTTAGAGGCGCCCATGGGTATTATCTGCTGTTTCATTGGATGGCGATTATAACGTTGCGCGACGCACGCACAACGCGGGTAGTCAGGCGGAGTGTTACTTCAGTCATGCTGGGGAAAATAAAAAACGCATATAGTATTTGACGAGGCTGTGATGCTTTGCTATAGTGGCGGTCTTCGCTGACGCGGGGTGGAGCA
>PLBS01000058.1 GCA_003134595.1 Gallionella sp. | reverse complement strand
ACCGCCCAATAAAAAGGTGAATCCGCTGAAGGTGCTTTGGGTCTCCATCTGGTGCGAAGCTTCATGCCATCCGTTTGAGGTGATCCGCCTGGATCCTTGACAGTCAGCCAGTATGCGGCCGCCTCCCAATTGGTATTGATGCCATAACTAAACTCAGGTGTGACACGGAATTGATGATTCGTCGACTGTTGACCAGACGGTACATAATTTGTATGCAGATCAAGGCCAGGTTTCCCAACTTCCGCAAAATCGTCAAGATAGACCTGTACCTCCTCTGGGGCTGCGCTAACATCAGCAGACAACAACCCATTGAGAGTAAATACACATGCAATGGCAACTGCATGCCTTTGCAAGAACCTATTTTTATATGGTCGAATTTTTTTACTCATTTTGGCAACCCTTTCTTTTTGCGATAGGTCATCAACAGACTGTCCGAGATATTTGTAATATAAAACTTGTTGTCGAAGTCAATTTACTTGGGCACATCCTGTGCATGGGATCTTTAGACCTTCTCGCCCCAGTGAAACCGGTGCAGCAGGCGATGAAGTGTTGGCGTGAAGAGAAGCGCGGCAGTGACAATGAAGGCCAGCCCCGCATAGAGCGCGTAAAGCCCGGCGAAGAGCTTACCCGCGGCAGTCTGTGGCATGTTGACCGGCCCCATGCCGCCTAGAAGCATGGATGAATTGAGAAACGCGTCGATCCACGAGAGATGCTCGAAGACCACGTAACCGAGCATTCCGAAGGCGAGTGACCCGGCAATTAAACCCAAGGCCACCAGCGAATGACCCAGAAGGCGCCGCGCGAACTTTGCGCGGGATAGTGGTGCTTGGTGCATAGACTCGTACACGGCGTGCTCCTCGGGTGACCTTGATATGCCTAATTCCAATTCCCGATCAAGCGTGTATTTTCGTAGGGCGGGCTATGCCCGCCGGATCAGGTTGTCGGGCATAGCCCGACCTACAATTGTTTTACTTTTGAAATGGAAATGGAATAACAGTTATTCAACAGACCCACCGGTCTGTACTATTAAAATCGCGATGCAGGCAAGTTCACGATAAGTGCGTGATTCATTGACAGCGCCACAAATTTGTCGGTCAGCATATTCATAATAGTACAGACTGATGAAGTTTGCTTCTTTCGTCTGATCCAAACAGTGCCTTTGGACTTCGAATGCCTGCTTATGGCTGCGGATTCAACCGGTCAGTTCCGGATCGAATTTGACTTCGTGCGGAGGGCCGAGTCCAATAGGAACCTGGAAACTCTATGGGCAGTAGGATCGCGATGGAAAGACATGCTTCTCCCACGTTGGCGCCTGCCGGCTTCGCTGCCGTCTGCGCCGAATGCGGCACGGCTTCTCACGACCGGCAATATGTCCGCTTACTCGATCGTCACACCTGTGAGCATTGCCTCCTGGATTCCCGCAAGCGCCTCGGCGGTCTGGAAAACGACCCTTATGAAATGTTCGTCGAATCCCTCGCCGAAGCTCTGGACTTGAGAGAGCGGGAAACCGGACTTCATTCCAAGCGGGTCGCGACGCATACGCTGCTCTTGGCAGCGCATCACTATAAAAGGGTAAGCGATCTCCGGGAAGTCTACTGGGGCAGTCTGCTCCACGACATCGGGAAGATCGGGGTGCCGGATGCCGTGCTCCTGAATCCAGGACCCTTGTCGGATAAGGAATGGCACATTATGCGGGAGCATCCGCGCAATGGTTATCTCCTCCTGCAGAAGCTACCTTTCCTCTCCATGGCTGCGGACATCGTTCTATGTCACGAGGAACGTTTCGATGGCTCAGGCTACCCGGCAGGACTCAAGGGTGAGGAAATTCCCCTGGCAGCAAGGCTCTTCGCCGTCATCGACACCCTCGACGCCATGACCTTCGATCGTCCCTACCGCAAGGCGCTACCCTTTGACACCGCCAAGGCGGAAATCCTTCGCATGGCCGGTAGCCAATTCGATCCCAAGGCGGTGGACACTTTCCTTCGCGAAGAGGCTGCGTTGCGTGAAATGGCCGCCATGGAGTTTCCCCCGGCTAAATAGCGCCCCAGCACAATGCCCTCCCGTTGGCTTCCCGTGTGCCGGCGTCCGTATAACAACCCCAATATACTGGACAGTCAGGGTTCGACCTGAACGGTCGCTTCACAGAGCTGACTTCCACGACCGGCAGCAGCCGACCCACAGCAGCCAATCGGCTTTGATTTTACGCTTCCCGAAAGCCGCCATTCACCAAGTTCAGCAAACGACACATTGCAGAACTTCGATTTTCCCAGAAGCGGAAGTTCAACGTTGAGTTGAGGGGCGGCGCGCTTTTGCGCCGACCCACTCAAACGGCGGGTTGAACGGCGTTAGCGAGCAGTTCGCGACCTCGACCTCTTCATTCTTTCGGGTGCCATCCTACTCCACTTTCGCAACGGCAAGAGACGCCTGGTGAAACCGAAAATAGCATCCCGTTGATCATCGGAACCGCCATTTCGGGGTGATTAATCCTCCTTTTAGTTATCCGGTTTAACGCATGATTTCAGCTTGCCATCGAGGTAAAATGACATCAGGCCATCTTCCTTGCATGTATTCATGTCTATGGCAGCCGGCTTGGAGAGCACGCACGATTCCAGGTTGCCGTTGTCATAGAAACTGACCGGATTATTGCTTTTACATTGGATATTATTCGCATCATAATTTTTTTCAAGTTGACATGCTTTTAGTGACCCATTGTCATGCAGTAAAACGTTTGCGCCGGCTTGACAAATTGACTGGTCGGCGGCATAGACATTAAAACCGGCTAATACTGATACCAATGCTAAACTCAGAAAATAAATTGAAATCCTCATAATAAATTGTCTCCTTTAACTGCAGATTTTGTTCATTTGGACTCGGCTGTTACTTTTTGACGTTCCCTTTATTCTGCGCGCACAATTCTTTCAATTACTTTAGCGATATCCTCGCAACTAGCACACTGTTGTCGGTCGCGAGCGACCGCATTACGGCTGCCTATTTCACACCTCGACAATCGGCAAATGGCACGAAGCAGAGCTTCATAGTATCAAACTCGATGCCCGAAAGCTGCCTGTCATAACGCACAGCCCTCGATACAAAGGGGCCTGCGCCTTTCGTTCTATTCGACCTGCCACAGCTGACAGAACTTTTTCGTGTCGTCGAGCCATTCATAGAAATCGCTTGTAAATCCATCAACGTCAGCAAGAAACTCCTGTTCTCCATTCGCTAGTGGATTGGGTTGCCGGGCTCGGCGCGACATTCGCGCCAATACGTCAGCGATGCCTTCAATCTGTGCGTAGCTCGTCAGCCAATCCTCCTTCGCCATCAGTATCAACCCAGGATGCGAGGAGATGGGAAGCTCGTCAAGCCTGTCTTCGATCGATCGATAGACAGCTTCACAATACTCATTCAATGGCTGATGATGTATTTTGGTCCAGTTTTGCGCCAGCAGATGATCGTAGAACACATCAACGAGTACGCCGGAATATCGTCTGCGGTCCACAGAGACTCGTGATCGGCTCCGCTGAAATGCTGGATGCGATTCCGCATAGCTATCAATGGCGCGATGTAGGGCAACTCCTTTTGCCAGATCGTCCGGCAATACTCCAGGCAAGTAGCCCTTAATCCAATCCCCGGTGACCCCGCCCACGATCAAGGCAGGAGAATCACCTGCAAGTAGTGCATGAGCCAAAAAGTTCAATGTTGTCCCTTCCGGAATGGACGATCAGCGTTGGCCGATTTGGATGGTAACGATGACCGTCCACATCTGGCACAAAGTGACCGACTAGCCAATGCACCACAAAGCGGTCATCCAGATGCTGGTGAAATTTACCATATAACGTCCGCTTAAGTTTAGATCTTGACCGTCATTTTCTCGGTGCCTTTGCGGACCTTGGCAATTTTCTAAAATGGCTGTCGGTGCGTCCTGCTGGAATGTCCGGTTCCAAGTTTTTCGAACCGTCACTTTCGACACAAAGGCGATATTCACAAATGGTCAAAGCAGATGGTCAAGTCGCATCTACATCCAGATAGCTTGATAGACCACATCCCTAATTATTTTAATTTTTCCTGTCCCGATATAAAAAATGGCATCCAATTCATCATCAGAACAATTTGCAAGCTCCCCAACTGTCAATATTCCCGCTGCCGAAAGTCGGTCTAATATTTTTTGCGAGAGGCCATATGGATACGCAGTTGATTTAATCAGCACAGCAATGGGTTTTTCCAAAATAGCGAGGCCATGCTCTTCTGGAAGTACAGGAAGCTTGATCGACTGAAAGGTCGCGCCTGTAATGTGGAGTTCTGCTGGCTCCGATGAGCCAGTGATCCACTCTTCAATCATTTCAATCGTAAGTCGTCTCGCCGGAACCGAATCGAGAAGATTACAGAGATTGATGGCAAAGACAGGGCCTCTGCCTCCTGATTTCAAAGCTCGAGATGCTTCTCGGCGTGACATAAATCCCAAGTATTCGAGAATCTCAAAAATCTTGAGGTACTGGCCGACAATTTGCCGGTGAATTAGTACCCTGTCTTGAGCCACAGTACGAACCTTATCTTTAACTGGCTTTGATGCATGTTCGAAAATTGCCTCAATTACATCCCGAGCAGGGTTAATAAGCGTCTCATAGACGCCAAGCTTTGGAGCGACTTCATCCATCAAAGGCCAGAAGTAGTCGGAGGCCATATCAAGAAAGCATTTGGTCAATTCTGGTACACACTACTGCCGGTCGCGGTAAACCGCTCTCGCCCGAAATAGTCGTTCAATGTTACCCTACTGACATGAATACCATAGTTGATTCCATCCTGAAATATAACGCTGGTCGCGAACCTGAACGAGTCGCCTTGAAATACTGGGCAATGCGGCAAGATGCCTTTGCCTTCATGCGAGGAACCTGCCACTTGTTCTATCAGGACTGGCCTGCTTCCGACAAGCAGTTCAACGATGCGCCCTTGGCCTGGATTACCGGCGACCTACATCTTGAAAACTTTGGCTGTTACAAGGGGGACAACCGCCTGGTTTATTTCGACCTGAACGACTTCGATGAGGCGGTGCTCGCTCCCGCCACATGGGAACTGGGCCGCTTGCTGACTAGCATCATGGTGGTGGCAAAATTCTTGCTGATACCCAAGGGCGATGTAACCCGGCTTTGTCAACTTGGATTGGACAGCTATGCGGCAACTTTGATGGAAGGCAAGGCAAGATGGCTGGAACGAGAAACCGCGAAAGGAATGATCCGGGACTTGCTCAATCCCCTGACATTACGGAACCGAAAAACATTCCTGGGCAGCCGGACCAAGCTGCGCAAAGGAAAACGCTGCATAAAGGTGGATGGAAAGCGCGCCTTGGCACTTGAGCCGCAAGAAAAAGCGAACGTCATGGCCTTCGTTGAAGAGTATGCCCAGCAACATCCTAACCCCGATTTTTATCGTCCGCTGGATGCTGCAAGGCGTATCGCCGGAACTGGCAGCTTAGGCATCGCCCGCTACGTCATATTGGTCGAGGGCCGAGGTAGCCCGGATTTCAATTACCTGATCGATCTTAAAGAAGCCATACCGAGTGCGCTAAAGCCGTACCTCAGGCACAAACAACCCAAATGGCAGAGTGAAGCCCATCGCATTGTCAGCGTGCAACGCTGGGCTCAGGCAATCGCCCCAGCGTTTTTGTCAGCAGTTACTTTCCAGGAGAAGCCGTTTGTCTTAAAAGGACTTCAGCCAACCCAAGATAGACTGGCGCTAGAAAGGTGGGACGACATGTTAAAACGTCTGGAGCAGGTGATCCAGAGCATGGGTGAAATCGTAGCTTGGAGCCATTTGCGCAGCGGAGGCCGGTCTGGATCAGCCATTGCAGATGAATGGATCAAATTTGGTAACCGACGCCACTGGCAGTCAAACCTGTTGAAATATGCGACTAGCTATGCTCCAAAAATTGAAGCAGACTGGGAAAAATATTGCGGTGAATATGATCGTTCTGGAAAAACCTGGAGCGAGGCCAAAAGCTAAGGAAGCGCTGAATAAATAGATAGGCGAAATACTTGCGCTTGATTCGTTCATTATCTGCGTTGTGTCTTGTCATGGTTTGACGTCACCTATCTCAAGTCATTGTTTACTGTGGGTTGGATGCTCTCACTTAGATGCAGCTACGCCGTCGTTCATCACGCAAGGCTTGCGCTTGCTTTGGACGCCAAATGCGATGGCCTCTGTTGCGCTTGAGTTCCCGAGAAATCGTGGATTCGTTCACACCAAACTCAATGGCTATTTTCATCCGCTTTATAGGCGATTATTCGCGCCCGCACCACATCCTCTGTACGGCAACGTACATACTGCGGTCGATTCTTGCCGTAGCTTGTGCATCGTGGCAGCGTGAATCACATGATCATGACCGAACCGAATTGTCGAGTTCCTGATTCGACTTCGCAATGCGTGCGTGAAAGGCGGCTCACACGCTGTCGCTCAATCGTCTGACCTGCGATGCATCAGGTTAATAACAGATCTACAATCCTTCAAAGGAGATTCAAATGGGTAAATATTTTTTGGGGTGGCTGCTCGGAGTACCACTAATCGTGCTGGTCATCGTTTATCTGCTTTTCCACTGATAAAACTTTGGTGAGCTTCAGCAGAACTGCAAGCTTGTTCGGGAATCCGTTGCTAATAAAGAGTAAAACAGGGGACAAACCACGGTTTTGCAGCAGTCCTAGAACAACTTATCTGATTCAACTATCAGCACCTTGCGCGGTCGCCAAAACTGACCGGGCGTGGCGCGTTTGATTGCGGCATCCATGGGACAACCCTATTCTGGACGAGAAACCGGGATAGGATACTGCGGCGAGCCGCTGGCGCAAAACAACTTCCTGCCGCTGCTTGAATCGCTGTGCGACGCGGGTTATTCGGTGTCGCTGTAAACCGACGACGGGGTTGGTTTGCACCGACGGGGCGGCCCGTTTCACACCCGACCGCCCCCGTCGTATTAAGAAGCCCCGCTCCGTGCGGCTCACTCAACTCCCGGTGGTGGCGGCGGGGCGCTCCATTTCCTCGACGCGCAACCTCTCATGCTGCAGGCTGCCAAACCACAGTGCGTAATGCCGCGTGAATTCCGCCCCCAGAAAGAAAATCTGTGCCTAGTAGGGGAAATTCAATAACCTGATCGAGTGACTGCTGGAGGACATACTCGACCGTCCGCTTGTGGCACCAACCAGAATGTCGTGACATGAAATACGTTGCCCGAAAGCGGTCGGTCACCACGGTCTGCTCTTGGCACGTATTTAGACAATCGTG
>PLBS01000183.1 GCA_003134595.1 Gallionella sp. | reverse complement strand
TGGCGCGGCAGTTGGCGAATGAACACGGCCTCGCAGTCAGGTTGTGGGTAGATGATTTTGGCAGCTTGGCCAAGTTGTGTCCGGAAGCCGATGCCACGCTGGTAAGCCAGCATAGCCGCGGTGTGGAAGTGTGCCTGTGGAGTAAAAACTTTCCCGAAGTACAGCCCGCCGATTTGGTGATCGAGGCCTTCGCTTGCGTGCTGCCGGAGACATATATCGCCGCGATGGCGGCGCAAGCGCAGCAACCGGTCTGGATCAACCTCGAATACCTGAGTGCCGAAGACTGGGTGCATGGCTGCCATAAGCTGACTTCGCCGCATCCGGGCTTGCCGCTGGTGAAATATTTTTTCTTTCCGGGTTTCACCAGGCAGACCGGCGGCTTGCTGATGGAGCGCGATCTGCTGGCGCGGCGCGATGCATTCCAGAACGATGCCGTGCGGCAGCAGGCATTCTGGCGATCCATCGGCATGGATATGTCATCAGCGGAGACGCTGAAAATCTCGCTGTTCGGTTATGAAAATGCCGCGCTGCACGGCTTGTTCGATGCGTGGACGGCCAGTGCGCAACCCGTGCTGTGCCTGGTGCCGGAAGGCCGCATCCTGCCGCAAGTAGGGCAATATTTCGGCGATGCCGCGCCGTGCGTGGGCAAGGCCTATTCCCATGGTAATTTGCAAGTGCGCGTGCTGCCCTTCGTCGAGCAGGAACGTTACGATGAACTTCTATGGGCATGTGATGTCAATTTCGTCCGTGGTGAGGATTCCTGCGTGCGTGCCCAATGGGCGGGGCGCCCGTTCGTTTGGCAAATCTATCCTCAACACGACGCAGTGCACTTGAAAAAGCTGCAAGCCTTCCTCATCTTGTACAGCAGACAACTCAGCCGGTCTGCAAGCCAAGCAGTAGAGGGTTTGTGGCAGGCGTGGAACATGGAAAGCGGGGCAGGGCTGGCTTGGCCTGCATTTGTAGCGACGCGTGGCGAACTTGAACGTCACGCGCAACATTGGGCGCGGCAATTGGCCAAAAATAATCTGGCTTTGAATTTGCTGGATTTTTTCCGGGAAATCGGTAGAATGCGCGCCTTGAAAATGGAAGGGCAGTAAACATGAAAACAGCACAAGAAGTTCGCGTAGGTAACGTCATTTTGGTTGGCACCGAGCCGATGGTCGTGCTCAAGGCAGATTACAGCCGCTCGGGCCGTAACGGTTCCGTGGTCAAGATGAAGATGAAGAATCTGCTGACTGACTCCGCGCAGGAAACCGTGTACCGCGCCGACGACAAATTTGAACAGATCATGCTGGATCGCAAGGAAGTGACTTACTCTTACTTCGCCGATCCGATGTATGTCTTCATGGACGGCGAATACAACCAGTACGAAATCGAAGCCGAAAGCATGGGCGACGCGATCAACTACATCGAAGACGGCATGCCCTGCGAAGTGGTGTTCTACAACGACAAAGCCCTCTCGGTCGAGCTGCCCAACACCATCGTGCGTGAAGTAATCTACACCGAACCCGCGGTGCGCGGCGACACTTCCGGCAAGGTGATGAAGCCTGCCAAGATCAACACCGGTTTTGAGTTGCCTGTTGCCGCCTTCATCGAGATCGGCGACAAGATCGAGATCGACACCCGCAGCAACGAATTCAGACGCCGCGCTTAGTCAAGGATTCAATATTCCACCATTCTCCCTGAGGGAGAATGGACGTTGCCTGGCTTCGCCCCCCTCGCTTCGCTCTCCCCGCTTGCGGGATAACCAGCGACTTGGATGGCGTTTTTTGCCAGCCTAGTCGAATGGCTAGTAGTCCTATCAGAGGATTGAGGTGAGGGGATTCATTGCTTCAAAGAAAAGGCCAACCGCGAGGTTGGCCTTTTTGTTTGTGGGTTCGGGAAGCATGGATATTTCATTCAATAACTCGGTTCAAGCATCGCCGCATTTACGTGGGTTTGCCAGCCTATATTCTGGCCAAACTAATTCCCTTCACCTAAATCAAGTCTTCGCACATAGTGGCATGTGTAACCATGCGGATGATTGACCAGATACTTCTGGTGATATTCCTCGGCGCGGTAGAACTCCTTGAACGGCACGACTTCGGTGACGACTTTGGCTTGCCAGTCGCCGGAGGCATCCACGGTTTTGATGACTTCTTCGGCGGTGTGCCTTTGTTCTTCGCCGAGGTAGAAAATCGCCGAGCGGTATTGCGTGCCGATGTCGTTTCCTTGCCGGCTGCGCGTGGTCGGGTTGTGCATGCGGAAGAATTCGAACAGCAGGTGTCGGTAGCTGAGTTGTTGCGTGTTAAAAACGATTTTGAGCGATTCGGCATGGCCGGTTTTGCCGGTCTTAACCTGCTCGTAGCGCGCATGCGGTGTGTCGCCGCCGGTATAGCCGACTTCGGTTGCCAGCACACCGGGGATTTCCCGCACCAGTTCTTCCATGCCCCAGAAGCAGCCGCCGGCAAGGTAGGCGGTTTGTTGTTCGGCATGGTCAGTGCTGGTCATAGCTATTCACGGGCTATTCACGGCGTAATTTCTTCATTGCCTGCTGTGCCTCCATCTTGCCTTCGCGTTCTTTTTCAGTAGCGCGTTTGTCGTGTTGCTTCTTGCCTTTGGCGAGGCCGATTTCCAGTTTGACGCGGCCGTTCTTGTAGTGCATGTCCAGCGGCATCAGGGTGTAACCGGCGCGTTGCACTTTGCCAATGAGTCTGTCGATTTCCAGTTTGTGCAGCAACAGTTTGCGGGTGCGCACTGGATCGGGATGGATGTGGGTAGAAGCATTCAGCAACGGGCTGATGTGCGAGCCGAACAAATACAGCGCACCGTCCTTTACGGTGACGTAGGCTTCCTTGAGTTGCGCGCGTCCGGCGCGGATGGCCTTGACTTCCCAGCCCTCCAGCATGATGCCGGCTTCATATTTATCCTCGATGAAGTACTCGTGATAAGCTTTTTTGTTCTGGATGATACTCATGATTCCAATCCAATTTCTTCGGTGAAACAGCGTTGATTTCCTCGCTCACTCCTAGTCGTGCTAATAGCACTGCCCGCCTCGTTCGCTCGTCATCGCCTTGTTTGACCTTCGAAATAGAATTGGAATTAGGTGAGTTTTGCGGTGTGTTCGGCTATTCTACCAGCCTTTGGAATGGCATCTTTGACAAGCAATGGCGTTAGTGGAAAAAACAGTACTGGTGGCTCACAGCGCGGAGCAGATGTTTGTGTTGGTGGATCGCGTGGAAGATTATCCAAAGTTTCTGCCATGGTGCGGCGGGGCCAGCGTCACTGAGCTGGAGGGAGCTATGGTGCATGCCACGCTGCACATCGATTATCACCACCTCAAGCAGAGCTTCACCACCGAGAACGTGCGTACGCCGCCGCATCAAATCGACATCACCCTGCAGCATGGGCCGTTTAAACATCTGGACGGGTGTTGGCGATTTATCCCGTTGAACGACTCAGCCTGTAAAATAGAGTTTCGCCTGCACTATGAGTTTTCCAGCAAGCTACTGGAAAAACTGGTCGGGCCGGTGTTTCATTACATTGCAAACAGTTTCGTGGATGCTTTCATCCACCGCGCAGAAAAGATTTATACGAACATATGATGGAGCCTCTAGAAATTCGCTTTTGCGGGATGAAGCGCAAGGAGCCGCCAACCCCCTTCCTAACCTTCCCCCAGAGGGGGAAGGAACGATCGCCTCCTCCCCTTTCGGGAGAGGATTGAGGTGGGGGCTGCGCGAACGACGAGGCATATCGGATAGATAGACGAGGAGTGAGCGAGCACGTGACGCCGCGATCCGCCCGGAAAATGAATTTTATAGAGGTTCCAATGAGTGACAAGATCAATATCGAAGTGGTTTATGCACTGCCTGACGAGCAAATCCTGCTCAAGCGGTCTGTGCCGACCGGAACGACAGTGGCCGGGGCCATTCAAGCCAGCGGCGTACTCGACAAGCATCCTGAGATCGACCTGGCCAACAACAAGCTGGGCATATTCGGCAAGCTGACCAAAGCCGATGCCGTGCTGCGCGACAAGGATCGCATCGAAATTTATCGTGCCCTGATCGCCGATCCCAAGGAGGTGCGCCGCAAGCGTGCCGAAGAGGGTAAGGTCATGAAGAAGGGTGGCGGCGAAATCTGATGTTAGATTACGACTTGCATTGCCATTCCAATATTTCCGATGGCACGCTTACCCCTGCTGAATTGGTGAATCGTGCTGCAGAGCGCGGTGTGAAGGTGATGGCATTGACCGATCACGATGATGTGGATGGGTTGGATGAGGCGCGTGCCGCCGCCACACGACACAGCATGACCTTCATCAACGGCGTGGAGGTTTCCGTGTCGTGGCGCACCCACACTTTGCATATTGTTGGCTTGGGTATCAATCCAGATTATCCGCCGTTGGCGGAAGGATTGCGCAGTGTGCGTAGCGGACGCGGCGAACGTGCGCGGAAAATGTCCGATGCGTTGGCCAAGGCCGGCATCGGCGGTGTGCTCGAAGGCGCATATCATTACGCCAAAAATCCCAACATGATAGGCCGCACTCACTTCGCGCGCTTTCTCGTCGAGGCCGGGCATTGCAAGGACGTGAAAAGCGTGTTCAACCGTTATCTGGTGAAGGGTAAGCCCGGCTATGTGCCGCATCAGTGGGCGGTTTTGGCGGATGCGATCAGTTGGATACGCGACAGCGGCGGAGTGGCGGTGCTGGCACACCCCGGTCGCTATATGACCGGGCGCAACGGCATGGGCAAGAAGACCATGCAAGAATTGCTGACCGAGTTCGTCGAATTGGGCGGGCAAGCGTTGGAGGTCGTCACTGGAAGCCACACACCGGAACAGTATGCCGAGTTTGCGCGTTATGCCGAAGAATTTGAGTTGCTGGCTTCATGCGGTTCTGATTTTCACGGCCCGGGCGAGAGCTATCGTGATATGGGGCGGCTGCCGGATTTTCCGCTGGGCTGTCGCCCGGTTTGGGAAATATGGGAAAATGACACAACAGCGAAAGTGGCCTGATGTCTCAATTTTTTACCATCCACCCCGACAACCCCAACCCGCGCCTGATTCATCAGGCGGCGGAAGTGTTGCGCGGCGGCGGTGTCGTGGTGTACCCCACCGATTCCTGTTACGCGCTGGGCTGCCATCTCGATGACAAGGATGCCGTGACGCGCATCCGCCAGATACGCAAACTGGACGAGCATCATTATCTGACCCTGATGTGCCGCGACCTGTCGGAAATCTCGCGCTATGCACGGGTGGACAATACAAAATTTCGCCTGCTGAAAAGCAACACGCCCGGCAGTTATACTTTTATCCTTGAGGCGACCAAGGAGGTGCCGAAGCGCTTGCAGCATCCCAAGCGCAGCACCATCGGCATCCGTATCCCGGATCATCCGGTGGCGCTGGCTTTGCTGGAAGAATTGGGCGAGCCGATGTCCAGTTCCACGCTGATCCTGCCGGATGAAGAGGGATCGCTGAATGATGCCGTACACATTCGCGACTTGATGGAAAAGCAGGTTGACCTGGTGATCGACGGCGGTGCGGTGGGCATGGATTTCACCACCGTGATAGATTTAACCGGTGATGTGCCGGTGTTGCTGAGACGTGGCAAGGGCGATGTTGCCCACTTTGGCATTGAAGAATTGTAGGTCGGGTTTCAACCCGACAGCGGCTTTGTCGGGTTAAAACCCGACCTACGAAACCCCCACCTGCAAAATTAAAATTATGGAATCAAAAATTAAATGCAAACAGACCAACTGATACAAACCATCGCCCTTGCAGCCATTCCGGTGCTATTCGCCATCACCCTGCACGAAGCCGCGCACGGTTATGTGGCGCGACATTTCGGCGATATGACCGCCTATCAGGCGGGGCGCATCAGCCTCAATCCGCTGCGCCATATCGATCCGGTCGGTACGGTATTGTTGCCGTTGCTTACCCTGTGGATGGGCGGTATTCTGTTCGGCTGGGCCAAGCCGGTGCCGGTCAATTTTTCCGCGTTGCGTAATCCCAAGAAGGATATGCTGTGGGTCGCGATTGCCGGACCGGCTTCGAATCTGGTCATGGCACTGGGTTGGGCATTGCTCTATAAGCTGGGGCTGCTGTTCCCGGAAAATTATTTTGCCGATGCGGCGTTGGGCATGGCCAAGTGGGGGATTAATATAAATGTCGTGCTGATGGTGCTGAACCTGTTGCCGCTGCCGCCGCTGGATGGCGGACGCGTCGCGATCAGCCTGTTGCCGCATCGCCAGGCATTTCAACTGGCGAAGATCGAGCCTTACGGCATGTTCATCCTGATCTTTCTGGCGGTCACGCCGGTGTTAAGTTTGATACTCTCGCCGATAATCGGGCTGGTGTTCAAATTGCTTTCGTTGTTATTTGGAATTTAAATATGTTTGCTGATCGTGTGTTATCGGGAATGCGTCCCACTGGAAGTTTGCATCTGGGGCATTACCACGGGGTGCTGAAAAATTGGGTGCAGATGCAGAACGAATACGAATGTCTGTTCTTCGTGGCCGACTGGCACGCGTTGACCACGCATTACGACACGCCGCATGTTATCGAACAACATGTGTGGGACATGGTAGTGGACTGGCTCGCCGCCGGAGTCAATCCGGCACGCGCCACGCTGTTCATTCAATCCAGGGTGCCGGAACATGCCGAGTTGCATTTGCTGTTGTCGATGATCACTCCGCTGGGCTGGCTCGAGCGCGTGCCGACCTACAAGGACCAGCAGGAAAAACTTTCCGAAAAAGACCTGAGCACTTACGGCTTCCTCGGCTATCCGCTGCTGCAAAGCGCGGACATCCTGATTTACCGCGCCACCCAGGTGCCGGTGGGTGAAGACCAGGTGCCGCATATCGAATTCACCCGCGAGATCGCGCGCCGCTTCAATCACATTTACGGGCGCGAACCGGGTTTCGAGGAAAAGGCCGAGGCCGCCGTCAAAAAACTCGGCAGCAAAAAAGCCAAGCTGTATTTCGAACTGCGTACCCGCTTTCAGGAACAGGGCGACGATGAGGCACTGGAGTCCGCCAAAGCCTTGCTGGACGAGCAACAGAGCCTGAGCCACGGCGACCGCGAACGGCTGTTCGGTTATCTGGAGGGCGGCGGCAAGATGATCTTGTCCGAGCCGCAAGCCATGCTCACCTCCGCCCCGAAAATGCCCGGACTGGATGGGCAAAAAATGTCCAAGTCCTACAACAACACTATTACTTTACGTGAAGACGAAGCCAGCGTGATCAAGAAGATCCGCACCATGCCGACCGACCCGGCGCGCATCCGCCGCACCGATCCTGGCGATCCCGACAAGTGCCCGGTGTGGCCGTTGCATCAGGTATATTCCAGCGAGGATACGAAACAGTGGGTGATGAAGGGCTGCAAGAGCGCCAGCATCGGCTGCCTCGAATGCAAACAGCCGGTGATCGACGCAGTGCTCGAAGAACAACGCCCGATGCGCGAACGCGCGCAACTGTATCTGGACGACCCGGCGCTGGTGCGCAACATCATCGCCGACGGCTGCGAAAAGGCGCGCAAACTGGCTTCCGAGACCATGCGCGATGTGCGCGAGGCGATGGGAATAAGTTACAGCTGAGCGAACATGGCCGACATGATCTATTACTCGATTAAGGTTTTGGCGACAGCGGGCCTGATCGTGCTGGTGGGTGAAATAATCAAGCGCGACCATCTGATTGGTGGAGCCTTGCTGGCCTCGCTGCCGCTGACATCCCTATTGGTCATGGTGTGGCTGTATCTTGAAACCGGCGACCCTCTCAGGATAGCTGCGCTGTCCACGGGGATATTCTGGCTGATCCTGCCTTCGCTGGTATTGTTCCTGCTGCTGCCAGTGTTGATCAAGGCGGGCTGGGGATTCTGGCTTAGCCTGCTGACCGCAGTGCTGGCCACGACACTTTGCTACGGTGTGATGCTGGCCATACTGAAACAGTTCGGAGAGAAAACCTAGATGAACGATATTGTCCAGCCCATTGCGCACATCCACGGCGAGCCGCTGCTGGAATTCCCGCAGGATTTATACATTCCGCCGGACGCGCTGGAATTGGTGCTGGAAACCTTTCAGGGGCCGCTGGATTTATTGCTGTATCTGATCCGCAAGCACAACCTCGATGTGCTGGATATTTCGATGGCGGAATTGACCAGGCAATACATGAGCTACATCGAGATGATGCAACAGCATCGCCTGGAACTGGCAGCGGATTATTTGCTGATGGCGGCGGTGCTGATCGAGATCAAATCGCGCATGTTGCTGCCGCGTCCGCCCAGGGCCAGCGAAGAAGACGGCGAAGACCCGCGCGCCGAATTGATGCGCCGCTTGCTGGAATATGAGCAAATGAAACTTGCCGCGCAAAAACTCAACGAACTGCCGCAAGCCGGGCGTGATTTCGAAATCGTGCAAGTGCTGATCGAAAACACCGTGCGTGAACGCCTGCCGGAAGTCAGTGTGGAAGATTTGCGGCTGGCCTGGCTGGGGCTGTTGGCGCGCGCCAAACTCAATACGCATCACAAAGTGCGCCGCGAACAACTCTCGGTGCGTGAGCAGATGACGCACATCCTGCGCTGTTTGCAGGGCGGTGAGTTCGTCGAGTTCGGCAAACTGTTCGATGTGGAAAGCGGCGTGCCGAAACTGGTCGTCACCTTCATCGCCATCCTAGAACTGGCCAAAGAATATCTGGTTGAAATTCAACAAAGCGAAACATTGGGGAATATCTATGTCCGAACAAGCAGAGCCATTACCGCAGAGTGAAACACAATTGACCGTTCGCCCTGACCCTTCGGCAAGCTCAGGACTAAAGGTTGTTGTCGAAGGGTCGCTGAAAAGCAGCGACGAATCTAACGGCGTACCCCCTGCGGGGGATGCTTCGCCCTTCGATACCTCAGGAGGGTCAGCACGAACGGGGATAGAGTCGTCAGGGCGAACGGAATCAGTTGGTGAAGCAATTGATACCCATCAATTCAAGCGCGTGCTGGAAACCGCGCTATTGACCTCATCTGAACCGCTGCCGCTGGCCGAGTTGAAAAAACTCAGCGACACACCGCTAGACAATCGCCAACTCGAAACACTGCTGGAAGAACTCGCGCAGTATTGGCAAGGTCGCGGCGTGGAATTGCGCCGCGTGGCGAGCGGCTGGCGGTTCCGCGCCAAGCCGGAAATGCAGCCATATCTCGACCGGCTCAATCCGCAAAAACCGCCGCGCTACTCGCGTGCCGTGCTGGAAACGCTCGCCATCATCGCCTACCACCAACCCGTCACCCGCGGCGACATCGAGGAAATACGCGGTGTCGCAGTTTCCCCGCAAATCCTCAAAACGCTGGAAGCACGCGGCTGGGTGGAAGTGGTTGGCACACGCGATGCGCCGGGCAAGCCGGAATTATTCGCCACCACCAAACAACTGCTCGACGACCTCAATCTGCGCGCCCTGCAAGAACTTCCATCTTTGCAAGAGATCGGCGCGTTGCTGGAACAGGACACGGCTGCGGCGGAATGAAGGCCGTTCAGGCATGAAGTCGATTCAATCCCGCGATAATCCGTTCTTCAAGGAACTTGTCAAACTTGCAGGTTCGGCGCGGCAGCGCAATAAATCCAACCAGACCTTGCTGGATGGCGCGCATCTGCTGGCGGCGTATCTGGATGCTGGAATGTTGCCACAGCATATTTTGCTGAATGCAGCGGCGTTGCGCGACGACGAGATTGCCGGATTGTTGCAACGCATAAAAAACGTGCCGGTGACGCAATTGGATGACAAGTTGTTCGCGGAACTCAGCGAGCTGAAAACGCCCACCGGCATTCTCGCGTTGATTGATTTGCCTCGACCGGATATACCGATTACGCAAAGCCGCTTTGCTTTGTTGCTGGAGGATATCCAGGATCCCGGCAATCTTGGCTCGATGCTGCGTTCCGCTGCCGCTGCGGGATGCGATGCGGTGTTCCTGTCCCAGGGTTGCGCCGATGCCTGGTCGCCGAAAGTGCTGCGTGCCGCGATGGGCGGGCATTTTGCGTTGCGTATTTATGAGCAGCAGGATTTGCCGGGCGTGGCCAAAGCATTTTCCGGCACGCTGTTGGCAACCAGTCTGCAAGCCGCGCGTAGCCTGTATGACTACGACCTGCGCGGCAATATCGCGTTTCTGATCGGCAATGAAGGGGCAGGGCTGTCTGCCGGTTTACTGAATCTCGCCACACAAAAAATTTTCATCCCGATGCCCGGAAAAGTCGAGTCGCTGAATGCTGCAGCGGCCACGGCGATTTGTTTATTCGAAGCAGTGCGGCAGCGTCAATAACTGTAATGCTTTTTTATCGCAAGCCTCAGCCAACTAAGATATAGAATGGTCAGCGTGCAAACCATCTCTGGAGGTATACCGTGAGCGACGCAAGCAAAACGAAAAAACAGGTTTTTGCGTTTGAAGAAGGCGATGGCAAAAACAAAAAGCTGCTTGGCGGCAAAGGAGCCAACCTTTGCGTGATGACACAGATCGGGCTGAATGTGCCGCCCGGTTTTGTCATCAGCACCGAAGCCTGTCTGGATTACCTTGCGACACCGCGCAATGGACTGCCAAAGGAGTTGCTGGACACGATCCATGCCCAGATGAAGGTGATCGAAACCAAGACCGGCAGGCTTTTCGGCGATGCACAGAATCCGTTGCTGGTTTCGGTGCGTTCCGGTTCGGCGATGTCCATGCCCGGCATGATGGATACCATTCTGAATCTCGGCCTGAATGCACAGACACTGGCAGGCACTATCAAGCAGACCGGCGATCCGCGTTTCGGCTATGACACCTACCGCCGTTTCATCCAGCTGTTTGGCAAGATCGCGCTGGGTGTTTCCGACGAGTTGTTCGACAAGGAACTGAACGTCGTCAAACAGAATCGCGGGGTCAAGGAAGACCTCGCGCTCAGCGCGGACGATCTCAAGGAAGTCAGCGAACGTTTTCTGCGTGTGGTGCAGGAGCAGACTGGCAAACCGTTTCCGAGCGATCCTTATGAGCAGCTCGACCTTTCTGTCAAGGCGGTGTTCGACTCATGGATGGGCAAACGCGCCGTTGATTACCGCCGCGAATTCAAGATCACGCCGGAGATGGCCAATGGCACGGCGGTGAATATCTGCACCATGGTGTTCGGCAATCGCGGCAATGATTCGGCCACCGGCGTTGGTTTTACGCGCAATCCCGCCACCGGTGAAAACCTGTTGTATGGCGAATATCTGGTGAATGCGCAAGGCGAGGATGTGGTGGCGGGCATCCGCACGCCCAAGCCGCTCGACTACATGGCCAAGGAAATGCCCGACCTGTTCCGGCAGTTGCAGGAGCTGCGCGCCAAGCTGGAAAACCATTATCACGAAGTGCAGGACTTCGAGTTCACCATCGAGAAAAGCACGCTGTATTGTTTGCAGACCCGCAACGGCAAGATGAACACCACCGCGATGGTGCGCAGCTCGGTGGAGATGGAGAAGGAAGGACTGATTTCGCGCAAGCAGGCATTGCTGCGTATCACGCCGGAAAGTCTCGCGCAGATGCTGTTCCCGCGCCTGGACCCGGATGCCGGTGCCGAGCCTCTGGCCAAGGGTTTGCCGGCTTCTCCGGGTGCCACATCCGGGCATGCCATCTTCGATGCGGACCGCGCCGAGCAGCAGGGCAAGGCCGGCAAGCCGGTCATCCTGGTGCGTGAAGAGACCAAGCCGGAAGATATACACGGATTTTTTGCATCGCGCGGCATTCTGACCAGCCGTGGCGGGAAGACTTCGCATGCCGCAGTGGTCGCGCGCGGGATGGGCAAGCCCTGTGTGGCCGGAGCTGAAGGCATCGAAGTCAACGTCATGCTGCGCCAGGCGACCATAGGCGAGACGGTCATTCATGAAGGCGATATCATCACCATCGACGGTACCTCGGGCATGGTTTATCTTGGGGTCGTCGCTACCCTTGAAGCCGAAATCACTGCCGAGCTGAATGTGTTGCTGGCATGGGCAGACAAGGAAGCCAGGCTGGCCGTGATGGCGAATGC
>PLBS01000123.1 GCA_003134595.1 Gallionella sp. | reverse complement strand
CCACAAACGGCTTGTAATAGACGCGCACCGCCCAAGCGCCTTCCGCTTCGGCAATCGGTTCGCCCATGGAAACGTACAGGTCGCGGAACAGGCCCGTATCAATCGCAGCTTCTGTCATCGGCATTCCGGACGCATTGTAGTGACGCTTCTGCGGCAACAGTTCGGTAACCCGCTTGCCATCCTTGGTGACCGTGAAGTGTGCCTCCGTCGCCATATAGTTCGGACCGGGGATAGTATGCACACCGTCAAAACGGAACATGTAACCTCCCGCATCCACCGTGTCGCCCACATTCATGCGCACGTCACGCTCGGTTGCATAACCCTTCACCACGGTCACCCCGATGATGAATATCGCCACGCCGAGATGCGCCAACTGCATACCGTAGTAGCTCAAACTTTGATTGCGCACGCGCTGCATGAGTGCTCCCTGCCCAGCCCAGCGTTGCTGTAAGCTGACCACCAGCGAAGCGATGATCCAGAACGACAGCATCAGCCCGAATGCGATCATCGGGGTCCAGTGATTGAACACGAAGGGCAATAGCACAGCGAGGATGACCGCCGCGGCAAATCCCCAACGCACGCGCTTGGCCAATTCCGGCACGCTGGTCTGCTTCCAGCGCGCCAATGCCCCCAACCCCATCATCAATACCGCCAGCGCCATCAGCGGGACGAACACCGCCTCAAAATAGGGTGGCCCTACCGAGAGTTTGCCCATGCCCAGCGCATCCATGAACAGCGGATACAGCGTGCCGATGAACACCGAGGCGGCAGCAACCGACAGCAGCACGTTATTCGACAGCAGCATCGACTCGCGCGAGACCATGTCGAACTTGCCGCCCAGCCCGATCCTGGGCGCACGCCAGGCGAACAGCAGCAGCGACCCGCCGATCACCACAGTAAGAAAGGCCAGAATGAATATGCCGCGCTTGGGATCGGTCGCGAACGAATGCACCGAAGTCAGCACACCGGAACGCACCAGGAAGGTTCCCAGCAGACTGAGGGAGAATGCAGCTATCGCCAGCAATACGGTCCAGCTCTTGAACGCACCGCGCTTTTCCGTGACGGCCAGCGAATGGATCAGCGCCGTGCCCACCAGCCAGGGCATAAAGGAGGCGTTTTCAACCGGATCCCAGAACCACCAACCGCCCCAGCCAAGTTCATAGTAAGCCCACCAGCTGCCCAGCATGACTCCCGTGGTCAGGAACGTCCAGGCCACGGTGGTCCAGGGACGCGACCAGCGCGCCCATGTGGCATCCAGCTTCCCTCCCAGCAGTGCGGCAATGGCAAACGCAAACGCAACCGAGAACCCCACATAGCCCATATACAGCATCGGCGGATGGATCACCAAACCCGGATCTTGCAACAATGGATTCAACTCTTGCCCATCTGCCGCAGCAGGCAACAAACGATCGAATGGATTCGAGGTGAGCAGCATGAACAATATGAAACCTACCGCGATCCATCCCATCACACCCAGTACGCGCGCAACCATTTCTTCCGGCAGGTGTTTACTGAACGCAGCTACGGCGGCGGTCCAAATCGACAATATGGTTACCCACAACAGCAGCGAACCTTCGTGTCCGCCCCAAATCGCGGCGAAGCGGTATTGCAATGGCAATCCCGAATTGGAGTGTTCCGCGACATACAGCACGGAAAAATCATTATGGAGAAAAGCATTGGCAAGGGTTGCAAACGCCAGCGCGATAAATACGAATTGTCCAAACACCAACGGGCGCGCAAGGCTCATCAATGCCGAGTTGTTGCGGGCAGCACCGAGTATCGGTAACACGCCCAAGGCTATCGCCAAAAAAAGTGCGATGATTAAGGAAAAATGACCAAGTTCTGGAATCATGTCAGGCCCCTCAGTTAATTATTTAGCAACAGGAACAGCTACAGGCGCGTTGGCTGGCATGGCGGCTGAATCAGCCGCATTCGCTTCTTGCGCTTTTTTCAAGGCATCGGCCGCTTCCGGCGGCATATAATTCTCATCATGCTTGGCAAGCACCTCTTCAGCGCGCATCACACCATTGGCTTCCACCGTGCCCTGCGCAACCACGCCTTTGCCTTCCTTGAACAAATCCGGCAGGATGCCTTTATACACGACCGGAATACTTTTGTGCGTATCGGTAATCACGAAATTTACCGTCAAGCCGTCCTTTTCGCGCTTTACGCTGCCCAGTTCGACCAAACCGCCAATACGGAAGCTGCGCCCGCTGGGGACTTCATTGTTAAACACCTGGGTCGGGGTGAAGTACAGGTTGACATTACCCCTCAGCGCATAAAGTACCAAGCCGACCGCAGTGGCCACTCCGACGACGGCAACGGCGATGAACACAAATCTTTTCTGGCGCGGTTTCATGCTATACCCTCATCTCTGGCATCATCTCCTGCGTTACGCATCAGGCGCACCTGTTGCAAAGTGATTTTTCTCTTGTGTTTGACCATCGCGATCTCAATCGCAAAAATGAGCAACGCAACGGCATATGAACCGAACCAAACATAGGTGAGCGGGTTTTCCCTCATCCAGATATCCAGGCTAATCATTGTTTCACTTCCGGCAAGTCAGCAATCCAAGTGGTATTTCGTTCGCGCTCGAGAATGATGCTGCGCACCCGCACCAACACGACCGCAATGGCATATAACCAACAGGCTGCCAGCATGGTGAACATGGCCTGCTGCATCGCAATGTGCATGGTGGTGCCGCTGAACTTGATGGTCGAGCCCTGATGCAGGGTATTCCACCACTTTACCGAAAAATAAATGATCGGCACGTTCACCGAACCCACGATGGCCAACAGTGCGGCGGCACGGTCGGCACGCCGCGGGTCGTCAATCGAGGCGTGTAACGCGATGAAGCCCAAATACAGGAACAACAGGATGAGTTCGGAAGTCAGGCGCGCATCCCACAGCCACCACGTACCCCACATCGGCTTGCCCCACAGCGCACCGGTCCACAATGAAATGAGGGCGAACAGTGCGCCGGTCGGAGCGATCGCGGTGGCCATCATGGCCGACAAGCGGGTATTGAAGATCAATCCCAATGCCGCGTAGCCTGCCATGATCAGGTAAAGGAACATGGACAGAATGGAAGCCGGGACATGGATGAACATGATGCGGTAAAACTCGCCTTGCTGAGCATCCGTTGGCGCGACAAAAAAGCCGATATACAAGCCAATCGCAAACAAGATCGCGGCGGAAAAGGCAAACCATGGAATCATCTTTCCGGCCAGGCCGTAAAAGGTGGTGGGTGCGGAATATTTGAACCAGTTAATTGCCACTAATCACTCCATCGAAATACGCAAAGCCTGCGCGGTCACCCACGGGGTGAACACCAAGGCCAACACCAACAAAGCGCCCAACAAGGATAAATGGGACGCTATGCTTAGCCCGCTTGATACAGCTTCGACTGCTCCGGTGCCAAAAATCAGCACTGGAATACACAGCGGCAATACCAACAGCGACAACAGCACACCGCCACCGCGTAATCCCAGCGTCAATGCCGCGCCGATCGCACCCACCATACTGAGTATCGGCGTTCCCAACATCAGGCCAACGATCAACACACCCAGCGCCTGCACTGACATGTCGAACTGCAAACCCAACACCGGAGCCATCAGCACCAGCGGCAATCCGGACACCATCCAGTGCGCCGTCATCTTGCCCAGCACCAG
>PLBS01000016.1 GCA_003134595.1 Gallionella sp. | reverse complement strand
TGGTTCGACAAGCTCACCACGAACGGTTTAAATAGGAAGTGACTGACAATAATGCCTAAAACTTTCCAGATACTCACGCTGAACAAGATCGCCGCGATCGGCCTGAGCCGTTTCCCGGCCGCGCGTTATGTTACCGGCACCGAGATTGCCGAGCCGGATGCGATCCTGGTGCGCTCGCACAACATGCTGGAAATGCACATCCCCAACACGGTGATGGCCATCGCGCGCGCGGGTGCGGGCACCAACAACGTGCCGGTGAAGAAGATGAGCGAGCGCGGCGTGCCGGTGTTCAACGCGCCGGGCGCGAACGCCAACGCGGTGAAGGAGCTGGTCATCACCGGCATGCTGCTGGCTTCGCGCAACATCGTGCCCGCGCTGCATTTCACCGCGAGTTTGCACGGCGACGACGCGACGCTGTACAAGCTGGTCGAGGACGGCAAGAAGCACTATGCGGGCACCGAGCTGCGCGGACGCACGCTGGGCATCGTCGGTCTGGGCGCGATAGGCCGACTGGTGGCCGATGCCGCGATCGGCCTCGGCATGAACGTGATCGGGTTCGATCCGGAGATCACCGTGGACGCCGCGTGGAGCCTGCCTTCGCAGGTGAAGAAGGCGAACAGCATCGAAGACCTGCTCAGGCACAGCGATTTTGTTTCGCTGCATGTGCCGCTGTTGGACGCCACGCGCGACCTGATCAACGAGAAGCGTGTCGCGGCGATGAAGGCGGGCAGCGTGCTGCTGAATTTTTCGCGCGACGCGATCGTCAATGAGGATGCGATACTGGCCGGGCTGGCGAGCAAACATGTCCGCTGCTACGTGTGCGATTTCCCCAGCAACAAAAATCAGAACAATCCCGGCGTGATCGCGCTGCCGCACCTGGGCGCTTCCACACAGGAAGCCGAGGACAACTGCGCGGTGATGGTGGCGGAGCAGCTGCGCGATTACCTCGAGCACGGCAACGTGGCCAACACGGTGAATTTCCCCAATGTCACGATGCCGCGCGAATCGGCATTCCGCCTGGCGATTGCCAATAGCAACGTGCCGAACATGCTGGGGCAGATTTCCACCACGCTGGCCGCTGCGGGCATCAACATCCACAACATGATGAACAAGTCACGCGGTGAAATGGCTTACACGCTGGTAGATACCGACAGCGCGATTCCGGCTAAACTGATTGCGCAGATCGCCGCCATTCCTGGCGTGCTGATGGTGCGCGATTTACCTTTACTAAAAACGGCATGAGCGAGAAATTAAAACAGCTCCGCGAGCAGATCGACAGGCTGGATGACGAGTTATTGAAGCTCGCCAATCAGCGTGCTGCGCTGGCGCAACAGATCGGCCATCTCAAAGAGGATGGTGTGGTGCTGCGCCCCGAGCGCGAGGCCCAGGTGTTGCAACGGTTGCAGAAAAAAAACAGCGGACCGTTGAGTAATACCGCCGTTGCCCAGCTATTCACCGAAGTGATGTCGCAATGCCGCGCGCTGGAAGCTCCCTTGACGGTGGCCTATCTCGGGCCGCAAGGCACGTTCAGCGAGGCCGCCGTGCTCAAGCGTTTTGGCAGTGCGGTGCAGGGCAAGTCGCGTGCAACCATTGATGATGTGTTTCAAGCGGTCGAGAGCGGCGCGGTGCATTACGGTATGGTGCCGGTGGAAAATTCCAGCGAAGGCGCGATCGGGCGCACGCTGGATTTGTTGATGCAAAGCCCGCTGCAAGTTTGCGGCGAGGTGATGCTGGCTATCCATCAATGTTTGCTGGCACAGCATTGCGACTCGGGCACGATCAAAACCATCTATTCGCACCCGCAGTCGCTGGGGCAATGCCAGGGTTGGTTGAATGCCAATCTGCCGCACGCGGTGCGCATCCCCGTCGCCAGCAACGCCGAAGCGGCGCGGCTGGCAGCGGAAAATTCCAATAGTGCGGCTATCGCAGGCAGTCAGGCCGCCGTGCATTTCGGCTTGAGTGTGTGCGTGGAAAACATCGAGGACGATGCCAACAACACCACGCGCTTTCTGGTGTTGGGCAATCAGCAAGTCGCCCCTTCCGGCAATGACAAGACTTCGCTGGTAATGTCCGCCGCGAATCGTCCGGGTGCGGTGCATGATTTGCTGGTTCCGCTGGCCAAACACGGTGTCAGCATGACCAAGCTGGAATCGCGCCCGGCGCGTTCAGGGCTTTGGGAATACATATTTTTTGTGGATATCGAAGGGCATCAACAAGATGAAAAAATTGCCGCTGCCTTGGCTGAATTGAAACAGGCAGCCGCATTTGTGAAGGTGTTGGGGTCATACCCGGTGGCCGTTTAGCATTACCCCGTAGGTCGGGCTACGCCCGACACAACATAAATCCGGCGGGCAAAGCCCGCCCTACATATTCAGGTTTGATATTTTAGGTTTCAAATGAATTATTCTGATCTGGCTCCTCCCTACATCCGCGCCATTGCGCCTTACCAGCCCGGCAAACCGATTGCCGAGCTGGAGCGCGAACTGGGCATCAGTGGCATCGTCAAGCTGGCCTCCAACGAGAACCCGTTCGGTTGCAGCCCGCTGGCCGTGGCCGCGATGCACGAGGCGATCAAAACCATCGCTCTGTATCCGGACGGCAACGGTTTCGATTTGAAGGATGCGCTGTCCAGGCGCTATGGCGTCGAACATGCGCGCATCGTGCTGGGCAACGGCTCCAACGACATGCTGGAACTGGCCGCGCGCGCTTTCCTCACGGTGGGCGACAAGGCGGTGTACTCGGCCCATGCTTTTGCGGTGTATCCGCTGGCGACGCAGGCGGTGGGGGCGACGGGCATCAGCGTGCCCGCGACCAATTTCGGCCATGACCTGAAAGCGATGCTCAAGTCCGCCGTGGAGCAACAGGCCAAGCTGGTGTTCATCGCCAACCCGAATAATCCAACCGGCACGTTTTTGTCCGGTGACGCGCTGCTCGCGTTTTTGCGCGCGTTGCCGCAGCAGATTCTGGTGGTGCTAGATGAGGCGTACAACGAATACCTGCCGGTGGAATGCCGCTATGACAGCGTGAGCTGGCTGAAGGATTTCCCTAACCTGATTATCTCGCGCACTTTTTCCAAGGCCTACGGCCTCGCCGGTTTGCGCGTGGGTTATGCGCTGGCGAATCCGCAGGTGGCCGACATGATGAACCGCGTGCGCCAACCGTTCAACGTCAACAGCGTGGCGCAGGCCGCAGCCGTGGCGGCCTTGCGGGACGAGGCTTTCGTCAGGCAGACCCACGAATTGAATCGGCGCGGCATGGAACAGATTACGCAGGGCTTGGGCAAGCTGGGGCTGGAATACATCCCGTCCTTGGCCAACTTCGTCAGTTTTAAAATCGCCGGAGCGGCGCGCATCTACCGCCGTTTGCTGGAGTTGGGCGTAATCGTCCGACCCATCGCCAGTTATGACATGCCGGATTATTTGCGCGTGAGCATCGGGTTGGAAACAGAGAATGAAAAATTTTTGTCTGCGTTGCAGCAGGCGTTAACGGAAAATCTCGCGTAGCGTTCGTTCGCTTCCTCTCCCGCTTGCGGGAGAGGATTGGGGTGGGGGTGCCAGACGAAACCGATGATGCCGATAGAAGCCCCCACCCGCCGCGCTTCGCGCGTCGACCTCTCCCCGCAAGCGGG
>PLBS01000090.1 GCA_003134595.1 Gallionella sp. | reverse complement strand
CTTGTTTGACCTTCGAAATAGAAGTTGGAATTACATGCGTAACTGCGCACCGTGCTTTTGCAAAACAGCCACTAATTGCGCGATGCTTGGTTCAATTTCTGAATCTGTTAGTGTTTTATGAGTATCTTGTAATAACACACGGAATGCAAGGCTTTTTTTGCCTTGCTCCACGCCTTTGCCGCGATATACATCGAACAGTGCAACCTCTGCAACATAAGGTGCGGATAGGTGCAGCATGGCATCCAGCAAGGTTTGCACCGTCATTCCCTCGTCGACCACTACCGCCAAATCGCGGCGCACCGGCAAGAACTTGGCGATCTCGCTCAGATGCGGAACCTTCGCCTGCGTCAACGCGCCGAGTTCAACCTCGAACCACACGCAGGCTTGAGCCATGTCGAATTGTTGCTGCCAGTGCGGATGCAACTCGCCAATCCAGCCGACCTTCTGCTCACCACAAAAAATCTGCGCAGAGCGTCCCGGATGCAAGGCCGGGTGGGCTGCTGCAACAAAACGCAACGTCTGAGGTGCAAACAATGCTTCGACATCCGCTTTGACATCGTAGAAATCCACCGGCTTACTGGCTGCGCCCCATTGTTCAGGTTGAGTTTCACCGTAAGCCAAACCGGACAATCGCTGGCTTTGTACATATTCATTGTCAGCTTTGGCAAAACAGGCGCCGGCCTCGAACAGACGCACGCGCGCTTGCTTGCGATTCAGATTGAAACGCAACGCGCCGACCAACCCGCCGATCAAACTGCTGCGCATCACCGCCAGATTGCTGGCGATCGGATTTTGCAACGCAACAGGATTTTCATTGCCGCACAGTTCGCGCTCGACCTGCTCTTCCACAAAGGCATAACTGACGATCTCCTGGTAATCGCGCGAAACAAGAATCTGTTGCAAGCGCGCCAACGGGCGTTGCAACTCGCTGTAGGGCAACATGGTCAAGGCGGCATGCGGAGCCTGTGCGGGGATGTTGTCATAGCCATGCAGCCGCGCCAACTCTTCGATCAAATCGGCCTCGATGGACAGATCAAAACGGAAACTTGGCGGTGTCACGCGGTAATCATCGTCTCTCTCGTCGAAGTCCAATTGCAACCGTTTTAGCAGTACTGAGATTTGCCTGCTATCCAGCGCGATGCCCAGTACCCGCGCGACGCGCGAACGGCGCAGTGCAATCGCCATACGCTTGGGTAATTCTCCACACACTTCGCTGATCGCGCCAGCACTGCCGCCGCAGATTTCCAGCAACAATTCTGTGGCGCGTTCCAAGGCTTGGCGGGTCGCGGCAAAATCCACACCGCGCTCGAAACGGAATGAAGAATCGGTCGCCAGCCCGAAACGGCGCGCCTTGCCTGCAATCGCATCGGGATGGAAAAATGCGCTTTCCAGGAATACATCCTGTGTGGCGGTTTCCACGCCACTGCCCTGCCCGCCCATGATACCGGCCAGCGCCAATACCCGCGCGTCATCGGCGATGACCAATATCTCCTCGTCCAGCACCACCGTTTGCTCGTTGAGCAAGGTCAGCGACTCACCCTTGCGCGCCTTGCGCACCGCAATATCGCCGGACAGTTTCGCCTTATCAAAGGCGTGCAGCGGCTGGCCCATTTCCAGCATCACGTAGTTGGTGATATCCACCACCGCATTGATACTGCGCAGGCCGCTGCGCTCCAAGCGGCGCACCATCCAGGTCGGCGTAGCCGCAGCGGCATTCACGCCGTGCACCAGACGACCGCAATACAACGGACAGCCAAGCACATCTGACACTTTGACCGGCAACTGCTCAGACAAAGTGACGGGCTGTGTTTGGATATCCAATGTTTTGAGTGTGCTGCCGGTCAGTGCCGCGACTTCGCGCGCCACGCCGACCATGCCGGAGCAATCGCTGCGGTTCGGCGTGAGCTTGAGCGTGAACAACTTGTCATCCAGTTCCAGATACTCGCGCAGATTTTTTCCCACCGGCGCATCGTTAGGCAGCAACCACAAGCCTGTCCTGAGCTCAGTCGAATGGCCTTGACTTTCTTCTGCCAAGCCCAGTTCTTTATCCGAACACAGCATGCCGAACGATTCGACGTTGCGCACCTTGGCCTGCTTGATGACGAAGTCGCCGGGCAGCACCGCGCCGATGCGCGCACACGGTACTTTCACGCCTGCTGCAACATTCGCCGCACCGCACACGATAGTCAGGGGGATCGCTTCGCCGACATTCACCTGGCATACATTCAGGCGGTCAGCGTTGGGATGTTTGACGACTTCCAGCACTTCGGCGACCACCACGTTATTGAACGCGGGTGCGACCGACTCCAGTGCCTCGACTTCAAGGCCAGCCATAGTCAGCGCATGCGCCAGGGCTTCGCTGGACAGGTCTGGATTGACCCAGGTTCTTAGCCAATTCTCGGAAAATTTCATGGCTATATGCTCAGTTGAATTGCTTGAGAAAACGCAAATCACTCTCGTAGAACAGGCGCAGATCGTTCACGCCATAGCGCAACATCGCCAAGCGCTCCACGCCCAAACCAAAGGCAAAACCAAGATATTTTTCGCTATCGATATTGACGTGTTTCAGCACGTTGGGATGCACCATGCCGCAGCCGCCGATTTCCAACCAGCCGCCGTTCCAGCTCATATCCATTTCAGCAGATGGTTCGGTAAACGGAAAGAACGAAGGACGGAAACGCACTTGCAAATCATCTTGCTCGAAAAAGTGCTGTAAAAAATCCTGCACCACGCCTTTGAGATTGGCAAAACTGACGTCTTCATCGACCCACAGACCTTCAACCTGATGGAACATCGGCGAATGCGTAGCATCCGAATCGACTCGATATACACGACCCGACGAGATGATCTTCAGCGGAGGCTGATGGGCTTCCATATAGTGCACTTGCACCGGTGAAGTGTGGGTGCGCAACACGTGCTGCGGGTCGATGTAAAAAGTATCGTGCATGGCACGCGCCGGATGATTTTCCGGGATATTCAGCGCGGTGAAGTTGTAGAAATCGCGCTCGATCTCGGGACCGGATGCGGTCGCAAAACCCAGCGAGTGGAACAGCTGTTCGATGCGTTCCAGCGTGCGTGTGACCGGATGCAATCCACCTGTGCTCAAACCGCGGCCGGGTAATGTCACATCCAGCGATTCCGCCGCCAGTTTTTGCGACAGTTTGTTTTGCTGGAGCGCCTCTCGGCGCTGTTGCAACGCCGCCTCGATGCTTTGTTTGACTTGATTGATACGCGCGCCTGCGGCGGGACGTTCTTCCGCAGACAGCTTGCCCAATCCTTTGAGCAATAATGTCAGGCTGCTCTCTTTGCCCAGGTAGCGCGCTTTGACCTGCTCTAATTCGGCTTCGTCGCTGATCACCGCGAACTGTTGCAGAGCCTGGTCGAGAATTTGTTGTAGTTCTTGCATTTATCTTTAACTCCCCTTCTCTTGCTACGGGAAGGTCGCTGCCAAGCAGCAGGTTACCTCTCTGTGCTCCCACCTGCGTGTGCAAGGGAAAGCTGGAAAGGTTAGAAACAAAAAAGGAGGCTTACCGCCTCCTTTGTTTTTCAGCGGACTAACTTAAACGCCGAGGCTGGCTTTAGCTTGCGCCACGAATTGCGCAAACGCCGGCTTATCGAACACCGCGATGTCCGACAACACCTTGCGGTCAACTTGAATATCCGCTTTCTTCAGGCCATTCATGAACACGCTGTAGGTTAGACCTTGTTCACGCGCTGCCGCATTGATACGCGCAATCCATAAAGTGCGGAACTGGCGCTTCTTTTGGCGACGATCACGATAGGCATATTGACCTGCTTTCATCACCGCTTGTTTGGCGATACGGTAGACGTTTTTGCGACGCCCGCGATACCCCTTAGCCAGGTCAAGGATCTTCTTATGACTGGCGCGTGCTACTACTCCACGTTTTACTCTTGGCATGGTCTACTCCTTATGCGTAAGGCATCATGGCGCGAACCGATGCTTTGTTCGTTGCGTGGACTTCAGCCGTGCCGCGTAATTGACGTTTAGTTTTGGTAGTCTTCTTGGTCAAGATATGACGCTTGAACGCTTGTGAGCGTTTAATGCTACCACCGGCGCGAACCTTGAAACGCTTGGCCGCTCCGCTTTTGGTTTTCATCTTAGGCATAATTACTCCTTTAAGTTATGGTGGCAGGTGTTTTCCAATGGAAAAACTTGACTACCTGTACACCACTTATTATTGGGACTGTTTGCTACATCAACCCGACCGTCCCTTGCTGTCGAGTCAACAACCACTTAATCTTCGCAGCTTATTTTTTACCTGGCTTTGGGGACAATACCATCACCATCTGCCTGCCTTCCATCTTGGGAAACTGCTCGACTACGCCATGCTCTGTCAAGTCCGCTCTTACGCGCTCGATCAAGCGCATGCCGATTTCCTGGTGAGCCATTTCACGACCGCGAAAACGCAGTGTGACTTTAGTTTTGTCGCCATCATCCAAAAACTTGATCAAGTTGCGCAGCTTGATGTTGTAATCTCCTTCATCCGTATTTGGACGAAACTTGATTTCCTTGATCTGTACCTGCTTCTGTTTGAGCTTGGCTTCATGCAGCTTCTTGCTTTCGGCATACTTAAATTTGCCGATGTCCATGATGCGACACACGGGTGGATCCGCTAACGGCGAAATCTCCACCAAATCCAACTCTGCTTCATCCGCCATACGCAATGCTTCTGCGATGGCTACAATCCCGAGGGGCTCTTTTTCGACACCAATGAGTCGCACCTGCGGTGCGGTAATCATCTCATTCATGCGCTGCGATTTGTCTTGTGCTATTGCAATATCTCCACTTAATTAATATTTAAGCCGTGTTACCCGTTTTTGATTTCGGTTTGCAAACGTTGAAGCAGGGCTTCAAACGTCATTTGTCCGAGATCTTCACCACTGCGGGTACGCACGGCCACCAAACTTGCAGCCACTTCTTTATCGCCAATGATCAGCTGATAAGGTAATTTCTGTAAGCTATGTTCGCGTATTTTATAGGTAATCTTCTCATTGCGCAAATCCAGTTGTATACGCAGCCCGGCGGCCCGCAATTTTTGCGCTACTTGGGCCGTATATTCCTCCTGCGCCTGCGAGATATTCATTAGTACCACCTGGATCGGCGACAGCCACAACGGGAACGCGCCGGCATGGTGTTCAATCAGGATGCCGATGAAGCGTTCCATCGAACCCAGAATGGCGCGATGCAGCATCACCGGGGGTTTGCGGCTGTTGTCTTCATCCACGAACTCGGCCCCCAAACGCACCGGCAAATTGAAATCCAGCTGTATCGTTCCGCACTGCCACAAGCGGCCCAAGCTATCTTTCAACGTGAATTCGACCTTGGGGCCGTAGAACGCGCCTTCGCCCGGTTGGACATCATATGCCAAGCCATTTTGCTTTAGGGCTGACGCCAAACCGGCTTCTGCCTTGTCCCAAGTCTCATCCGAACCGACCCGCTTGTCCGGGCGCGTGGACAGCTTCACCAGCACTTCGTTGAAACCGAAATCGCGATACACCTCGTTCAACATCACGATGAACTTCGACACCTCGGATTGCACTTGTGCTTCGGTGCAGAAAATATGCGCATCGTCCTGGGTGAAGCCGCGCACCCGCATCAAGCCGTGCAGCGAACCGGATGTCTCATTGCGATGGCAGGAACCGAACTCAGCCAATCGCAACGGCAGATCGCGATAGCTATGCAGGCCGTGATTGTAAATTTGCACATGCCCGGGACAGTTCATCGGCTTCACCGCGTAATCGCGATTTTCCGACGCGGTGGTGAACATGTTGTCGTGATAATTTTCCCAGTGCCCGGATTTCTCCCACAAAGTTCTGTCCATGATGGTCGGGGTGCGCACTTCCTGGTAGTCGTGCGCGCGAAACTTGGCGCGCATGTACTGCTCGACTTCCTGCCACAGCGTCCAGCCCTTGGGATGCCAGAACACCATGCCGGGCGATGAATCCTGCATGTGGAACAAGTCCAGTTGCTTGCCCAGCTTGCGGTGATCGCGTTTCTCGGCCTCCTCGAGTTGATGCAAATAGGCATCCAACTCTTCCTTCTTCGCCCAAGCCGTGCCATATATGCGCTGCAACATCTCGTTCTTGGAATCGCCGCGCCAATACGCACCCGCCAGCTTCATCAGCTTGAAGGCTTTCAGCTTGCCGGTCGACGGCACGTGCGGACCGCGGCACAGATCTGTGAAGTTGCCCTCGGTGTACAGCGACACATCCTGATCCGCCGGAATGGAGGCAATGATCTCCGCCTTGTAATGCTCGCTGATGCCCTTGAAGTAGTCCACCGCTTCGTCGCGCGGCAACACTTTGCGCGTCACAGGAATGTCCTGCTTGGCAAGTTCTGTCATGCGCTTCTCGATCGCCGCCAAGTCTTCCGGCGTAAATGGGCGCTGGTAGGAAAAATCGTAGAAGAAACCGTTCTCGATCACCGGGCCGATGGTGACTTGCGCATCGGGGAATAATTCTTTTACTGCGTAAGCCAGCAAATGCGCGGTGGAATGGCGAATGATCTCCAGACCATCCGCATCCTTGTCGGTGATGATGGCTAGCCCGGCATCCTGCGCAATCAAATGCGAGGTATCCACCAACCGGCCGTCCACTTTCCCAGCCAGCGCGGCACGCGCCAAACCAGCGCCTATGCTGAGCGCAACTTCGGCAACTGTCACTGGCTGCGCAAAGCTGCGTTGCGAACCGTCCGGTAAAGTAATAACTGGCATATTTTCTTTTCTAAAAAATACAAAGTGCGGCGATGCCGCACTCGAAATACTGTCAGGCGCAAACCATAACGAACCGGTCTGTCTGGCTGCACAGTTTACAACCACACTCAAAAAAAGCAACGAGGCCGTATGCCGATAAGTTATGCCCGGCATACGGCCTCGTGTCCACCCTCAGAACGTCATCTGAATGCCGAGGTTTGCCATGAAGCGGCACGAATTCTTTCAGCGTCGTGTGCGAACTGCTTTTTGACACTCGTTAACTAATGCCCATAAGAAAATTTTAGCCGTTTTGCAGTGATCTTGTCAAAGCAATGTATGCGGCCAATCCGCGAGGATTTTGTTTTGCCGGCCGAAGTTCATGCAGTTAACGGGTTACGACTTCCTGCCACCAGTCGGGGAACGCTGCCTTCACCTCGCCCGACCGATAGAGCGCGTTAGCGGTAGCTAGCGCTTCCAGGCCGGGGCCGGTTTTAATGACGTAGATGTTCGGCCCAATCTCCAGTTTCTTCACGATCTCCAATTTGTGTGAGCTCAGCCAGTTTCTCACCGCCGCCTCATCCCATTGCGGATCAAGATAGACGATGATGTTGCCCGGCAAGGCGCGCATGCGGCCGGTGCTGCTCGGCCCATCGTGCAATACGGGCGAATATTTGCCTTGCGGATGGATGGTCTTGAGGCTGCGAATGGCGGTTGCCGCAGTATCGTTCAGCTTCCAGAGACGAACGGCGGCCTGTCTGCGTTTCGTGTGCATGATCTGGGCAGCGGCATAAACACTCTTTATCGAGCTCTCGCCTTGCGGACCCGGATTAAACTCCGCCACGATCTGGGGATTCAGCCACACCTGCCGTTCGCGATCGCCGTCATACCAGACAAAAGCCTGTGTGAGCGGTGCCGATTTGCTCATGCCCTTTTTCAATTCCACGGCGCAGGCCACGTTCAAAGACAGGATGGCGAAAAGCAACACCGCCAGCGTTTTTCCAACCGGGATATTTGATATTTTCATGGCATCAATTCCTTAACTAATGTTTGGTGTGACGGCTGCCCTGCCGGTCGCGTTCATCTCGCTAGTGGCTCGCGGTGCAATAACTCATCGGCCGTAAAACTTGAGGCCCCAGGATTGGAAGGTACCGGTATCGTTCGGCGCCCCGTCTTTCACGGTCAGCGTCCAGTTGCCATTGGCGGCCTCGCCCAGATGGGCGGCACTGCCGAAGACCCAGCCGCTGTAGGTAGTACAAGCAGGATTGCAGGCATGGGTTTCTGACAGCCGGCTGACGGTGCCTGCCGGACTGGTGAGCATGATTGCCAGATCCCCGGAATAAGTGTGATTCGAGCTGAAGGTGATTTCGACAAACTCGATACTGGTGATCCCGCTACCGGCGACGTTGATCGTATTACTCACGCCGGTCGCATCATTGTCCGGAATCGCCTGATGCGGCGAGGCCAGCGCAGGCGCATAGCTCAACTGCGGCCCGACGTTGGCCCAGGTCGAGGCCAGCGTTACCGCAGCAGCCGCGTCGATCACGCCGAACCCGTATTTGTGATTGAAGTGATAAACCGGTGAACCGCCGGTCACTCTCCAGCCCGCATCGGTCGTGTCGTTCTTGCGAGCACTCTGCGCCAGGATCAGACGCACATCGCGCCAACCCAGGTTCGGGTTGGCCTGCAACATCAAGGCGATCACCCCGGCGACCCCGGGCGTCGCAGATGAGGTACCGTTCATGCATTTGGTGTAATTGGTATTAGGGTAATCGATGTAACCCGTGGTCGGATCCGGGGGATTTTCTCCCACCGCACCGGTGCGATCGGTGGTGGTTATAGCATGCGTGTCACAAAATTCGCCGCCCGGTGCGCTGATCCATACATTGGCACCGGATTCGGAATAGGAAGACTTCTTTCCCTGATCATTGACAGCAGCCACAGCGATGACACCGCGGTAGTTCGCATAGCCATCATAATTGGAGTTGTCGATGGGTGGTAAATTCCCATTATCTCCCCCATTCCCGGCTGCCCAGGTATAGATAGTGCCATGACCAGCCCGCCCGCTGGCAAGGCCGTTATCAATCGCGGTGTGCCAAAGGGCGGAGGGCGCATACAACGTGCCGTCACCGTCCGGCGGGCCCCAGCTGTTGCTATAAATATGCACATTAGGCGAGCCGCGCGTCATGGCATCAGCCTCGCTGGAGGTGGTCTGCTTTTGCAGCAGATTGTAGCCTACCAGGTTGGCGCGCGGCGCGGCGCCGCGCCCGCCCAAGCCGTTGAGATCACGCGCCGCAGCAATACCGGCGACGGCGGTGCCGTGACCGTTTTCGGGACTAACATCCGTTGGATCTTCGGTGGGATCGGTGCTGCCGGTGAGATAGTTGTAACTCAGGCCTGTCGCGGCGATATTCGCCGCCAGATCCTCATGGCCGATTTCCAGGCCGTCGTCCACAATGGCAATACGTATGTTATCGCCTTTGTAGGGCGTGGTGGCCTGCCACACCGGTTCCACGTCCATGTCTTCACCGACCACACCTGAAACACCAGTGAAACTCAGTTGCCCGGTGTTTTTGAGATGCCACTGGTCACCATAAAGCGGATCCGCCACGTCGGCTGCGGCAGCGGGCGTTGCGCTGACTTGCACCGATTCTGCGCTCTCGCCCCCGACATTCAGCGCAGTGACCACATAGTAGTAGCGCGTGTTGTTGGCGAGTCCGGTGAGCGCCTCCGGGTTATTGGCAAGTGCAATTTTAGCGCCGGTCGTTTTGTTCACGCCAGAAGTGGTGGACCAGTACACATTGTATGAGGTCGCGCCGCTGACAGATGTCCATCTGATGAGGTTGTTAGCATCGCGCGCCGTGGTCGTTACATTGGTCGGCACTGGCGGAGCAATTGTCGTCGCACCTCCCCCGCCACCGCTACATGAGATCAGGAATAACGAAGCCAGGAGCAGCACGCCATGCATAAGCTTTGTTGTGTTGGAGCACATATAGGCTGCATCTTTCATTTAATGATCAGGCATTTGAATTCAACAGTGCAACAATACAACCATGGCTCTTTTATAGCGCATCTTTTTTACAATATTTTACAAAACTTATAGTATGAATGCGGCCAATACCTGGGGCGCATGGTATCGATCGCATACAGTTCCTTTCATACATCGTGAGCAAGGCGTACAATTCGCGCATCACCTTTTAAAAACAATTTCCATGCAAAATATTTTTGTTTCTTCTATTCGTCGTTCGCGTGCAGGTTCTGCCGCGCGCGGTTTTACCCTGATCGAAATCATGGTAGTGGTGGTCATCATGGGCATTTTGGCGGCGCTGATCGTTCCCAAGTTGATGGGGCGCACCGACGATGCGCGCATCATCGCAGCCAAGCAGGACATCGCCACTGTGATGCAAGCGCTCAAACTGTACAAGCTCGACAATCAGCGTTATCCGACCACTGAACAGGGCCTGCAGGCACTGATTGCCAAACCAACTGCAGGGCCCGCCGCCGATGGCTGGAAGACCGGCGGTTATGTCGACAAGCTGCCGAAAGATCCGTGGGGCAATCCCTATCAATATCTGTCTCCCGGCATCAAGGGTGAACTCGATGTGTTCTCGTTGGGCGCAGACGGCCAGCCAGGGGGTGCCGGTAACGATGCCGATATCGGCTCGTGGGATCTGTAGGAACACCTTCCTTGAATAAGTCGGGTCGCGCTTATCGGAGCGCGAAATGTCGGCGACTGTCGCGCGGGTTCACGCTGCTTGAGTTGCTGGTGGTGATGGTGATTGTTGGCATCACGCTCGGGGCGGTGTCATTCAATGCGATGCCGAGCGAGCGTCAAGTTTTGCAAAACGATGCGCAACGGATCGCGCTGTTGCTGCAACTGGCGCGCGATGAAGCGATTGTGCGCAACCGCCCGATCGCGTTCGAGGCAGAAGCCGATCGTTACCGCTTCCTGTTATTCGAAGAAAATAAATGGCAGGCGCTCCAGCAAGATGAGTTGTTGCGTGAGCGTGAATTCAAACGCTCGCCGGTCATGTTCTCGGTCAGTCCGCCTTCGGCAGAACAGACCACTCCCTTGCGTATCATCTTCGGCCGCGAACCGGTCGGCATACCTTTTGTCTTGACGCTTGCAACAGGCGATGCGCAGGTTGCTATCCGCGCTGACGGGATCGGACATTTTGTTGTCGAATAATATGCGCTCAAATCACCGCCAACCTATGCGCCACCCTGGCCGTCATAGCGCAGGCTTCACTTTGCTTGAAGTGCTGGTGGCGCTGGTCATTGTCGGTACCGCATTGGGCGCCAGTCTGCGCGCGGTCGGCAGTTTGACGCAGAACAGCAGTGACTTGCGCGCTTCGATGATGGCGACCTGGTCGGCCGAAAACCGGCTGGCGCAAATCCGTCTGGCTCATGAATGGCCGGCACTGGGTCAGCGCAGATTCGATTGCGTGCAAGGCGAACTGAAACTCGTATGCGAAGAAAACGTATTCGCCACACCGAACCCCTACTTCCGCCGCGTCGAAGTCAGTGTTCTGGATGCACAAAATACCGGGGACGCGCAAAATACCGAGCGGCGCATCATCAAGCTGACCCAGGTGGTGCCGAATGCGCAATAGGTCAATCGAAAACAGCGGCTCGCAGAAGGGGTTGACCCTGGTTGAATTGCTGGTCGCCATCAGCGTGCTCGGATTCGTTGCGGTACTCGGCTGGCGCGGGCTTGATAGCATCGTGCGGGCGCGCATCGCGCTCACCAGCGACCTTGAGCAGACGCGCGGGATGCAGCTCGCCTTTGCCCAGTTGCAGAGCGATTGCGCGCATCTGGTCAGCCCCTCCGCCCTGCCGAATAAGGTGCCGCTCGCCGTCGAACAAGGGCGGCTCACGCTGGTGCGCACGGTGTTTGCCGACAATCAGCCGTCACGCCTGCAAGTCATTGCCTATCGGATCACTGACGGCGTGCTGACACGTCGAGAATCGGCTGCGACACGCGATTTAAGGGAACTGGATACCCTGTGGCTGACCGCCGCGAACGACACAGATACAAGTCAGGCTGTGGTACTGCAATCGGACGTGACCGCGCTGACGATGCGACTATGGGTCAGCGGCGGCAACGGCTGGAGTACAGATCTCGGCGTACTGACACCGACCGCCGGCTCGACCGTGACTCCGCCGCTACCGACCGGGCTGGAAGTCACGATGCAACTGCGCGGGCGCGATACCGGCATGCTGAAGATATTTTTGCTGGGGGCAGTGTGAAAGCCCACCCTGCTTTTCCGAATAATTCCTCAAGCGTAGGTCGGGCTTCAGCCCGACATGTCGGGTTAAAACCCGACCTACATAAACAACGCGGTGTCGCGGTGATCATGGCGCTGTTGTTGACGACGCTGGCGATCACCATCGTCGCCAGTCTTTTCTGGCAGCAGCAAATACAAGTACGCTCGATCGAAAATCAGCGCCTGCAGCTGCAAAAACAATGGATACTGCGCGGCGCGCTCGATTGGGCCGGCCTGATTCTGCGCGAGGATGCAAAGTATTCGACTCTCGATACCCTGGATGAACCGTGGGCGGTGCCGCTCGCGGAAACGCGACTCGATCAATATGTCGAAAACGGCAGCGCCGATGCCGATATCGCCGATGCAACCTTGTCGGGCAGTATCAGCGATGCTCAAGCACGTTACAACTTGACCAACCTGTGCACCAATGGAACCATCAACCCCGTCGAGGTCGCCGCTTTCGAACAGATGCTCAACAATGCACACCTGGATCCGGCATTGGCACAGGCAACTGCCGTTGAGATGGCGGCGGCACAAAAAAATCCGGCAGCCAACGCTGCAAACTCCGACAATCAATCCGGCCCGCAACCAATGAATCTTACACAAGTGGATGATTTGCTCGCAGTGCCGGGCTTTACCCCGGAGATACTCGACAAGCTGAAAAATTTCGTGATCTTCCTGCCGGTCGCCACGCCGATCAATGTAAATACCGCGCCGGCAGAGGTATTGGCAGCCAGAATCGATGGGCTCTCGCTTTCCGACGCGGCATTGCTGGTGGCAAGCCGTAACACCGCCAGTTTTCGCGACATCGCCGACTTTGCGGAACGATTGGCGGGCAACTCCTTATCCGTATCGAATCTCGAGGCTTCGCTTACGACCAATTACTTTCTGGTCAATGGTAAAGTACGCATGAGCCGGGCCGTGCTGGAAGTGCAGGCGTTGATCGAACGCAATGGCACCAATACCAAGCTCATCTGGATTCGAGAATATTAGAGCAAATAGCGAGGCACCTTGAGCACACTTTATATCCGCTTACCTTCCAAAGCCGCCGCCGACAGCGCGCCGCACTGGCTTGCCCTGGCTTGTCCGTTCGCACTGGTTTCGCATGGCAGCGCAATCGAGCGTCAGGGCACGGCACCCTTGTCGGAATTATCTGACACAGTTGCGAAGGCACAGCGCGTGGTGCTGCTGCTGGCCGCCAGCGATGTCACCATGTTGCGTTTGCAAGTGCCGCCGCTATCGTCAGCCAGACTGAAGGCCGCATTGCCCAACCTGGTGGAAGATCAGTTGATCACCGATCCGGCCGACTGTGTGGTGGTCGCGGGCGGCTTATCGGATGGATTGCGCACCGTCGCGGTGGTGCAGCGCGCCTGGCTAGACATCCTGGCCAAGACCTTGATCGTGTTCGGCGCGCGTCATATCGCGGCATTGCCCGCACAATTGTGCCTGCCCTATCAATCTGATCAACCGGGCAGCGTGACCGCCGCCATCAACGACCGGAATGATGGTGACCAGAATGCCGATATCGACATGACGCTGCGCCTGTCGGAACATGACGGCATCGGTTTGGCGATCAGTGTTGAACAGAATGAAACGGCAACGCACGAGGTGATCAAGACATTGTGCGCGGTGGTGCCAGAAGCGCCGATCACGCTGTATGTGCCGCAATCATTGGTGCGCGCTTATCAGGAAGCAGTCAACGACCCTGTTGCTTTGAATCAGGGCGCTCCGAATAAGGCCGCACTGAATAAGCGCATCAACGTATTCGCCGACAACTGGTCACGCTGGATTGCCGGTGCCAGCGTCACGACACTTGATCTGATGGCGGGACTGGGCGCGGGAACCGGTCCCAAGTTGGACTGGCGTCCGTGGCGCTGGCCACTGGCACTGGCCGCTGCGGTTCTGGTCATCAACACCACCGCATTGAATATCGACTGGTGGCGCATGAAGGGCGAAACCAATTCGCTGCGCGCGGCCATGATCCAGATCTACAAGTCGGCTTATCCGAAAGAGTCCGTGATCATCGATCCGATCGCGCAAATGCAGCAGAAGATCGCGGCCGCCAAACGCAATTCGGGGCTGGCCTCAGCGGATGATTTTACCGCGATCACGGCGGCCTTTGGCGAGGCGTGGTCCAGCGCCGTAGTAACGGCGGGCAAAACAACCGCAATTGCCGCGCTCGAATATCGCGAGCGCAGCCTGTTCGTGCGCTTGAAGCCTGGTGGTGAAGCACCGACCCAACAGATGAAAGCCGCGCTGGTTAAACACGATTTAGCACTGGAGCTTGCGCCTGAACAATCGGGCGCGGTCGTATGGCAAATCAGGAGTGCGAAATGAATCTGACGGGTCTGTTGAATCAATCCAGGCAATCGTTCTCGGAATTCTGGGCGGTGCGCGATGCGCGCGAGCGCGCGATGCTTGCTGTGGCTGCGCTGGTCGTGATATTTGGTCTGGCCTATGCCCTGCTGATCGATCCGGCCCTGGCCGGTCGTGACCGATTGAACAAAAATCTGCCGGAGCTGCGCCAGCAGGTCGCGCAACTGCAGGCTTTGGCAAAAGAAGCTGCGGCACTTTCCGGAAAACCCGCTGCGCCGTTGATAGCGATGTCCAAAGAAACTATCGAAGCAGCGCTTGCGCGCAACGGCCTGAAGCCGCAAAGCGTGATGCTGACAGGCGACTTTGCGAAGGTGCAACTCGCCGCAGTCTCTTTTGCCGGCACGCTGAATTGGCTGGACGATATGCAAAAAACCGCGCTGCTTTCCATGGTCGATGCCAATATCGTTGTGCTGCCTCAACCCGATATGGTCAATGCGACAATTACGTTGCGCCAACAAAGGAATGATTAATGGGAACCTCCAAAAATTCAGAGTTCGCCCAAAT
>PLBS01000065.1 GCA_003134595.1 Gallionella sp. | reverse complement strand
GGCTTCGGAAAGAGCTTGAGCACCGCGGCGGTGATGATGCCGAGCGTGCCTTCGGCGCCCACGAAGAGATGCTTGAGGTCGTAGCCGGTGTTGTCCTTGCGCAAGCTGCGCAAGCCATTCCACACGCGCCCGTCCGGCAGCACCACTTCCAGACCCAGCACCAGATCGCGCATGTTGCCGTAACGCAACACACTGATGCCGCCGGCGTTGGTGGAAAGATTGCCGCCGATTTCACAATGCGGCGCGATGGCCGTCAGCCCAAGCGGAAACAAACGATCATGTTGTTCCGCCGCCTCGCGCACACTGGCCAACGTGCAGCCGGCCTCGACAGTCATGGTGTAATTGGTGGGGTCGATGGCACGAATCTGATTCATGCGCGACAGGTTCAACACGATTTGCCCGCCCCCCACCGACAGCGACAGCGACAGCGGCACGCTCGCCCCGCACAAGCTGGTGTTGCCCCCCTGCGGCACGATGGCGATTTGATTCGCGGCACACAGCCTTACTATTTCTGCGACCTGCTGTGTGTTTGATGGAAACACCACCGCCAGCGCGGTGCCGGAATATCGACCGCGCCAGTCGGTGCAATACGGCGCAGCCGGCTCGCCAACCAGCACGGCATCGCTGCCGGCTATGGCGGACAAGGAAGGGATTAAATCTGCAGGGCTCATCACTACTCGCAGAGCGGGTCAGTCGCGGGCATAACCCCTCGGATAATCGGTATCCGGTTTAGCCTGTGCGCTCGGCAAACTAGTACCACTGGAAATTAATGTCCAAATCATGCGGGCGATATTTTCTGTGGCGATGATCGTATGGCGATTCCCCGATACCCGCAATTTATCCCTAAGCTCTTGCCGTACCGCAGTCACATCGGACAGGTCAAAAAGAATATCCAACTCGTCACCCATCTTAATCAGTTCGTCTATGCTGAGGTTCTTGATGCCACGCGCTTTAGCCAGAGCCCGTCCGGTTGTATCAGCGCTTTCCACGACGGCGACAATCTCAACACTCGGGTTGGATTGACCCAGCAACTCCTCCAGAAAAGCCGACCCCACTTTACCCAGCCCGACGATTGCGATTGTTTGCTTTTCCATGACATCCCCTTGTGGATCATTTCCCCTATTTCAAATCGGATTCCCACGCATTGCCATAGATTTTTCCATTGCGCGACAGGATCAGCATTTGGTACATGCTGACAAACCACATTATCGTGGATGCAACGCTATAACCAAAACCGCCAATGAGGGTGAACCATGCAAAATTAGGATTCCATTTCGTAAGCCACCAGGAAAGCACGTCTATGATCAAAAATCCGAAGGGAAAGGCGATTGCCAAAATCTTTAACCATCTCGGCACGCCTACTGCAAAGCTGAAAATGAACCCCATAAAAAAGAAAATGAAGCTGATCCCGAACAAGTGGATATGCGACACCCTGGTCAGGCTTTGAATGCTTGCACCTTCGTTGACTTTAGCCACCTTCTTGACTTCTTCATACTTGGTGAAGTCAGGAATGCCGGGAACCGTGCTATGGCACGGCACGCAATGTTCATTAAAGATGCCCTTGAAGTGCGGCTCCCATTCCGTTTCAGGTGAGCCATTGCGAACCCATTTAATGATGTCGATGCGGGCTTCCGGTGTACCCATCTCTTTCATCGACCCATTCAGCTTGCTTTCCAGTTTGCTCCCGCTGCGATCGCCATAATAGCTATACACGATGTCATCCAGGGATAGCCCCGGCTTGCCATCCGCCATGCCGTGTGTCAGCATGATTTGTAGTCCGGACATGCATAAACCCATCCCGATTGCGAGCAAATATCCGGAAAAAAGCACTTTGACGGGTGTTGGCAGATTAGGCAGATTTAGCCAAGCCAAATCAGCGGGTATGGATTTCATGGTTTCGTCTCACAGCCTGTAACTTGATATTTATGGATCACTTTAAAACTCTAGCGGGTCAATGTCCAGTGAACAGCGCAGCTTTTGTGCGGTCAGCGCGTCCAGCGACGGTTGCCAGGCGCGCAGAAATTGCTGCAAACCTTTGCGAGTCGTGCTTTGGATCAGTAATTGTGCGCGAATATGATTGGCACGGCGCGGCATGGCGGCAGGCACCACCCCGAGAATTTCCACCTGACACGGGATTTCCATTGAGTGGCTCAACGCAACAGCAGCCGTGCGAGCATCATTCAGATAACGGTATACCTCGTTTTCCTGCTTGCCCTCGGCACGCAGCATGGCCTGATACATGAACGGCGGGAAACCCGCCATCTGCCGCTCGGCAAGCTGCGATGCAGCCCACCCTTCGAAGTCATGCGTCTGCAGAGCGCGAAACAAGGGGTGATCGGGAAAAGCGGTTTGGATCAGCACTTCACCGGCCTTGTCGGCGCGTCCGGCGCGTCCCGCCACCTGCACCAGTTGCGCGAATAGTTTTTCCGCCGCGCGGAAATCGCTGCTGTATAGCGCGCTATCGGGATTGAGCACGCCGACCAGAGTCAGCGCGGGAAAGTCGTGTCCCTTGGCGAGCATTTGCGTGCCGACCAGGATGTCCACTTCATTCGCGTGTATCTGCTCGCGCATGGTCTGCCAGGCGCGCTTGTTGCGCGTGCTGTCGCGGTCCACCCGCAGGATGCGCGCATCCGGGAAGCGTTCCTGCAACACGCTTTCCACGCGCTGCGTACCGCTGCCGACCGGATGCAAATCGGCATTACCGCAACTTGGACAGGCGTGCGGCACGCGTATTTGGTAACCGCAGTGATGGCAACGCAGGCGTTGATCTTTGAGATGCAACACCATCTTGCCCGCGCAATGTTTGCAACCAGACAACCAGCCGCAGCCGGTGCACATCAGCACCGGCGCGTAACCGCGCCGGTTGATGAATATCAGACTCTGCTCGCGGCGCACGATGCGCTGCCCGATCTCGCGCAATAGATTTTCGCTGATGCCGTGGTGCATCACCGTTTGATTAATGTTAATGCAGCGCACCGCAGGCAAGCGCGCGGCGGCAAGCGCGCGCCCGGTCAACTTGAGCATCTGATAACGGCCGCTTTG
>PLBS01000157.1 GCA_003134595.1 Gallionella sp. | reverse complement strand
CATGTTTTCGGTGCAGGCTAATGCCCGCGTAGCGGGCGTTATGCCGGAGCCAAAAATGTGGCCGCCAGTACCGCCTGCCATGATGAGGATAGACATGGAAACCGAGGATCGAGGATCGAGGATCGAGGATTAAGGATTGAGGGGTTGTCGCGGCTGCACCGCGTCCTTGCATGCCGCGCGGCGGCACACTACTCTCGATCCTTAATCCTCGATCCTCAATCCTATGTTTCATACCGGAAGCCCCCGGGCAATTCTTCTGTTTTCGTAGTCCACTCGCAACAGCACCGCCGCCGCAACGCAATTCACCACGATGCCGCTGCCGCCAAAACTCAGGAACGGCAGGGTTAATCCCTTGGTCGGCAGCACGCCCATGTTCACGCCGATATTGATCATCGCCTGCGCACCGATCCACACGCCGATACCCTGTGCGACCAGCGCGGAAAAATTGCGTTCGAGAAACGCGGCATGGCGCCCGATCCGAAACGCGCGCACCACCAGCAGTGCGAACAGCACGATCACCGCTGTCACGCCGATCAGGCCCAATTCTTCCGCGATCACCGCCATCAAAAAGTCGGTGTGCGCTTCCGGCAGGTAGAACAACTTTTCCACGCTGCCGCCCAGCCCCACACCCAGCCATTCGCCGCGCCCGAAAGCGATCAGCGCGTGGCTCAATTGATAGCCCTTGCCATAAGGATCAGACCACGGATCCATGAAGCCGATGACGCGCTGCATCCGGTAAGGCGAGGAAAATATCAGTGCGCCAAACGCCAGCGGCAACGCCAGCAGCAACGCGACGAATACTTTCAGATTGAAGCCGCCCAGCCACAGGGTGCATAAGGCAATGACGCAAATCACCACGAACGCGCCCATGTCCGGCTCTTGCAGCAACAAGCCGCCGATCAGCACCATCACCACCAGCATCGGCACGAAGGCTTTTCTGAACAAATGGCCCACCTTGCCCTTGCGCACCGTGTAATCGGCGGCATACAGCACCGCAAACAGTTTCATCAATTCGGAAGGCTGCAAATTGATAACGAACAGCGATAACCAGCGGCGGCTGCCATTCACTTCGCGCCCGATACCCGGAATCAGCACCAGCGCCAACAACGCCGCACCGAACAAAAACAAATAGGGCGCATAGTTCTGCCACATCTGCACCGGCACCTGAAAAGCAAACAGACCAATAAGCAGTCCCACAGCGATGAACACACCATGCCGCAGCAAATAATATGCCGGTTGATAGCCGGTAAATTTGTTGGCCTCGGCCGTCGCGATCGAGGCGGAATACACCATCACCAAACCGAGTGCGAGCAGCCCTATCAATACCCAGATCAACAATTCGTCGAATTGCGCCTGCGGCGGGGGAGTGCGTGTTTTAACTGCGAAAGGGTGGGGGTACAACCCCCGGCTACCCACCGGCGGAGACGATCTTGCCCAGCCCTTGGCTGGTTGCAAGTCGCCTGCAACGCGACTCCTTGCGGGTGCTAGCGATGCCATGCGCCCTCCTTGATTACCTCTCCCCCTGACAAGGGGGGGGTGGGAGGGGTTAGTCCGTGCACCGCTTGCACAAACACTTCAGCGCGATGCTCATAGTTACGGAACATATCGAAACTGGCGCAAGCCGGCGACAACAACACTGCATCACCGTTTTGCGCCAGCTGTGATGCTTGTTGCACGGCATCGTTCATATCTTCGGCATGCACCACTTTCACACCACTACCATTCAAGGCATTCGCGATCAGAGGCGCATCACGCCCGATCAGCACCACCGCACGCGCATGTTGAGCCACTGCCGAATTAAGCGGTGCGAAATCCTGCCCCTTGCCCTCGCCGCCCGCGATCAACACTGCCTTGCGTCCCAACCCCTGCAGCGCGGCAACGGTCGCGCCGACATTGGTACCCTTGGAGTCGTCGTAATAAGTGATGCCATCCATTTCTGCCACACGCTCCACGCGATGCGGCAGCCCTTTGAAACTGCGCAGCGCTTCAAGCAATACCGGCATCGGAAAATTTATCGCACGGCTCAGTGCCAACGCGGCCAATGCATTCGCCACGTTGTGCAATCCGGCCACTTGCAACTCGCTGGCTTTGAGCAAACGCTGCGTGCCTTGCATCAACCAGATTTCCCCGTCGGCTCGATCTATCCCAAAATCACTTTTCGTGCCCGGCTTACTCAAACCGAAAGTGATGGTTTTGCATTTCGCCCGTGCCATGCTCATGCTGCGCGCATCGTCACGGTTTAGCACCTGCACGTTACAGCCCAAAAATATTCGCGCCTTCGCTTCACTGTATTCGGCCATGTCGGCATAGCGATCGAGATGATCCTCGCTGATATTCAGCACAGTCGCGGCATCGGCATTCAGGCTGGAGGTGGTTTCCAGCTGGAAACTGGACAACTCCAACACCCATACTTCCGGCTGGTTCACGCCACGCTCCAGCACGACATCCAGTACTGCCGGAGAGATATTGCCCGCCGCCACCACATCTTTGCCAGCCGCCTTGCACAGATGTTCCACCATGCTGGTGACAGTAGTCTTTCCGTTCGATCCTGTGATTGCGAGTATGTGCGGACGATTATCTTTCGGCAGCGATTGCGCGAACAACTCGATGTCGCCCACCACCTCGATACCGCGTGCGACAGCCCGTGCAACAACTGGATCGCGCAACGGCACACCCGGACTGATCGCGATCAGTTCGATGCCATCGAACAACGCATCGTTGAAATTACCGCAAAAGATCTGATCGGCAGCAACATACCGGGCAGCTTGAGCCAAGCCGGGTGGAGCGCTACGGCTATCCGCCACGCGCAGGCGCGCGCTCTGCGCGCTGAGCCAGCGCACCATGGACAGCCCGGTCTCACCGAGACCGAGCACCAGAACCGATTTGTTCTTGTGTTGTTTCATCTCAACTTCAGGGTCACAAGACCCAGTAGAACAAGCAGCATGGTAATGATCCAGAAACGCACCACCACCTGGGTCTCTTTCCAGCCCTTTAATTCATAGTGATGATGTAACGGAGCCATGCGGAACACGCGCTTGCCGGTCAGCTTGAACGAGGCCACCTGGATCATCACCGAGACCGCCTCGACCACGAACACGCCGCCCATGATGAACAGCACCAACTCCTGACGCACGATCACTGCCACTGTGCCGAGTGCCGCACCGAGTGCCAGCGCGCCGACATCGCCCATGAACACTTCTGCGGGATAGGCGTTGAACCACAGGAAAGCCAGGCCGGCTCCGGCAATTGCGCCGCAGAACACCGCCAACTCACCCGCGCCCGGAATGTAGGGAATGCCGAGATATTTCGAGAACACCGCATTGCCCGCCACGTAGGCGAATATCGCCAGTGCGCCGCTCACCATCACCGTCGGCATGATGGCCAGGCCATCCAGGCCATCGGTCAAATTCACCGCATTGCTGGTCCCGACGATGACCAAATAGGCCAGTGCGATAAATAAAAATGCCGAAAGCGGGAACACCCAGAACTTCAGGAATGGCACGATGAGTTCGGTATGCGCGGGCAGGCTGGCGGCGTTCCACAAATAGACTCCAACCAGCAGCGCGATGATGGATTGCCAACCCATCTTGGCTTTGGCAGACAAGCCCTTGGGATTGCGATGCACCACCTTGCGGTAGTCGTCGACCCAGCCGATGGCGCCGAA
>PLBS01000156.1 GCA_003134595.1 Gallionella sp. | reverse complement strand
CCGTATAGACAGCGCTCTGCAAAATGCGCAGAATTGGAATGTTTTCAATCTCGCAATCAGGAAATGGACAAAATAGGCAAATACGAAATAGTACGTGTGCTCGGTACCGGGGCGACCAGCACAGTGTACCTCGCTATCGATCCGTTCAACAAGCAGCAGGTCGCCATCAAGTTATTCGATCTTGGCATGTTGCGCGACCCCAATCGCGCCAAGATTTATCGCAAGCTCCTGATGACTGAGGCATCGCTGGCGGGCAAGTTGTCGCATCCGCATATAGCAAAGATCCTGGATGCGGTGATGGAGGGCGATATCAATTACATGGTGATGGAATACGTCGAGGGCAGCACGCTTGAGCAATACGCCGAGGTGGATAAGTTGCTGCCGATCAGCACCATTGCGGAAATCACTTACAAGTGTTGCAAGGCTCTCGAATATGCGCAGTATCAGGGCGTGATTCATCGCGACATTAAACCGGCCAATATTCTGTTGCAGGGTGAAACCGATATCAAGATTTCAGATTTTGGCTCGGCAGCTGTCCAGAACCAGCAAACCACCCAAGTCAGCGGGATCGGTTCGCCCGCCTACATGTCGCCGGAACAAGTCAAAGAGTTGAAACTGACTCATCAGACGGATATCTATTCACTGGGGGTGGTGATGTACAAACTGCTTACCGGCAAGCTGCCGTTTGACGCGAGCAATAATTTCAGCATGATTTATCACATCATCAACATCGAGCCACCACCACCCAGCACATTTCGTCCGGAAACACCGCCGGAACTGGATGCGATTGTGCAGCGCGCCATGGAGAAGGATACTGCCAATCGCTATCAGACTTGGGATGAGTTTGCGAGTGATCTGGTCGGATTCTCCAGTCATTCAGCACCTGCCCAAAAAGAAATCCTTGATACGGAAAAGTTCGACACGCTGCGCAGCTTGGTGTTTTTCAAGAATTTCAGCGATGTGGAACTTTGGGAGGTGTTGCGCATCAGTGAATGGCGCAAAGTTCCTGAATCCGAGTACATTCTCCATGAGGGCGAAAGCGGACGCTCTTTCTTCATCCTGGGGCAAGGTACGGTGCGTGTGACCAAGCAGGGCAGGTTATTGAGTCTGTTGCATCGCGGTGATTGTTTTGGTGAAATGGCGCACCTTTTGGAGCGCGACTTCATACGCAGCACCGACGTGGTCGCCAAGAACGACGCGGTGCTGATCGAAATCAACCCAGATGTATTGAAACATGCAACGACTGGATGCCGGTTGCAGTTCGGCGATGCTTTTCTGCGCATGCTGGTAAAGCGTTTGTCGGTTGCGAATACCCGAGTCTCGCACTTGTTGGCTGATCATAATCAAACGGAAGAAGAACAAGAAAATGCCTAGTGCCCTGAACATTAACGGATTCAAGAATATCACCGTCACAGAATTGCAGGCGATGATGAAACAGGGTGGCTTACGCTTGGTGGATGTGCGCACTGATGCGGAAGTGGCGCGCGGAAAAATTCCACAGGGCGATTCCTTGCCGCTACATTTGTTGCCGCTGCGCTTGAGTGGGATGGACAAGAACTCCACCACCGTCTTCTATTGCCAGATGGGCGGACGCTCCGCGCAGGCTGCCGCCTTTGCCGCAGCGAAAGGCTTTACCGATGTGTATAACCTGCATGGCGGAATCACAGCATGGGCGCATGCCGGATTGCCGATAGAGTCATGAAATTCGATGTTGAACTGGATGCCCGTCAGTTAGCCTGTCCGTTGCCGATTCTGCGCGCTAAAAAATCGCTGTCGCAAATGACCAGCGGCCAGGTTATCAGAATAGTCGCGACTGACAATGGGTCACCTAAAGACTTTGAGGTGTTTTGCCGTCAGACGGGCAATGAGCTGTTGTCTTCGACGGCGCAAGACGGCGAGTTTGTTTTTTATCTGCGTCGCCGTTGATTTTCACTAACCCAGCTTGCTACGTTGAGTCTGTAGTTGCGCCAGCGTCGCGCTGAACTCTTCCATGCGCTGGCGTTCCTGTTCCACCACTGCTGCGGGAGCGCGATCTACAAAGCTGGCATTGGATAACTTGCCTCGTGTCTTGGCGATTTCACCTTGCAGACGGTTGATTTCTTTATCCAAGCGTTCACGTTCGGCGGCGACATCGATCTCGACTTTCAGCATCAGTCTGAATGCCCCGACGATGGCAATCGCCGCGTCACCGTTGGGCAAGTCAGCGACGATCTGCACTTCGCTGAGTTTGGCCAGGCTGCTGATATAGGGAGATAGTGCTTCGAGTGTAGCGGCATCGCCCGCAGCGATCAGCGGTACGCGTTGCGCAGGCGAGAGATTCATCTCGCTGCGCAGTCTGCGGCAGGCGTTGATCATTTCCTGCAGCAGCGCGACCTGCCCCATCGCGGCCGCATCTATTTTGGCTGCATCCGATTTGGGATAGGTTTGCAACATGATGCTGTCGCCGGATTTTCCTGCCAGTGGCGCGACGGATTGCCACAACTCTTCAGTGATGAACGGAATGATCGGGTGCGCCAGACGCAGAATGGTTTCCAGCACGCGCACCAGTGTGCGCCGTGTGGCGCGTTGTTGCGCTGGATTGCCGGTGGCGATCTGCACCTTGGCCAGTTCCACATACCAGTCGCAGTAAGCGTTCCACACCAGCTCATATACCGTGCGCGCGGCCATGTCGAAACGGTATTCGGCAAAGTGTGTCGCCATCTCCGCTTCGGCTTGTTGCAGCACACTGATCATCCATTTGTCCGCTGCGTAAAATTCCAACGGCAACGATTCATCCAGGCCGACATCCTTGCCGTCGCAATTCATCAGCATGAAGCGGGTGGCGTTCCACAGCTTGTTGCAGAAATTGCGATAACCTTCGCAACGCTGCATGTCGAATTTGATGTCGCGTCCCGGCGAGGCCAGCGACGCAAAGGTGAAGCGCAGCGCATCGGTGCCGAAAGCGGGGATGCCATCCGGGAACTCCTTGCGCGTGCGCTTCTCGATCTGTTCCGCCTGCTTTGGATTCATCAGGCCGATAGTGCGTTTCTTCAGCAAATCTTCCAGCGTGATGCCGTCGATCAGGTCGATCGGGTCGAGCACGTTGCCCTTGGATTTGGACATCTTCTGACCTTCCGCGTCGCGGATCAGGCCGTGCACGTACACATCCTTGAACGGAATCTTGCCGGTGATGTGTTTGGTCATCATCACCATGCGCGCCACCCAGAAGAAGATGATGTCGAAGCCGGTGACCAGCACCGAGGAGGGCAGGTACTTGTCCAGCGCGGGATTCGACTTGGCCGGATACTCCGGCGTCCAGTCCAGCGTGGAGAACGGCCACAGCGCGGAGGAGAACCAGGTGTCCAGCACGTCGTCGTCGCGCTTGAGGTTGCCTTTGTAGCCACTCTTCAACGCGAGTTGTTTTGCTTCGGCTTCATCGTGCGCGACATAGATTTTGCCGTCATCGGCATACCACGCCGGAATTTGATGTCCCCACCACAGTTGGCGCGAGATGCACCAGTCCTGAATGTTGTTCAGCCATTGGTTGTAGGTATTCACCCAGTTTTCCGGGTGGAACCTGATCTCGCCGGATGCGACGCATTCCAGCGCTGGTTTAGTGATAGCTAGCAAACCACCGGGACCAGGCTTTCCATCTTGACGTTTTGTACGAGTGAGATCGACGAACCACTGGTCGGTGAGCATCGGCTCGATCACCACATGGGTGCGGTCGCCGCGCGGTACTTTTAGTTTGTGCTTCTCGACCTTATCGAGCAGTTTTGCTTCTTCGAGGTCGGCGACGATCTGCTTTCGCGCATCGAAACGGTCGAGGCCTTGATATTTTTCGGGGATGCCAATATCAATTGCAAGCCCCTGATTACGGTGAACCGGGCTTATCTTGCCTCCGTGTTGGCTAGGAGCAACGAAGTCGAATGATCTGTTTCGCTCAGCGGCATTAATGATTGAGTTATCGATGATTCGCCCATCAAGCGTAAGCACGTTGATTGGGATAAGACTGTGGCGTTGTCCCACCGCATAGTCGTTGAAGTCATGCGCAGGCGTGACCTTCACTACACCCGTGCCGAATTCCTTGTCCACATACTCATCGGCGATGATCGGAATAGGGCGACTGCATAGAGGCAGCATGACCTGCTTGCCGATCAGGTGCGCATAGCGCTTATCTTCAGGATGCACCATCACCGCGACGTCACCCAGCATGGTCTCAGGGCGGGTGGTGGCGACGGTGAGGTAGGTGAGTCCGCGCGTGCTATCTTTCTCCGCGAGCGGATAGCGGATGTGCCACATGAAGCCGTCTTCTTCCTCCTGCACCACTTCCAGGTCGGACACGGCGGTGTGCAGTTTTGGGTCCCAGTTCACCAGCCGCTTGCCACGATAGATCAGGCCTTCGTTGTACAGGCGCACAAAGGTTTCGGTGACAGAACGCGACAACCCTTCGTCCATGGTAAAGCGTTCGCGCGACCAGTCCGGCGAGGTGCCGAGGCGGCGCATCTGGCGCGTGATGGTGTCGCCGGAAAATTTCTTCCACTCCCAGACTTTTTCGATAAACTTTTCGCGGCCCAGATCGTGGCGCGAAATGCCTTGCGCATCGAGCTGGCGTTCCACCACGATTTGTGTGGCGATACCGGCGTGATCGGTGCCCGGTTGCCACAGCGTGTTATCCCCCTTCATGCGGTGATATCGGGTCAGTGCGTCCATCAGGGTCTGGTTGAAGCCGTGCCCCATGTGCAGCGTGCCGGTGACGTTGGGCGGGGGCAGCAGGATGCAGAAGTTGGCGGATTTGTTCGGGTCTAGCGGGTGCCCGGACAAAAGTTTTTTGTCTCCGGCCTTGAAATATCCGGATTCTTCCCACTTGGGATACCAGCGCGATTCGATGTGTTTTGGTTCAAAGCTTTTTTCGAGATTCATTGCGATACGTTGCGGCGGACTGCCTGTCCTGAGCTTGTCATAGGGGGCGCGATTATACCAAAGGCAGGCAATTCACTATTGGCTAAAGCAGATGTGTAGTGTCACTGGGGGATAGCAGGGGCAATTCATGAATGCCCCCACGGCACTACTGTTGGCTAGCGGGAATCGAGGTACGCATTCAACGCATCGCGCAGTAGTTCAGGCAACTCGGCTTTGAGTTCGTCGAGTGCCCGGTCGATGGCCTGGCGTTGCAGTTGTTCGAGGTGGAGGCCGAGCTTTTGTGTGAACAGGGTTTCAATGTGTGCCTCGAATTGATGCAGAAGCTGCTGTATTTCCTCCGCGCTCAATACACATGGCAGATGGGTATCTGCTTCAGCAGCAACCTCGGTGAGCATTGGTAAACTGTTCAGTGTCGTTTCGCCTATCGTTCGCGTCGGCAAGGACGATTTGGAAGGTGAATCGCTGCCCGGTTGTTTGCCTGGTTGTTTGAATGGGGTCATGCGTTTTGTGTCCTGGAAGAATCAACATGGGACAAATCGATATGGTGCAGCTCATAGCCGCGATCACGATAGAACTTGAAACGTTCACGTCCCAGTCGGCTGTCTTCTGCATCGTTGCTGATGATCTCGATGACACGCTCGAAGCGGCTGAAGAATGGCACGCATTCATTATGTAGGCTGATCAACAGATCATGATGCGGGAATTTATCGCCGCTATGATTCAGTATGACAGGCATTTGTTCGGCTTCGCTGGCGTCGCTACGACAGTGCGGAATAAAGGCAGTGGCAGGGTAATGCCAGAGCAGTTTATCCAACGCATCAGTGGTTGCTGCATCGGGCACGCTGATGACCGTGCGCACGCCACTCTGCATGGCCTTGTGGCTCAACTGGCAAGCGGTGCGCAGCTTGTCGGGTGAGCCGGTGTAAAAGTCCACTTTCGTCATTATTCGGGGGCCATTATTTTGGGGTCATTATTTGGCGGTTTGTGCGCGCTTGATTAAATACTGTGTGAGCAACGGCACGGGACGGCCGGTCGCGCCTTTGTCCTTGCCGGATTTCCATGCGGTTCCGGCGATGTCCAGATGCGCCCAGCGGTAATCCTTGGTGAAGCGCGACAGGAAACACGCGGCAGTGATGCTGCCGCCGGCGCGCCCGCCGATGTTCTGCATGTCGGCAAAGTTGCTGTCGAGTTGTTGCTGATAGTCATCCCACAGCGGCATGTGCCAGGCGCGGTCATATGAGTAATCGCCCGCATCCAGCAACTCCTTGGCGAGCTTGTCTTCGTTGCTGAACAGTCCGCTGGCAACGTGACCAAGTGCTATGACGCATGCACCGGTAAGGGTGGCGATGTCCACCACGGTGTCCGGTTCAAAGCGTGCGGCATAGGTTAGCGCGTCACACAGGATCAAACGCCCTTCCGCATCGGTGTTGAGTATCTCAATGGTCTGGCCGGACATGCTCTTTACGATGTCGCCGGGTTTGCTGGCGGCACCGTCCGGCATGTTTTCGCAACTGGGGATCACCGCGACCACATTCAGCTTCAAACCCATTTCGGCAATCGCCTGCATCGTGCCGAGCACGCTGGCGGCTCCGCACATATCGTATTTCATTTCGTCCATTTCCGCGCCGGGCTTGAGCGAAATGCCGCCGCTGTCGAAAGTGATGCCCTTGCCGACCAGCACGACAGGCTTTTGTTTTTTGTTGCCACCTTGGTATTCCAGCGTAATCAGCTTGGCGGGTTGACGGCTACCGTGCGTGACGGATAACAATGAATGCATGCCCAGTTTCCGCATGTCCTTTTCTTCGAGGATAGTTGCCTTGAGTTTGTGCTCTTTGGCCAGCGTTTTAGCCTGGCCGGCCAGATAAGCCGGCGTGCAGATGTTACCGGGTAAATTGCCCAAATCCTTGGTCAATTTCATGCCGTGCGCGATAGCGGCGGCTTGGCTGAGTGCTGTTTGTGCGGCGCTGCCGGGTTTACCGGCGCAGCCCAGCAGGATTTTGCGCAGCGTCGATGGATCGGCAGGCTTGCTCTTGAGTTGGTCACAACGGTAGCCGGATTCGGCAGCGATCAGCACGGTCTGCATGATCTTCCATGCCTCATCGCGACCCTTGACGGGCAGGTCAGTGAGATACAGCGCGGCATCTTTGCAGGCAGTTTTTTGCAGCGTGCCTAAACTGGCGCGCAACACGTCGAGGAGTTGTTTGGTTGCAAATTCATTGGCTTTGCCAAGTCCAACCATCAACACGCGTTCCGCAACGATGTTGGCAACGTGATGCAGCATCAAGGTGCTGCCAGCCTTGCCATTCATGTCGCCGCGCGCGATGAGGTCGCTTAAATGATGCGCTGCAGCCTTGTCCAGCAACTGTGCTGCCGCCGAGAGTTTGCCGCCTTCATACACGCCAACGACCACGCAGCCACAGCGCTGTTTTTCCGGACTGCTTTGTTTTATGCTAAATTCCACGTGTTGCTCCTTATTGAAATCCTACGCCCAGATGTCCGATGCCAAGATGTCCGATTATCCGCAAACTTACCGTATAAAGTCAAAGCCATTGCGCACTGGGATTTTCCATCGTACTTTGGTGAGTGAATTTGCCAGCAATGGATTGCTGGTATTCGCGGTGTTGCTCGGCATTATAGTGGTCAGCCAGCTGATACGCCTGTTAAGCGAGGCGGTCAGCGGCGTGATAGCAGTGGATGGGGTGTTGGCACTGCTGGGCTTCAGTGCCATGAATTATCTGCCGGTGTTGCTATCCATCAGTTTGTTCATATCCATTCTGCTTACCTTATCGCGCTGTTATCGCGACAGCGAGATGGTGGTGTGGTTTTGTTCCGGCATTGGGCTGACGCGCTGGATACGTCCGGTCTTATGGTATGCCGTGCCGGTGGTGTGTTTGATTGCGCTGCTTAGTCTGTTGCTGTCGCCGTGGGCACTGCGTAAGGCCGATGAGTTCAAGAGTAAATTGGAAAGTCGTGGTGATGTCATGTCCGCGACACCGGGTATGTTCCGCGAGTCCAAGCAGGCCGACCGGGTGTATTTTGTTGATAACGTCGATGCGGGATCCAACCGCGTTGGCAACATCTTTGTGCAATCCGAGCAAAACGGCAAACTAGGCACGATGGTGGCGCGGCAAGGTTTGCAGGAAACCATGTCAAACGGGGATCGTTTTTTGGTGTTGCTGAATGGCACGCGTTATGAAGGCACACCGGGTCAGCGCGATTATCGCATCGTGGAATTTGAACGCTATGCGATGCGCATTGATGCAGCGCCTGTCAAACAGGCCGAGCCTCAGCTGCGCACCATGTCGACGCCGGAGTTATGGCGCAACCCCACAACGTGGAATCTCTCCGAGTTGGAATGGCGATTCGGGTTGCCTATCAGCGCGACGATTCTGGCCCTGTTGGCGATTCCCTTAAGTTACGTCAATCCGCGCGCGGGTCGCTCGCTCAATCTGATTTTGGCGATCGTGCTGTATATGCTTTATAGCAACATGATCAGTGTCACCAATGCCTGGGTAGGTCAAGGCAAGCTGTCGCCCGGCATCGGCCTGTGGGGTATACATGCGGTAATGCTGACGATAACGGCGCTGATGTTTTATCGCCGCATGACATTGTTCTCGATCTCCCTCTGGGAGAGGAAAACGAAGCGGGAAGCCGAGGTGAAAGTATGAATTTGCTGACACGCTATCTCGGCCGTGAAATTTACCTCAGTATTGGGGTGGTGTTTCTCGCGCTCATCATGTTGTTCTCCTTTCTGGATCTGATTCATGAACTGAATGTAATGGGGCAGGGGCAGTATCACTTGGGCTATGTGTTGCTGTTCGTGACACTGACCATTCCCGGCCATGTCTATGAACTGTTTCCGGTGGCGGTGCTGATCGGTACTATTATTGCGCTGGTGCAAATGGCAGCCAGTTCGGAACTGACCGTTTTTCGATCTTCCGGTGCATCGCTTTGGCAGATGGTCGGCGCGCTGTTCAAGATTGCCTTGCCACTGGTGGTGTTGAGTTTTGTTTGTGGCGAATTGCTTGCGCCACCGAGCGAGCGAATGGCGCAGAAATTGCGTTTGAAGGCGCAGAACGCGCAAGTTTCGCTGAAGGAATTTCGTTCCGGGGTGTGGGTCAAGGACGAGCGCAGTTTCGTGAATGTGAAGAACGTGATGCCGGACACCAGCCTGTTGAATATTGATATTTACCAATTCGATGAAACCTATCACTTGCAGTCGATTATCAATGCCAAGCGGGCAAACTTTATTGAGGAAGGGCGTTGGCAGCTTGAGGATGTGCTGGAGACGCGCTTTGGCAAAGGCGGTACTGATATTGATGTCCAGCCCAAACAGGAATGGCGTTCGGCGCTGACCCCAGGCATTCTGAGCGTGTTGTTGGTGGTGCCGGAACAAATGTCCGCCTACGATTTGTTCGTATACGCCGAACATTTGAAAGAGAACCACCAAAAAAGCGCGCGTTATGAAATCGCGATGTGGAACAAGCTGGTTTATCCGTTTGCATCACTGGTGATGATGCTGCTGGCGCTGCCGTTTGCGTCTTACCATCGGCGCGCGGGGGGGGTCGGTGCGATGATATTCTTGGGCATTGTGCTTGGCTTGGTGTTTCACTTTACCGGGCGGTTATTTGCCAGTTTGGGCGCGCTCAACGACTGGCAGCCCTTCATCAGCGCCACTGCGATGACCGGATTGTTTTTGCTGCTTGGGATGGTGATGCTTTGGTGGACGGAGCGACGCTGATTACTGCTGATTGGTTACTGGCGCAGCAGAAACCCCGCTGGCTGGCTGCTGGGCTTTTCTTGCTTGCTTTTCTTTGACCATCTGTTTTACCTGCTCGCGTTTTTCTGCCGGTAGCTTGTTAAAGGCGCGATATTTTTTACGGGCGGCTTCGCGTTGTTCAGGGGTAAGCTTGCTCCATTTTTCCAGGCGGTCATGGTAGCGTTGCTTTTGTTCGGGTGTCAGTTGTGAATAGCGTTTGGCTGTTTCGAGCAGGCGGTGCCGTTGCAGTTCCGGCAGGGTGTCCCACTGCTGCACCATGGGGGCAAGAGCTTCTCGCTCCGTTGGGGTGAGGGAACGCCAAGACTGCGTTGCGGCGCTAGTGGGTACACTGGTCAAGCACAGCAGCAAAAACACAGCAACTACATAATTTTGCATTTGAACAGGCACAAAACTTTTCATTCGTTAAGACACTTCTAGGAATTAATCAACGAAAGCCTCGATCGGCAGGTCGTCAGTCAAAATCGCCACATCAAGTTCGCCGATTTGCTGTTCTTGAACGTGTTGCCAATAACTCGTTCCAGCGACGAGTATAGCAGCAAGCAGTCCGGCGGCTATCCACGGTTGGGCCGAGTGTGGTATCAGTCTATCTGTCCAGCGAGCCGAGGTGTGTGCGGAAGTTGGAGTAAGCGCGAAAACGGCCGCGCGTACTGATTGCCTTTTCAGTGCGTTCTGGCGTGCGTTGACCAATGCGGATAAAGTGGCCTCATCCAATTGCCGGGTGCTTTGTGTCAGCAATTGAGCTATCTTTCTGGGATCTAATTCGTTGGTCATGGTAGTTCTACTCCTTTTGCTTTAAGGGAGACAGCAAGTGCGTGCACAGCACGTGAACAGTGGGTTTTTACGCTGCCCTCGGTACAGCCCATCGCTGCGGCGGTCTCGGTTGTGTCCAGTCCCTCCCAGTAACG
>PLBS01000033.1 GCA_003134595.1 Gallionella sp. | reverse complement strand
TTGATGGAAATTTCCGCGTAGCTCGACCACTGACCGTTCGCCTTGCCCAGCGAGTTGTCGAAAATCAGTTCGACGCTAGCGCGCGATACCGGCTTGCGCTGGCTGGAACCGTTGAAGATCACATCCTGCATGGTTTCGCCGCGCAGCGCGGAAGCCTTGGATTCGCCCAGCACCCAGCGCAGCGCGTCGATTACATTCGACTTGCCGCACCCGTTCGGCCCGACCACGCCCACAATTTGACCCGGCAGCGAGATGTGCGTGGGGTCAACGAAGGATTTGAAACCGGCTAGCTTGATTTGGGAAAGACGCAATTTGGGAGCCGCAACGATATAATACGCGCCATTCTAACCGAACCTGACGGGCATACCAAATGACTTCAAAACCGAGCAAGATGCTGGAGACCTTTTCCAACCCGCAACCTACGCGCGATTACCACATCCACATGGAAATCCCCGAGTTCACTTGTTTGTGCCCCAAGACCGGCCAGCCGGATTTCGCTACACTGGTGCTGGACTACGTCGCGGATGAAAAATGCGTCGAACTGAAAAGCCTCAAGCTGTATATCTGGTCGTTCCGCAATGAAGGCCATTTTCACGAGGACGTTACCAACCGCATTCTCGATGATCTGGTCGCCGCCACCCAGCCGCGCTTCATGCGCCTGACCGCCAAATTTTATGTGCGCGGCGGCATCTTCACCAACGTGGTGGCGGAACACCGCAAACCAGGCTGGCAGCCTGCACCGCACGTTGAATTAAACCGGTTCGACACGCAATCGAACACACGGGGCTAATGTTTCTAGGTCTGGATTTCGGCACCTCAGGCGCACGTGCATGCGTCATTGACAGTGAGAAAACCATCGTCTGGGAACAGCGCGTCGCATACCCTGACCCTGCCGCCCTTCGACTGAGCTCAGGACAGGCTCAAACCCCGACCGACTGGCGTGCTGCGCTACACACGCTGCTAAGTGCACTACCGAAAGACATCGCGGCTCAATTGCAAGGCTTGGCGATAGACGGCACTTCAGGCACGGTATTGCTCTGCGATGCGGAATTGGAACCCGTTTCCCCCGTCCTGCTCTACCACGACAACCGCGCACAGCAACAAGCCGAACAACTCAAGACCATCGCGCCTGACGGCCATTCTGTTTGCACCGCCACCTCCGGCCTCGCCAAGTTTCTTTGGCTGACGCAGCAAAGCGACATCAATCATGCCGCGTATTTTTTGCATCAGGCCGATTGGCTCACCGCCCTGCTCAGCGGGAAGCCCGGTATCAGCGATTATCACAACGCGTTGAAGACCGGCTACGACGTTGAACAGCTGTGCTGGCCGGATTGGGTAATGGCTCTGCCGCACACGCATCTGCTGCCGCAGGTGTTCGCCCCCGGCGAAATAATCGGACACATTCAACCGGACATCGCCACGCATTTCGGCATCCATCCGCAATGCGCCATTCATGCCGGAACCACTGACAGCAGCGCGGCTTTTGTCGCTGCAGATATGCATGAGCTAGGCATCGGCGTGACTTCGCTCGGCACCACACTGGTACTCAAACAATGTTCAGCACAGCGCATCGAAGCACCGGAATACGGCGTATACAGCCATCGCTACGGCGACCTGTGGCTGGTGGGCGGTGCATCGAATGCCGGCGCGGGCGTGCTGCGCCATTACTTTGACGATGCCCAACTTGCTGCCCTGAGTGCGCAAATCGATCCGCTGCAGGACAGTCCGCTGGATTACTACCCGCTGACCAAAATCGGCGAGCGTTTCCCTGTCAACGATATGCGGCTCGCGCCGCTATTGGAACCTCGCCCGGCAAACGATGTGGAATTTCTGCATGGGTTGTTGCAAGGCTTGGCGCGTATCGAAGCGGCGGGCTATGCCAAACTCGCCAAACTGGGTGCGCCGCCACTCAAGCGCGTTGTGACTAACGGCGGCGGGGCACAAAACACCGTGTGGAAAAAGATGCGTGAAAGATTGCTTGGCGTACCAGTCAGTACGGCGGTGCATTCCGAAGCGGCTTACGGTAGTGCGCTGCTATGCCTCAATGGTTAACGCATACCTTACAGCAAGCCCTTAAACTGCTTAACTGTCATCGGCTTGCCGAACAAATACCCCTGGAAGGCATGACACCCGCGCAAATCGAGAAACTCGCGTTGCGCCTCGGTTTCAACCCCTTCTGCGATCACGTTTAAACCTAACGCTTCGGTCATCGCGATGATGGTCTGCACGATGGCGGCATCATTGGGGTCGCTCACAATATCGCGCACAAAAGATTGGTCGATCTTGATCTGGTCCAGCGGCAGGCGCTTGAGGTATTGCAACGAGGAGTAGCCGGTGCCGAAATCATCCATTGAGAAACCGACCCCAAGTATTTTTAATTCGCGCATCTTGCTGATGGTGTCCTCGACGTTTTCCAACACGGTACTTTCGGTGAATTCCAGCTTGAGGTGCGAGGGCTTCGCACCGCTTTCCAGCAGCACACGCTGCGCCTGCGCAACAAAGTCGGCATGGCGGAACTGTTTGGCGCTGACGTTCACCGCCAGCGTCAGGTCGCGGGTCAGCGCGTCATTCTGCCATTCTTTGAGTTGTGCGCAGGCAGTTTGCAACACCCATAAACCGATAGGCACGATCAGCCCGGTTTCTTCGGCCGCCGGAATGAAGTGCTCAGGGGCAACCAAACCGCGTTCGGGATGTTCCCAACGCAACAACACCTCTGCGCCTAACGGACGGCGCAGACTGTCTACCTGAATTTGGTAATATAGGCGGAATTGTTGTTTTTCGAGCGCACGACGCAGATCCTTTTCCAATGCCGCGCGCGCCTCCAATGCCGTTTGCATTTGCGGATCAAAAAAGCGGATGGCGTTGCGCCCTGCCGTCTTGGCCTGATACATGGCGACATCGGCATGCATGAGCAAATTTTCCGCGCTTTCCGGATGACCGCTGAACAAACTGATTCCGACGCTGACCGTGGATAGGCACTCGTAATCTTTCAGAATATAAGGCTGGCCCAGTTCGCTGCGAATTTTTTCCGCGACCAATTCGGTTTGGGTGGCTGCCTCATCCGCCTCGCTACTCAGCTCTTCCAGCACCACCACAAATTCATCGCCGCCCAGCCGTGCCACGCTATCACCCTCGCGCACACAATTCTGCAAGCGGCGTGCCACCTCGATCAACAGCTGATCGCCCATTGCATGGCCTTGCGTGTCGTTGATGGTCTTGAAGTGATCCATATCCAGAAACAGCAACGCGCCATGCCGGCCGTTGCGCGCGCTGACTGCCAGCGCCTGCTGTAAACGATCCAGCAACAGACGGCGATTCGGCAGCCTGGTCAGCGAATCGTAGAAAGCCAGTTGATGGATGGCCTGTTCCGACTCCTTGTGCATGGTAATGTCGCGGAACACCGCGACATAGTGCGTCACCCGATTCTTGAGATTGTAGACCGCCGTAATGGTCAATGCCTTCGGATAAATATCGCCATTCTTGCGCCTGTCCCAGACCTCACCAGACCATTTGCCGGTATTGAGCAACGCTGACCACATGGCCTGGTAAAAAGCGGCATCGTGCCGACCAGACTGGAACATGCGCGGATTATGCCCGACAATCTCTGCCTCGCTATAGCCCGTAATCTCTTGAAAGGCTTGGTTGACGCGCAAAATTTTGACGTCAGCATCGGTAATCAGGATGCCTTCCTGAGCATTGAAAGTAGTGGCGGCAATGCGCAATGCCTCGTCAGCACGCTTGCGTTCCGTGATGTCGCGACAAGAACCATATACGGTGCCATCTGGCAAGATGACCGCATTCATTTCCAGTGGCACACTGCTACCGTCTTTTCTGTTCAGCCGAAGCTCCCGAGTCGACACCCCACCTGATTGAACGATACTTTGGAAGCGTTCCCGATAGATATCGCGAAAAGCAGGAGTCACCAAGTCATAAACGTTGCTACCCAACAGTTCTGCTCGGGAATAGCCTAATAGAGACTCGAAGCGATCATTGATATATACCCAACATTCCGTTAGCGGGTCTGCCACAAACACCGCATCTGCGGCACTATCCATCAACATACGCGATTTCCGTTCACTGTCGCGAAGCTCTCGCTCAACCTTCTTGCGCTCGGTAATGTCGCGTATAAAAGCATTGAAAAAGTAACTCCCCTGCCGCAGCACGGCGACAATGGTGAGTTCAACTGGGATTTCCGAGCCGTCGGCGCGCATTCCGGTTATTTCAAAGCGCTTGCCGATGATCGTACTTTTTCCGGTTTCCACAAAGTGCTGCATGCCCTGCTTGTGTGCTTTACGGTAGGCCGGCGGCACGATGAGTTCGGCAAGCTCCTTGCCCAGAGCATGATCAGCCGCATAACCGAACATGCGCTCCGCCTCACGGTTCCAACCGATTACCCTACCCTCCTGATTTATGCTGATCACCGCATCCATTGCCATATCAAGAATCAGCTGGGTGCGCGCATCGCTTTCCCGCAGCGCTTCCTCAGCACGTTTGTACCCGGTGATGTCGCGTGTAGTGCTGACAATATGGGGGATACCTTGAATTTTGGTGATTCCAACAGACAAAATACCCGTATGTTGGCTGCCATCTTTTTTCCGGAATTGCGCTTCAAAATTTTCGCAGAATCCGGTGGTTTGAAGTTCATGGATAAATTTTTGGCGGTCATCCGGATTCACCCAGAGATTGAGACCGAGAGTTGTATTCCCAATCGACTCCTCTTTGGTGTACCCGCTGAAATTGATAAATGCATTGTTGACATCGGTAATATAGCCATCAGACAAGCGACTGATAAGAACAACATCCGGACTGGTATTGAAAATTGTCTCAATACGCTCTTTGGCTTCCTGGGTTGCCTGCTCTGCTTTCTTGCGCTCGGTGATGTCATGGATAATCGAGAACAGCAGGGTATGACCTGCCACTTCAATCGGCGATGAATGCACTTCCACTGTGCGCATTTCACCGCTGGCCAGGCGATGTAGAAACACAAAATAGTTGCGTTCTTCGCGCAGTGCCTGAGCGCGCTCGGCGGCAATCTCCTCTGGCGGTTTGGTATTGATTTGCGCAATGTTCATGCTCATCAGACGCTCCAGCGGATAGCCGTAGAAGCGGCTGGCTGCGGCATTGGCATCCACGATCGCACCGGACGCAGGATCGATCAGCAGCATGATGGAATCGTGCCGCTCGAACATCTGGCGGAAGCGCACTTCGATTTGTTGCAAAGCCACGTCGACCCGCTTGCGCCCTGCCTGCATGGCCGCCACCATCAGATCGACCAACAACAAGGTGGCAAGAAACAGCCACAGCAACAACAAGCCCTGCTGGACATCTGCGCTATAAAACGGGCCCAGTCCAAGGCTGGTTGCCACCGCGGCAATAACCACCGGCAATAGCACGCCCAGCGATGAACCCATCACACTAAAGCGCAGGGCCGCCCAAACGACTACCGGCAACACCATAAAAACCAGCGGCAGAGAATGGCTGCTGGCATCATTATTGAGAAAAAACACACTCCAAGTCACGGCGAGCATGATCGAAGACCAAGCCAGAAACTCCACCCGCTGCGCCCATAATTTTTTCAATTCGGCGCGGGAAATGTTGAGCAGCAGCGGTGCTGCCAGCAACACGCCGACGAAATCGCCCGCCCACCATGACAGCCAGGCCGCGCCGGCATCCTGCATAGGCAACACCTTGAATATCACCAGACTACTCACCCCGCCGCTGGCACTGACCAGCATCCCGATGGCGGCTGCTACGACAAGGAGCAGGATGTCATATGCGCGATCAAGCGCGCCATGGAATTTCAGCCGGCGCAGCAACCAGGCAGCAAGCAATGGTCCGAGCGTATTGCCCAGCGCGATGCTGCTGTCCAGCAACGGGGAGGAGTCAATGGAAAAATTGGTGGCCAGCGCGCCAAGAAATATCCCCAGCCAACAGATATAACCCCAACGCATCAAAGCCGCCACGGCAATGCCCGTGGGCAGCCAGGTCAAGGTGATGTGAGAACCCACGTAAGGAATCACCAAGCCCAGCCTGCCGCTGACAAAGTAAGCCAGCGCTACAAAGATGAGTTTCGCAGCCAATTGGGATTTGCCCTGATAGCCTGGACTTTCTGTTGATAGCTGATTGGTCATAAAATTTTATAGGCTATCCACACACTCAGAGAATTGATGCACTTATCGTCAAAGATAGCAGGATATTAAAACGAATCCCGCCATATTCATATAGCCAAAAAAATATAAACAGTCTCCACAAACACACTGGGCAAGACGACCGCCGCGCAACACCTTATAATCGCCCATTCATTTCGTCCCGCACATTCGGAGCCCGCCATGTCGCCCAGTACTGCATTACATAGCCTGTTCAACACCCGCAAAACTTTCAAGCTCGCCGGCGGCAAACAAGGCACGCTGTATTCGCTGCCTGCGCTGGAAGCCGCCGGACTCGGCAAGATTTCGCGCCTGCCGGTCTCGATCCGCATCGTGCTGGAAGCGGTGTTGCGCAATTACGACGACAAGAAAATCTCCGAGGCGCATATCCGCCAACTGGCCAGCTGGCAACCGAATGCGGCGCGCACCGAAGAAATTCCATTCGTGGTGGCACGCATCGTGTTGCAGGATTTCACCGGCGTGCCGCTGCTGGTTGACCTCGCCGCGATGCGCGATGCCGCTGCCAAAATGGGCAAAGACCCGAAGATCATCGAGCCGCTGGTACCGGTCAATCTGGTGGTGGATCATTCGGTGCAAGTGGATCACTACAACAGCCCGGACGCTCTCAAGCTGAACATGGAGCTGGAATTCGAGCGCAACGCCGAACGCTATCGTTTCATGAAATGGGGGATGCAGGCGTTCGATACGTTCAAGGTCGTGCCGCCCGGCATCGGCATCGTGCATCAGGTAAATCTCGAATATCTGGCGCGCGGCGTGTTGCACAAAGACGGTGTGTATTACCCGGACACGCTGGTCGGCACCGACAGCCACACCACCATGATCAACGGCATCGGCGTGGTCGGCTGGGGCGTCGGCGGCATCGAGGCGGAAGCCGGCATGCTCGGCCAGCCGGTGTATTTCCTGACGCCGGACGTGGTGGGCGTGCATCTCAAAGGCAAGTTGCGCGAAGGTGTGACGGCCACAGATTTAGTTTTAACTGTGACCGAACTGCTGCGCAAACAGAAAGTGGTAGGCAAGTTCGTCGAGTTCTTCGGCGCGGGTACCGCGGCCCTCACCCTGCCGGATCGCGCCACGATCGCCAACATGGCTCCCGAATATGGCGCGACCATGGGCTTCTTTCCGGTGGATGATGTCACTGTGGCGTATCTGCGCAACACCGGGCGCACGGATGAGGAAGTGGATGCCTTCGACTCCTACTTCAAGGCACAAGGCTTGTATGGCATTCCGCAAGCCGGGCAGATCGATTACAGCAGCGTGGTGGAACTGGATTTGAACAGCATAGAACCGTCGCTGGCCGGCCCCAAGCGCCCTCAAGACCGCATTCCGCTGACCAGAATGAAAGAGACGTTCAACACGCTGTTCAGCAAACCGGCGACAGAGAATGGCTTCAACAAGCCCGCTGCCGAACTGCATCAGCGCTACCCAACCACCCTGCCTGAATACAGTGGTGGGCAATGCATTCTGACTATCGGTGGCGGCCTGCTTGACGGCAACAGCGCACCAAGCGGCAAGCCTGCTCTAGGCAGCCGCAGCAGCAGCGCGGCGAGCGAAATTGAGATGCTGGACAATCATCCGACCGCTACGCACCACCACCAACGTGTAGAAGAAACGCAATCGGTGCTGGAAATCGGGCATGGCGATGTGCTGATCGCCGCGATCACTTCCTGTACCAACACCTCCAATCCCAGCGTGTTGCTGACGGCGGGCTTGCTGGCGAAAAAAGCGGTCGAAAAAGGTTTGCGCGTCCAGCCGCACATCAAGACCTCGCTGGCTCCCGGCTCGCGCGTGGTCACTGCCTATTTGCACAATGCCGGATTGTTGCCTTATCTCGAGCAATTGGGCTTTAGCGTAGCGGCCTACGGCTGCACCACCTGCATCGGCAATTCCGGTCCGCTGAATCCCAGGATCGAAGAAGTCATCGTCGCCAACGACCTGATCGCTGCGGCGGTACTGTCCGGCAATCGCAACTTCGAAGCGCGCATTCACGCCAACATCAAAGCCAACTTCCTGGCCAGCCCGCCGCTGGTGGTGGCTTACGCCATCGCCGGCAAGATGAACATCAATCTCGACACCGAAGCGTTAGGTACTGGCAAAGATGGGCAACCGGTGTATCTGAAAGACATCTGGCCGAGTAGCGCAGAAGTACAAGCGGTGAGCAAGTTCGCCACTGACCCGTCGCTGTATCGCACACTGTATTCCGATCTGACCAAAGACCTTCCGCTGTGGAATGCGATCTCCGCACCGACCGGCAATCAGTACCAGTGGGATGATTCCACTTACATCGCACTCCCGCCGTTCTTTGCGCAGTTCAGTATGCAGACCGGCAACATCAAGGGCATCAGCAATGCCAGGGCGTTGGCAATCTTCGGCGACTCAGTCACCACCGACCATATCAGTCCGGCCGGCAGTTTCAAGGCGACATCGCCGGCGGGAAAATATCTGCAAGAACATGGCGTGGCGATCAAGGATTTCAACAGCTATGGCTCGCGGCGCGGCAATCACCAGGTGATGATGCGCGGCACCTTCGCCAATGTGCGCGTCAAGAACCTGATGCTCCCCGTGAACGCAGACGGCAGCCGCGTCGAAGGCGGCTACACTTTGTATAAGGGCGTACAGACGCCGATCTATGATGCCGCGATGAAATACATCGCAGCAGGCACGCCGACGGTGATTTTTGCCGGTGAGGAATACGGCACCGGCTCCAGCCGCGACTGGGCGGCGAAAGGCACGCAGTTGCTCGGCGTGAAAGCGGTGATCGCAAAATCCTACGAACGCATCCACCGCAGCAATCTGGTCGGCATGGGCGTGCTGCCGCTACAATTCAAGGGCGACACCAACGTTGCAGCACTGAATTTGACCGGCGAGGAAACTTTCGACATCGGCGGCATCGACGACAGTCTGAAACCGCAACAAGATGTGACCCTCACCATCCGCCGCAAGGACGGCAGCACGCAACAAGTACCGCTGCTGTTGCGCATCGACACGCCGATCGAAGTGGACTATTACAGACACGGCGGGATACTGCCATATGTATTACGCGAGCTTGTATCAAAATAAACAGAAATCGAACAACAAGGTAGGATGGGTATCGCTACGCTCCACCCATCCTACAAGCCGTGTAGGAGCGGGCCATGCCCGCGAAAAAAAAGCAATCGCACGCATGGCGTGCTCCTACGATTCGCGAACGATCTAATGGACGATCTGCGTTTATAGAAGGGAAACACCATGACCACCAGAACAGAACGAGATTCATTTGGCACCATCGAGGTTCCTGCCGAGCGGCTCTGGGGCGCGCAGACCCAGCGTTCGCTAGCACACTTTCACATTTCATCCGAAAGTATGCCGGAAGAAATCATCATGGCCCTCGCTACAGTCAAACGTGCCTGCGCGCTGGTCAACCGCGATCTAGGCCTGCTGAATATCGACAAGGCAAAGGCCATCGTGCAGGCGGCGGATGAAGTGCTGGCTGGCCAGCATAGTGATGAGTTTCCGCTGTCCGTCTGGCAAACCGGTTCGGGCACGCAGAGCAACATGAACATCAACGAGGTGCTCGCCAACCGCGCCTCGGAATTGCTCGGTGGCGTGCGCGGTGAAGCGCGCAATGTGCGGCCACGACACGGTGCGGCGGAGCCGGCGGGTGCGGGAGTGGCCGCATCGCACCTTCTCCCGCAAACGGCCGACTTCGTCGGTAATGTGTCGAAGGTGCATCCCAACGATGATGTCAATCTCGGCCAGTCATCCAACGACATCTTTCCTACCGCGATGCACGTGGCTGCCGTGATTGGAATTCAGCAAAAACTCCTGCCGGCATTGCGCACGCTGCGCACAACGCTGAAAATAAAATCCGACGCGTTCGCCAACATCGTCAAGATCGGCCGCACCCATCTGCAGGACGCAACCCCGCTGACGCTGGGCCAGGAGTTTTCCGGTTATGTGGCACAACTGGATCTCGCGGAGGCTATGCTACTCGCCACGCTGGCACCGCTTTATGAACTGGCGGTCGGCGGTACGGCAGTAGGTACGGGACTGAACACCCATGCCGAATTCGGCGAGCGCGTCGCCGCGGAACTGGCGCGCAGCACTGTTATGCCGTTCAAGAGTGCCACCAATAAATTTGCCGCGCTGGCCGCACATGATGCGCTGGTGTCCGCCCACGGCGCGCTCAAGACGCTGGCTGTCGCGCTGATGAAGATCGCTAATGACGTGCGCTGGCTCGCCTCCGGCCCGCGTTCAGGCTTGGGCGAAATCAGCATCCCTGAAAACGAGCCGGGCAGTTCCATCATGCCGGGCAAAGTGAATCCTACCCAGTGCGAAGCGCTGACCATGCTGTGCTGCCAGGTGTTCGGCAACGACGTTGCGATCACAATCGGCGGCGCCTCGGGCAACTTCGAGCTGAATGTATTCAAGCCGCTCATCGCTCACAACTTCTCGCAGAGCGTGCGCCTGCTCACCGACGGCATGACCAGCTTCGAGGAATACTGCGTGCGCGGCATCGAGGCCAATCACGAACGCATTGCGGAATTAATGGAACGCTCGCTGATGCTGGTGACCGCACTGACCCCGCACATCGGCTACGACCGCGCCGCCGAAATCGCCAAACGCGCGCACCGTGACGGCAGCACGCTCAAGCAGGCGGCGCTGGCGCTGGGCTATGTCACGGAACAGGACTTCGAGCGCTGGGTCAGGCCGGCAGACATGGTTCATCCCAAGAAAGCGTAAAGGTTGTTTCAATCACGGCAGGGATGGCTCTTTTTTTTGAGTTGAATTTACCAGAAATTAAGTGTATAAAATACTCGTGGTTCTTGAGTACAGGTTCGGAAAAGTTAACCGTTAATGGGAGACGCCTATCGACACTTCAATGATTAATTATCTGTAGTTGCTACCCAATTCAGTATTCGATGACTGACCCAATCGGCCTCCCATAAGCCGACACATAACGCCGCATTAATGCGGCGTTATTATTTTCATGAAGCGTATTGGTTATCCGCACATCAGGCAGGTGGGGGTGATATGGGGACGTCCCCATATCATTAGGTGATGCTAAAGTTCGGAGAGATTTTGTAATCGTCCGCACTATCGTGGCTAGTGGAAAGTTACAGGAGCATTAAATTGCAGCCAATCGACTATGCAATATCCATTTTGACTAGAACACGTGACCGGCATATATTGTTCCAAAATGACAACTAGGCAATATTGCCCTGCTGACGGATTATAGTTTGATGCGGAACTAACTATGGTGTTTGTGCTATAGCCACCTGCCCAAATTTGGCTAGAACTGTATGCGCCTGCACCTGTAAAGTTGGGAGAGAAATTGCCTAGTACAATCCCATTTATTGTTCCACCAGAATATGATGAGGAAACTGCCCATAAGCTTGCTAGAAGTGAACCAGTATATGCACCAGTCGTACCCGTGTATGCTGCTCCCCACCCTAATGTTGCTGTGTCGAGTACATTGGCAGTCGTAGTGCTGAGTTGATAGGTAAACCAATTACTTGGGTTGTACAGATGAATGCCATTTGTACCGCTTCCATTTCCACTTATGCAAGACAAAGCTGTGTTGCTACAGCTAACCGCAAAGTTGGTAACGTTCGCATTGTTAACAGTGCCATTGCCATTGGTTACAGTACATGTTTGCCCACTCGGTTGAGTCAAAACCGTAACTGCATAAGTAGAACTCGTCGGCAATTGGGTAGTGAAATTGAGGCTGCCGTTCGCGGTGACAGAGAGATTGTTACCGCCATTATTCTGAAGCACTAAGCCTGTACCAGTTAATCCAGAAATATTTCCGCCGATGGTGTAGGTCGTAGTGGTATTGCTACAACTTAAAGTAATGTTGGTAACGTTCGCATTGTTAACGGTGCCATTGCCATTGGTAATAGTACATGTTTGACCACTCGGTTGAGTCAAAACCGTAACTGCATAAGTTGAACTCGTCGGCAATTGGGTAGTGAAATTGAGGCTGCCGTTCGCAGTGACAGAGAGATTGTTACCGCCATTATTCTGAAGCACTAAGCCTGTACCAGTTAATCCAGAAATGTTTCCGCCGATGGTGTAGGAGGTTGTGCCACCGCCACTAGGCGACTTGTCGCAAGATTGAGTCGCTGGAGGTATACCCCAGAACTTATTCCCGAATGTCATGAGCGAATTACAACCAACCTGCCCTCCACTTATTGGTCCAGCAGTCCCTGATGGAGTTCCGGCAGAATTTGTAGCAAGGCACTCAGAATCTCCATTGCAATTCCAATGGTAATACCAATTACCACTGCTGTTACTGCCGCTACTGCTACTGCTACCGCCACCTCCGCAAGCTGCAATAGCGATACTGAAAAGTATTATCAAAAGCAATTTAGTTGTTTTCAATTCTCATCTCCCCAGATCGAATTTATTGAACTTGCGAATGGCGCACAGATAACTATATCAGTTAACAATACTTACTATATTGTTTTTTCCCGGCCCAAATAACCTGATGGCGACGGATACATTGGGCTAAGTAATTGAATGACCGGTATTGGCACATAGCGAACTAAATCTCAATATAAAAAAGACGGAGTTCAAACCCACCTCCTGCGAGGTCACAACTATTCGTCCTGCATCTCACGTCCGGGAAACAGTTCTTCGTTGTAGCCGAATTGCGTCATGTCCCGGATGCGCATCGGATACAGAATCCCGTCGAGATGATCGCATTCGTGTTGCACCACGCGGGCATGGAATCCGCTCACGCTACGGTCGATCAACGCGCCGTATTCGTCCTGACCCTGATAACGAATATGCGCATGGCGCGGCACCAGGCCGCGCAGTCCGGGCACACTCAGACAACCTTCCCAGTCTTCTTCCATCGCTTCACCCAGCGGGGTGATGACCGGATTGATCAGCACCGTTACCGGTACGCTCTCCGCATCGGGATACCGAGAATTGTGTTCCACGCCGAAGATCACTACGCGAAGCGCCACGCCGATCTGCGGCGCGGCCAGACCCGCGCCGTCCAAGGCCTGCATGGTGTCGCGCAGATCAACCAGCAGCGCGTGCAATTGCTGTGTGTCGAAATGGCTGACCGGCTCGGCACTCTGCCACAAGCGCGCATCGCCCATGCGCAATACGTTTCTAATCGCCATCGCAATTCACCACGCATTCGAGAATGCTGCGCACCCGTACCATCGCCGCGCTGGCAATGGCATTAACGCTTTCCATTTTGATGCCCGCAGCGCTGTCGACGCGACCCGCCGCGTAATTCGCCACGACTGCAATGGCCGCATATTCGAGTTCCAGCTCTTTGGCCAGCGCGGTTTCCGGCATGCCGGTCATGCCCACCATATCCGCCCCGTCGCGTTCATAGCGGTTGATTTCGGCGATGCTGTCCAGACGCGGCCCTTGCGTGGCCGCATACACGCCACCGTCCACACACGGCTGTTGTGCGGTTTGCGCGCTACGCAAGATGCGGCTGCGCAATGTAGCGCTATAGGGAAAGGTGAAATCGGCATTGCTGAATGGTTTATCGCGTGCCTCAAAAAAGGTTGCATCGCGGCCATGGGTGTAATCAATGATCTGATCCGGCACGACGATCACGCCGGGCTTAAGATCGGCGCGAATACCGCCCACGGTGGCCACCGAGATGATTTCGCTGACCCCTTGTTCGCGCAGCACCCAAAGGTTGGCGCGATAGTTCACCAGATGCGGCGGGATAGTGTGGCCATAACCGTGGCGCGCCAAAAAAATCACCTCGTGTTGATTCAGCGTGCCAAACAGAAACGCGCCGGACGGCTCGCCATAAGGTGTACGCATCACCTGTTGATGCGTGATTTTAAGATTCGCCAATTGGGTAAGGCCGCGACCGCCTATGATTGCCAACATTTTCTCTACTCCTTCACTGCGTAAATGGCGGGCAAATTGCGCCATGCCCCATCGATATCCATGCCATAGCCGAACACAAAGCGATTCGGCACTTCCATCCCGACAAAATCCGCGTGGATAGGTTTTTTGCGGCCATGCTGCTTGTCGGCAAACACCGCGCTGTAGCAATGTGCCGCGCCCAGCTTCAGCACCCGCTCGCGCAACGCCGACAATGTGTGGCCTTCATCCAGAATATCATCCAGCAACAGCACCACACGGCCGCGCACATTCTCGCGCGGTTCGACCTTCCAGTACATTGCGCCGCCGTGCCTTGCATCGCCATAACGCGACACATGCACGTAATCGAAATCCAGCGGAAAGTCGAGCAGCGGCAACAGTTGACCGCTGAACACCACCGCTCCGCCCATTACCGACAGCACCAGCGGATGCATATCTGCAAGCCTGGCATTGATTTGTTGTGCGACCTTATGCAGTGCCGCCTGCACCTGCTCGGATGAATACAGCAATTCAGCCTGTTGCAGGATGTCGCGCGCGTGCTGGATGGATACGGTCATGGATTATTTCCCTAAGCCGGACGAGCCGGAACCAATGTAGGTCGGGCTGCGCCCGCAAGGGGCAGGCCGTGGTTGTAAAGCCGCTAAAGCGGCAACCACCACGCACTGCCCGACATGGTGGGCACGGCCCACCCTACGGTTTTTTGGTCTATTTCAAACTATTCAAATACGCCGCAAATTCCTCACTCACCTCGGGATGCTTGAGTCCCAGTGCCACTGTCGCCCTGAGATAACCCAGCTTGGAACCGCAATCGTAGCGCGTCCCATTGAAGCGATAGGCGAGCATTTTTTCCTCCTGCATCAATGCGGCGATGCCATCGGTCAATTGAATTTCGCCACCTGCCCCGGCCCGCACATTTTCCAGATGATGAAAAATCCGCGGCGTGAGAATGTAGCGTCCAACCACCCCCAGCGTAGTAGGCGCATCTTCCGGTTCAGGCTTTTCCACGATGCCATTCACCTGCTCAAGATTGGCTGCCAGCGGCACACTGCTGACGATACCGTATTGGCCGGTCTGCGCGCGCGGCACATTCTGCACGCCCAGAATCGAACACTGATACTGCCGAAACACCTCCACCATCTGCTTGATGACAGGCGGCTCGCTATCGATCAAATCGTCCGCCAACAGCACCGCGAACGGCTCATCCTGCACCACCGGTTTTGCGCAAAGCACCGCGTGCCCCAAGCCCAGCGGCTCGACCTGGCGGATATAGATGCAGTTGATGTGTGAGGGAGTCACTTCGCGCACGATGCGCAGCAACTCGTCCTTGCCGCGCATCGCCAACTCGGCTTCCAGCTCGTAGGCCTTGTCGAAATGATCCTCGATCGCGCGCTTGTTGCGTCCGGTGATGAACACCATATCGGTGATACCCGCCGCCACCGCCTCTTCCACCGCATACTGGATCAGCGGCTTGTCCACGATGGGCATCATTTCTTTCGGGCTGACTTTGGTGGCCGGCAGGAATCGACTGCCCATGCCGGCGACGGGGAACACTGCTTTGGTGATTTTTTTCATGCTGATTCCTGTTCTTTTAACAGTTGCGTAAATTGTTGCTCATCAAGCACTGTGACATTCAACTCGTGCGCCTTGGCGAGTTTGCTGCCCGCCTCCGCACCCGCCACCACGTAATCGGTTTTTTTAGACACGCTGCCGCTGACTTTGGCGCCCAGTTTTTCCAGCCTCTCCTTGGCCTCATCGCGATTCATGCTGAGTGCACCGGTCAACACAAAAATTTTTCCGCTCAACGGTAGCATCTCGACGCGCTCGCCTTCATGCTCCGCCCAGTTTACCCCGCTGGCGCGCAATTGGGCGATCACTTCGAGGTTGTGCGGCTCGGCAAGAAACGCCGTAATGCTTTGCGCCACCACCGGCCCCACATCCGACACCTGCTGCAAACGAGTTTCGTCCGCCGCCATGAGATTATCCAGCGTACCGAAATGACGCGCAAAATCTTTCGCCGTCGCCTCGCCCACATTGCGGATGCCCAGTGCGTAGATGAAGCGCGCCAGCGTGGTTTGCCTGCTGCGCGTGATAGCCTCCAGCAGGTTGTTAGCCGACTTCTCTCCCATGCGCTCCAAGTTGGCGAGAGTCGGCAAATCCAGCCGGTATAAATCAGCGGGCGTATGCACCAGTTGCTGCTCAACCAGTTGCTCCACCAGCTTTTCGCCCATTCCTTCGATGTCCAGCGCGCGGCGGCTGGCAAAGTGCAACAGCGCCTCCTTGCGCTGTGCCGGACAGAACAGACCTCCGGTGCAACGCCAGTTCGCCTCGCCTTCCTCGCGCACGATGGCGCTACCGCACACCGGGCATTTTCCGTGCAGCCGTTTGAACAGATCGAATCGTCCCTCTTCTTTCCGTTCACCCTGAGGTATCGAAGGGTCCAGCACCACCCCCACCACCTCCGGGATCACATCTCCCGCGCGGCGCACGATCACCGTGTCGCCGATGCGCACATCCTTGCGCCGCGTTTCGTCTTCGTTGTGCAGCGTGGCGTTGCTGACCGTGGTGCCGCCGACGAACACTGGTTCCAGTTTCGCCACTGGCGTGAGCTTGCCGGTGCGGCCGACCTGGATATCGATGTCGCGCACCACGGTCATCTGCTCTTCCGCCGGGAATTTGTGCGCCACCGCCCAGCGTGGTTCGCGCGACACGAAGCCGAGTTGCGCCTGCAATGCGAGGCTGTTGACCTTGTACACCACGCCGTCGATATCGAAGGGCAAACTATTGCGTATTTGTGCGATGTGCTGATGAAAGCCAACCAGACCTTCAGCACCATGAACAATTCTTGTTTCATCTGCAACCGGAAAGCCCAATGACTTCAGTTTTTGAAGAATGTTGCCTTGCGATTCAAGATGTGCCTGCCCCTCAAAGTATTTTTCCCATATAAATTCTTTAGACGGGTCCGGGTTCTCAATCAGTGCATACGCAAAAAAACTTAAGGGACGCTGCGCTGCAATGGTCGGATCAAGCTGGCGTATGCTGCCTGCCGCACCGTTGCGCGGATTCACCAGCGTGGATAAACCACGCGTACGCTGTCCTTCGTTATAGCGATCGAAATCCGGACGCGACATATACGCCTCGCCGCGCACTTCCAGCACAGGCACTTCACAATCTTTCAGGCGCAGTGGAATCTGGTGGATGGTGCGCACGTTCTGTGTCACGTCCTCGCCGGTCTCGCCGTCGCCGCGCGTGGCGGCCTGCACCAGTATTCCGTTTTCATAGCGCAGACTGATCGCCAGTCCGTCGAACTTCAGTTCGCAGGCGTACTCGATGATGGCATCCGGCTTGCCCAGCTCCTTGCGCACCCGCGCGTCAAAAGCAATTGCGCCTTGGTCGCTGATGTCGGTCTCGGTACGGATGGAGAGCATAGGCACAGCGTGGCGCACCGGGGCAAAGCCGTCCAGCACCTTTCCTCCGACCCGCTGCGTGGGCGAATCGGCAGTCAGCAGTTCAGGGTGTTGCGCTTCGAGTGTCTGCAGTTCGCGGAACAACTTGTCAAATTCCGCGTCGGGGATGGAGGGATCATCCAGCACGTAGTAGCGATGATTGTGCTGTTCGATCTTGGTGCGCAGTTGCGCGATGCGTTGTTTTGCAGCCGTACTCATTCAGGAAACCTTGCCACAGAGCACACAGAGATCACAGAGAAAACCGGCATCCGCTCTCTCTGTGATCTCTGTGGCTGGATCTTTCATTCTCAGATTCATAGAAAATCTAAGCGAACAGACGACGTGCCTGCGCGCTGCCGGGTACGATGCCGTTTTCGAGCATTTTCGCCTCGACCTCGGCGATCTGTGCGCGGATGCGCGCCAAGCTGTTATCGCTCAGTGCCACGCGGTGATCGTCCACCACGTTGACCTGCAATTCCCTGGCCAACTCGTGCGCAACGTGCATCATCTGGTCGAACTGGTTGCCGGGATTTTCGACGCGCGGCACATCCAGCAATAGCGTGATACCCGCCGTGCTGAAAGTTTCCAGTGTGTGATGCTGGAACGGCTTGGTATCCTGGTTGATCAGGCTGAACAGGCTATCCCCCTGCGCATTCAGCAAATGAAACGCACCGTCCGCTTCCAGCGTCATGCCTGGCAAGGCCGCAACTTGTGCGATTCTCCCGCCGGACAATAAACGCCCGCCGGGCGGCACCAGATTGACCCCGACCATCTGATCCACTTCGGCACAAAATGCGTCCAGTTCAACCGCATGATGGTATGTTTCGCGGACATCCGGAACGGTGGTATCCGCCTTGATGTGCTTGGCGACACCCAGCACCAGATCCCGGAAATCTGCCAGCTTTGCTTCGCTGATCGCGCCGCCTCTGTCCACCAGTTGCAGGGCGATACGAAAGCGGGCATACAGAACCTGGCTCTCGGCGATGGCGCGTTCCCACTTTTTTGTGGCTAGCGTCAAGCCGCACACTTGCACCGGCTTGCGGAAATCGAACTTGCGCTGCCACAAACCATCCAGCACGGCGGCAGGACTGGGTTCGGCCAGATGCAATTCGATGATGAAATCGCTGCGCACATTTAACAATGAGCAGGAATCATCCAGCAAATTGGTTACGGATAACTCTACGACGGATACTTCGGCAATTTCAACTTCAGTGTTGATCGCCCCGCCCATCGCTTCATCAACCATCCCCGCCAATGCCGATTGCTGAACCTGACCTGCCGGTTTGGCACCACTCTCCTGCGGGTGCCCGGCCAAAAGCTTTTCGGCATACAGCGCATCCGCGTGACTCGACCTGAATGCCGCGCCGAACTTGCGCCGATACCGCCTTTGCTGCCACCAGCCAAAGGCATACACCGCGACGATCACGCCGAAACCGATGGTCAGTAAAGCTGCTTGTAATTCGCTCATAGGAGAACCATAACAAATATTCGGAGGACGGCGCAGATTATCTCACGTCAAAGATCGACTCAACATTCTCCCCGGACTCCTGCTACGCCAAAGCAGCACAGATGTCTGAGTTAAAAGGGCCAGGGTCGACATGACTTCACCATCACTTGGTCAACTAGGCCAGCGGCAATTCCGCGTTGCTCATGCCGATAGCGGCAACGTCGTCCAGCGCTTTAAGGAATTGATGTTGCTCATGCAACTGAGCCAGCGATTCGGGATGTGACTTTCCGCGCATCTGGGCGAGCCGTGCACGGCTGGCGGCGGGCATTTCCCAATTCAAACTCTGCAACAATTCATCTGCCGATTCCGGCTTGTTGCACACCAGCACCATGTCGCAGCCCGCATTCAGCGCAGCCTCGGCGCGTTGCACGATTCCGCCTGCGACGGTAGCACCTTCCATGCTCAAGTCGTCGCTGAAGATGCAACCTTCGAAGCCCAGTTGGCCGCGCAGGATGTTCTTTAACCAGACCGGCGAGAACCCTGCCGGACGGCTATCCACTTTTGGATAGATGACATGGGCGGGCATCACGGCAGTCAGTCCGTAGTTCACCATCTGCCGGAACGGGATCAGATCGCACATCTCGATATCAATAAATTCACGCTCGTCCACCGGGATATCCAGATGTGAATCGGCGCGCACGAAACCGTGGCCGGGGAAATGCTTGCCGACCGTGTGCATCCCGCCCTGCTTCAATCCCAGCAATAAACTGTGCGCCAGTTCGGCGATCGCTTGCGGGTCGCTGTGAAACGCGCGGTCGCCGATCACGCTGCTTTGCCCGTAATCCACGTCCAGCACCGGCGTAAAACTGAAGTCCACGCCACAGGCGCGCAATTCCGCCGCCAGCACATAGCCGACTTGCTGTGCCAGATGGCGCGCGCGTTGCGGATGCGTGTCCCAGATCTT
>PLBS01000144.1:15487-17029 GCA_003134595.1 Gallionella sp. | reverse complement strand
CCCGATTTACAGCCTGATCTGACACTTTTTTTCGACGTACCGGTCGAAGTCGCGCGGCAACGCTTGGCGAATAATGTTTCGCTGGATCGCTTCGAGCAGGAGCAGGCCGATTTCTTCGAGCGCGTGCGGGCCGGATACCACAAGCGCGTTCAGCAAAACCCGCAGAGATATGTTGTTATCGATGCGGCGCAGTCTCTGGATATAGTTAAACATAAACTTGAAGAAATTATCTTAACAATTTGATATGAAAGATATTTATCCTTGGCAAAAAAATGACTGGGCGCGTTTGCAGGAATTGAGCAAACGTCCGGCGCATGCCCTGTTATTCAAAGGAACCAAGGGTATCGGCAAGCTTGATCTGGCGATGAATTTTGCACAGTCCTTGCTGTGCGAGCATCCGCAGGACAGTGATTTTTTCTGCGGGAAATGCCCATCATGTCACTGGTTTGATCAGGGCTCGCACCCTGACTTTCGTTTATTGCAACCGGAAACGTTGAGTCAGGAAGGTGAAGAAGGCGAGGATTTTAAGTCCATATCCGGCAAGAAACCCAGCAAACAGATTTCTGTCGATCAGGTGCGTGACCTGGCTGACTTTATTGGCATGTCTGCGCATCAAGGCGGCAGGCGCGTAATTGTCATTCATCCTGCCGAAGCAATGAACACCAATGCCGCGAATGCCCTGTTGAAAAACCTCGAAGAGCCGCCGCAGGGGCTGTTGTTCATCCTGGTGTCGCACAAGCCGCAGCAATTGTTGCCGACCATTCTGAGCCGTTGTTTGTCCTTCGCGCTACCGGCTCCCGATGCGGCGAGTGCCACGCGCTGGTTGACAGAGCAGGGCGTAAAAAATCCCGCCGAAGCCCTCGCAACTTCAGGTTTTTCGCCATTACAAGCCGTGCAACTGGATGAGCAACTGGGCAGCGAAGAACGCGATAAATTGCTGCGCGCCGTGCGCCAACCCGCCGAGCTGGATGTGTTTGCGCTGGCCGAAGCGTTGCAAAAAACCGAGCAGGTACTGGTCGTGCAATGGCTGCAACAATGGTGTTACGACCTGAGCTCAATGAAGCAGGCGGGTAAACTGCGCTATCATCCCGGCGATGAAACTGTCATCAGAAAACTGGTTGAATCTATCACTCCATTAAACCTGGCACGTCTGCAAAAGCATTTGCAAACAGCGAAACGCGAGGCGCAACACACCCTCAATCCCAAGTTATTTTTCGAATCTTTATTGCTTGCGTATCGCCAACTCATGCTCGAATAACCATGGCTTTCATTGATTCTCACTGCCATATCAATTTCCCAGACCTGGTCGCAAACATCAGCGATGTGCTGGCGCAAATGCGCCAAAACGAAGTCGTCAGCGCTCTGTGTATTTCGGTCAACCTGGCGGATTTTCCGCAGGTCTTGGCGCTCGCCGAACAATATCCTCACATCTTTGCCTCGGTAGGGGTGCATCCCGATTACGAAGGCGTCGAAGAACCTGATGTCGCCCGCTTGGTCGGGTTGGCACAGCATCCCAAGGTCATCGCCATCGGCGAAACCGGC
>PLBS01000144.1:15039-15402 GCA_003134595.1 Gallionella sp. | reverse complement strand
GCGCGTGCCACTGGAACGTATGTTGATCGAAACCGATGCGCCGTATCTCGCTCCTGTGCCGCATCGCGGCAAGCTCAACCAGCCAGCTTATGTGAAACATGTCGCCGAAGAGATCGCTCTGCTGCGCGGCATCGGCGTAGACGAGGTAGGGCGGCGCACCACGGAGAATTTTGAGCGTTTATTCAAATTGGAGAAATTAGGCCGGTAACTATTACTGGCAAAATTATTGACAGGGATTTGAATATCCCTATAATGCGCAACTCGTTTTGCGGGAGTAGCTCAGTTGGTAGAGCGTAACCTTGCCAAGGTTAAGGTCGAGAGTTCGAGACTCTTCTCCCGCTCCAATTCTGAGGGAAAGCATTC
>PLBS01000144.1:0-15022 GCA_003134595.1 Gallionella sp. | reverse complement strand
GCCCGGGTGGTGAAATTGGTAGACACAACGGACTTAAAATCCGTCGCAACCGTAAAAAGTGCGTACCGGTTCGATTCCGGTTCCGGGCACCAGTCAAACTGCTAGAATCCCTCATGTACCACAAGCCCGTTTCACCACTTTTACCTTAAAATGCAATCAACACCTATTCGAATATTAAGTGGCGACATCGGCGGCACCAAGACCCGTCTTGCTGTCATCACTGTGGATGGCACCCGGTTGCACCTGGAGCGCGAACAGACCTATGCGAGCCGTGATTACGCCGTGTTCGAGGAATTGCTTGGCGAATTTTTGCAAGGCTCGGATATTCCGGCTCGAGCTGCTTTCGGTATTGCCGGACCGGTGCAGGGCAGGGTGGCACAAACCACCAATTTGCCCTGGCGCATTGATGCCGATGCTTTGCAAAGTAGATTCGGTTTTGACCATTGCACGCTACTCAACGATCTTGAAGCAACTGCAACTGGCTTGGCAGCTCTGAGCAAGGAGGATTTATTGACCTTGCATGCGGGCGCGCCGAACGCCAGCGGTAACGCGGCGGTCATTGCGGCAGGGACCGGGTTGGGCGAGGCGGGTTTGTTCTGGGATGGGCAGCGCTACCACCCTTTTGCTACAGAGGGCGGCCATGCCAGCTTTAGTCCAGGCAATGACATGGAAATCGCCTTGTTGCGGCATTTGCAGCAGCGTCATGAACATGTCAGTTGGGAGCGTATCGTCTCCGGCCCCGGCTTGGTCAGCCTGCATGGGTTCCTTTGTCAACACCGCGGTGTGCCACTACCCGATTGGCTGAGCCACGAAATGCAGAAAGGCGAGATGCAGCAGGGCGATGCGGCTGCCGTGATTGCCGAGGCCGCTCTGAGCGAGCGTGATGATTTGTGTGTCGAAGCCCTGGATTGGTTCGTGCGCCTTTATGGTGCGGAAGCCGGTAATCTCGCACTAAAAGTAATGAGTCGTGGCGGTTTGTATCTGGGCGGTGGCATCGCACCTAAAATATTGCCGCGTCTGCAAAACGGCATATTCCTTGACACTTTTTTCAGCAAAGGGCGGATGCGGCCATTGCTGGAAGCGATGCCGGTCAGAGTGATCCTGAATGATCGAGCTGCGCTGTATGGCCCTGCGTTGTATGTCTCAAAGATATGATTTTTTCAGCTTGGCATTGCTCTTGCTTCACTTCGCTTATTCCATTTCTAAATTAAAAGTGCAATGTCGTAAGGTGCATGGAACGCACCCTACATGATTATTGTTGTTTTAAAATGGAATTGGAATTAGAGCTGCATCGGGATGGGCAAGGCTTGCGTTATAATCCGCGCTCTTCCGCATCGACTTTTTTGATTATTGACTGAATATTAAAACCATGGAAAAAAGCACCTCCTATATTTTGCAAGTTCGTCCAAGAGTTCCGGCCCGCCTGGCGCGTCTCGACGAACTCGCAAACAATCTTTGGTATAGCTGGGATCGTCCCACCCGCGCGCTGTTTGCGCGTATGCATCCGGGTTTGTGGAAGGCCGCCGGGCAAAGTCCGAAGGCATTTTTGAAGCGTGTGGACGAACAGCGTCTGCTGGAGGCAGCGGATGATCAGGTGTTCATCGGCAATCTGAACCGCGTATTGGCGGCCTACGATACCTACCACGATCATCATTTGCCGGCTAGCGGCTCGGACTGGCTGCGTAAAGATGATTTGGTCGCTTACTTCTGCGCCGAATTCGGTTTTCACGAAAGTTTCCCGATTTACTCCGGCGGCCTGGGCATTCTGGCGGGCGACCACTGCAAGGCGGCGAGTGATTTGCGCCTGCCATTCATCGGCGTTGGTTTGTTGTATCGGCAGGGCTATTTCCATCAAACCATAGACGGCGATGGCAATCAAATTGCTACTAATACCGATTCCAATTTTGAAGAGCTGCCCATCGTTCCGGCGAAACTTGCTGACGGTTCCGAAGCCTACAGCTCGGTGGATTTGCCAGGCCGCAAGGTCAATATCAAAATTTGGCAAGCCAGGATCGGACACATCACGCTGTACCTGCTGGACACTGACCTGGCAAGCAATAGTCCGCATGACCGCGACATCACGCACCGTCTGTATGGCGGCGACAAGGTGATGCGTATGGAGCAAGAAATCGTGCTGGGTATCGGCGGGGTGCGTGCGTTGCAAGTACTGGGGCTGAAGCCGACCGTTTGGCACATCAACGAAGGCCACGCGGCATTTCTGGTGCTGGAACGGATTCGTCAGAAGATTACCGATGAAGGTCTGGATTTCGCATCGGCGCTCGAATATGTGGCGGTCAACACCGTCTTTACCACGCATACGCCGGTACCGGCCGGACATGACCATTTCAACGAAAGCATGGTGCAGACTTACTTCGAACACTACTACCCGGAAATTAACTTGAGCCGCGAGGAATTTCTGGCACTGGGCCACACCAAGGATAGTCCCGATTTCAATATGACCGCATTGGCCATACGCGGCACACGTTTCAACAATGGCGTATCGCGCATCCATGGTGAAGTCTCATCGATTATTTGCGGTGACATGTGGCCTGAAATCGAACCCAATGAAAATCCGATGACTTATGTCACCAATGGCGTACATGCGCCGACTTTTCTGGCATCTGAATGGATCGAGGTGCTTGAACGTCATCTCGGATTGGAATGGAGCGCGCGTATGAATGACGTGGAATTCTGGGAACGCGTCAAGAACATCCCTGACCACTTGTTCTGGAGTGTGCGGCAGTCGCTGAAAGCCAAGATGTTGAACATGGTGCGCGAACGCATCAGCGCTCAGCACTTCCGCAATCACGGCTCCGAGGCGCACCTGGATCGCCTGCTCAAGTACGTCAATCCGGAAAATCCAAACATTCTCACCATCGGCTTTGCGCGCCGCTTTGCGACCTACAAGCGTGCAACCATGTTGTTTGGCGACCTCGATTGGCTGCGCGAAATTCTGCACAACGCTGAACGTCCGGCGGTGTTCATCTTTGCCGGCAAAGCGCATCCGGCGGACATTCCCGGGCAGGATCTGATACGCCGCATCACCCAGATTTCCAAGATGCCGGAATTTATCGGCAAAGTCTTGATGGTGGAAGGCTACGATCTTGGCTTGTCGCGCAAGCTGGTCTCGGGTGTGGATGTCTGGTTGAACAACCCGTTGTATCCGCTGGAAGCCAGCGGCACATCCGGCATGAAAGCCGGTATCAATGGCACTATCAACCTGTCCGTGCTGGACGGCTGGTGGGGCGAGAGTTACGACGGCGAGAACGGTTGGGCGATCAAACCGGTATCGGAATCACTGAGCGAAGAGGTCCGCACGCGCGAAGAGACCCGCACACTCTACGAGTTGTTGCAGGATCAAGTCGTGCCGCTTTACTACGATCACGGCAAGATGGGCTTCTCGCCAAACTGGGTAAAGATGGCCAAACGCTCGATGGCGACCATCATGCCGCGCTTCAACTCCAAGCGTATGGTGGGCGAATATCTTGCCAAATGCTACCTGCCGGCCAGCCAGCAACATCGTTTGTACAAACAAAGCCAATACGAAAATTCGCACATCATCGCCGAATGGAAAGCGCGCGTACTCCACGCATGGTCCGGTGTTGCGCTGCGCCGCCTGGATGCCGGACAGATGGAAATCAACTACGGCGAAAGTTTGCGTTTTGAAGTAGGGGTCAAACTGAATGGTCTCAATCCTAAAGACGTGGTGGTAGAGATGTTGCTGGGTTTGTTTACCAAACGTGAAAAATTGCAGAGCTCACGCCATTACCGTTTTGAATCCACCGGCACGATGACCGAAGCGGGCGAAAATATATTCGCCCTGGAAGTGCAACCAGAGCAATGCGGCAAGCTGGAGTACCATGTTCGCACCTACCCATACCATGAGATGCTGACCCACCCGTTTGAGATGGGCATGATGCGCTGGCTGTAAACCAGACCTCCGCACAACTACTGATGAAACAACTGATATGACTACTAGCCATCTGACTAACCCAGCAAAAGACGCTGGGCAAGTCATTGGTTATAGCCATCTGACTGATGGAACTACTAGCCATTCCATTAGGCTACCAGCCGAAGAACTTTTGGCCGGGCACCCGAAAGACGGTTGCCAAGTGGCTGGTTATAAGTTGGCAAACAACGCCAACTAAGTCATTGGTTATGCGCTTGGTAATACGGCGTCAAAAAATGGCTCAAAATCCGGGGTCGCGAAGCGACAGATAACCGCATACATTCCGGTTTTTCGCCACTTTTTTCCTTGTCTGACCTGCGCTCGTCACGTTGTGCAGAGGTCTGCGACGTTTAAATAGAAAGTTTGAAATGGCCGAATTAAAAGTCTTGTTTGCGACTTCCGAAGTCGCTCCTTTGATCAAAACGGGCGGGTTGGCAGATGTCAGCGGTGCGTTACCCGCTGCCCTGCGTGCCATCGGTGTGGATGTGCGCGTGCTGGTGCCGGGTTATAACCAGGTCATGTCGCAACTGGCGCAGCATAAAGTCGCGGCGACCTTCGATGGCCTGTTGGGCATTCCTTCCGCACGACTGTTGTCCGGCAAAATGGCGAATGATGTACCGGTGTTTGTGCTCGATTGTCCGAGCATGTATCAGCGCGGAGGCGGACCTTATCAGGATACCAGCGGTCACGACTGGGCGGACAACGCGCAGCGTTTCGGCTTGCTGTCCAAAGTTGCCGCTGTACTGGGCAGCAGCGCATCACCACTTGGCTGGCATCCCGATCTGGTACATTGCAACGACTGGCAAACCGGTTTGACACCCGCTTATCTGCATTTCACGAAGGGCGCAGTACCCAGCGTGATGACCATCCACAACTTGGCTTTCCAAGGGATTTTTCCCTCCGCGACGCTGGAAAAGTTGCACTTGCCGCCATCTTGTTTCAGCATCAATGGCGTGGAATTCTTCGGCAGCCTGTCCTTTCTCAAAGCGGGGCTGTTCTATGCCGACCACATCACCACTGTCAGCCCGAACTACGCCAAAGAGATCCAGCAAGAAGCACTCGGTTCCGGTATGCAGGGTTTGCTGACCACGCGTCGCGACGATCTCACCGGCATACTCAACGGCATCGACACGGATGAATGGGATCCGGCGAGCGACAAGTACCTCGCCAAGACATACAGCAGCGCACACATGACCGGCAAAGCCGCCAACAAGGAAGCCTTGCAAAGCAAACTGGGCTTGAACCTTGAGCCGGATGTGCCGCTGCTCGGTGTAGTCAGCCGCTTCACCCAGCAGAAGGGCTTGGACTTGCTGTTGAAAATCGCGCCCCTCCTGACTGAACTTCCAGTGCAATTGGCCATGCTCGGCAGTGGCGATGCGCAAATGCAGAAAACTGCGCGTGACTTATCGCATCGCTATCCCGGCAAGATTGGTGCGGTGATTGGCTTTGATGAGGGGCTCTCGCATCAAATCGAAGCCGGGGCGGATATGTTCGTCATGCCGTCGCGCTTTGAACCCTGCGGCCTGAACCAACTGTATAGCCAACGCTATGGCACACCGCCCATCGTCCATGCCACCGGCGGGCTAGCCGATTCGGTGGTGGACTGCATAGCGGCAACACTCAAGGACGGTACGGCCAGCGGCTTCATGTTTGATGGCATGACCGCCGAAAATTTGTACGCGACCATACGACGCGCAGTCGGCTTTTACCACAACACAAGCAAATGGGAAGTCCTGCGCAAAAACTGCATGGCTAAAGACCTTAGTTGGCAAAGTAGTGCCGAGGCATACCGCGCGGTTTATTTGAAGGTGATGGGGCAGGATAGAGTAGGGGCAATCTAATTTTCGTGCATGCCGTGTTACAGTTCGGCCTCGGGCCAACCATTAAGAATTCAACAGGAAGTAGCAAGCTGTGACAGAACATTTCCTCGAAGGAAAAAGCCTTGAGTGGCTTTTGGAATCTGCCACCGATGCGATGATCATCATCGACCGGGAAGGGCGGATCATCGTCGCCAATCCCACCATTGAACAACTCTTCGGCTACCCGCGCCGGGAGCTGATCGGAAAATCAATGGAGATTCTGCTTCCGGAACGCTTCCGGCAAGCGTACCACTACCAGCTCACGGATTATTTCGCCCAGCCCCGTGCGCGGGCCATGGGCGCAGGAAAGGAGCTTCTCGGCCTGCATCACGACGGCAGCGAGTTTCACTTGGACGTGAGCCTTTCCCCGCTTAAAACCGAGCAGGGGCTGCTGGTGATGGCGACGATACACGACATCACGCGCCGCAAGCAGGCCGAAGAGGCGCTGCGCGAGAGCGAAGCACGCATGCGGGCAATCTTCGACACCGCCGTGGACGGCATCGTCACCATCGACGAACGCGGCACCATCGAACGCTTCAACCCCGCCGCCGAGCGCCTGTTCGGCTACAGCGAGGCCGAAGTAACAGGCAAGAACGTATCCATGCTCATGCCTTCCCCCTACCATGAGGCGCACGACGGTTATCTCGCCCACCACGTGCAGACCGGCGAGAAAAAAATAATCGGTATTGGTCGCGAGGTGATGGGGCTGCGCAAGGACGGCACCACCTTTCCGATGGACCTGGCAGTGGGCGAAATGCTGCTGGGCGGGCGCCGCATGTTCACCGGAACCGTGCGCGACATTAGCAAGCGCAAACAGGCCGAGGAACAGCGGGCGCTGTTGATACACGAACTGGAGAGCGCCAATGAGGAGCTCAAGAATTTCGGTTATGTGGTGTCCCACGATCTCAAGGCACCGCTGCGGGCCATCGGCTCGCTGGCGGACTGGCTTTCTACGGATTACGCGGACAAATTCGACGACGAAGGCAGGGAGCACATGCGCCTGTTGATCAGCCGGGTGCACCGTATGGATGGCCTGATCGACGGCATTTTGCAGTATTCGCGGGTAGGCCGGGTGAAAGAAGTGGTCGTCGCGGTGGAGCTCAACCGGCTGGTGCGGGAAGTGATCGACCTGCTTGCCCCGCCGGCAAACATCGCGGTCAGCGTCGAAAATTCCCTGCCGACCGTCATGGCAGAGCCGACCCGCATCCAGCAGGTGTTCCAGAACCTGCTCTCCAACGCGATCAAATACATGGACAAGCCCGAGGGAGAGATTCGCATCACCTGTGGCGCCGAGGGCAGGCAATGGAAATTCAGCATCACCGACAACGGCCCGGGCATCGACCAGCAACATTTTGAAAAGATCTTCCAGTTGTTCCAGACGCTCGCCCCGCGCGACCGTGTGGAAAGCACCGGCGTCGGCCTGGCGCTGGTCAAGAAAATCGTGGAAATGTACGGCGGGCACATCTGGCTCGAATCCACGGTCGGACGAGGCAGCACATTTTTCTTCACGCTGCCGCGCGCCGTTGCAATCGCAGGCTCAACCAAATAAAATAAAGCATGAAAATCACCAACACGCCCATCCTCATGATGGAAGACGTACAAATGGACATCATGTGCACCATCGGCGCCTGTTGGACTATCAGCGAGATGCCGTAATGACCAAGCCCCCGATGAACAAGCCACAGATACGCGTACTCATCGTCGAGGACGACCTGGTGGACCGCATGGCCTGCCGCCGCGCACTGGCGCGGGACCCGGACTACGACTTCGTGCTGTCCGAAGCCGAAACAGGACGCGAGGGACTACAACTCGCCCATGCGCAAAAACCGGACTGCGTGCTGCTCGACTACCGCTTGCCGGACCTGAATGGCCTGGAGTTTCTGGCCGAGTTCAGAAACGATCTGGGCGAGATCACGGTGCCGGTCATGATGCTGACCGGCAACGGCAACGTTCTGGTCGCGGTCGAGGCCATGAAGCACGGCGCGCAGGACTACCTGATCAAGGATGTGGACCGCCAATATCTGGAACTGCTGCCCGCAGTCATCAAGCGCGTTCTGCGCGAGCGGCAGACGCTGATGGAAAAAAAGCAGGCGGAAGCCGAACTGCAGCAACACCGCTGGCGTCTTGAGGAGCTGGTGGAAAAGCGCACCGATGAACTTGCGGAGGCGAATAAACATCTGCGCCAGGATGTTGCTGAACGCAAGCGTGTTCAAACAGAACTAACACGCGCCAAGGCTGCAGCAGAAAAAGCCAATCTTGCGAAATCGAACTTTATTTCCAGAATGAGCCATGAATTGCGCACTCCGCTCAATACCATTCTTGGTTTTGCCCAGTTGATAAAAGCCGGCTCTCCTACGCCAACGCCCACCCAGATGGCAAGGCTCAAAGAGATTATCCATGGGGGATGGTATTTGCTGGAGCTGATAAACGAAATTCTGGATCTCGCGACGATTGAGTCCGGCACTCTAGTATTGTCCAAAGAATCGGTATCTCTGGCTGAGCTCATATCCGAATGCCAAGCCATGATCGAACCGCAGGCACAGCGATATGGCATCCATTTGATCTTTCACAAGTTCGACGACTCTTTGACTGTCAAGGCTGATCGGACCAAGTTAAAGCAGGTTCTGATCAACCTTCTATCCAATGCGATTAAATACAATCGCGAGCAGGGAACGGTCGAGGTGAAGTGCATCACTGGCACTTCTGGGTACATTCGCATCAGCATTCAGGACACCGGGATTGGATTGCCCCCGGAAAAATTGACGCAACTTTTCCAGCCATTCAATCGTCTTGGTCAAGAGAATGGCACCGTCGAAGGGACAGGCATTGGCCTGGTGACGACCAAGCAATTGATTGAACTGATGGGAGGCGTAATCGAAGTGGAAAGCACCGTCGGAGTTGGTAGCGTATTCTGGTTCGAACTGGTCTCGGCTACTGGGCCCCATGAAGCAAGAGGATGTGAATCTCAAGAGATTGCTCCGAAAATTTATGCCGGCATGCAGCAGCATACCTTGCTTTATTTTGAAGACAACCCGGCCAATTTGTTACTGGTCAAGGAACTCATTGAGGATGGTCGTCCCGATATGCGCTTGCTGATCGCGGGTAACGGCAAACTCGGCATCGAACTGGCACGTACCCATCTGCCGGATATGATTCTGATGGATATCAACTTGCCTGATATCAACGGTATCGAAGCTATGGAGATACTACTTAAAGATCCGCTAACGGCGCATATTCCTGTCGTTGCCCTGAGTGCCAATGTCATGCCCCATGATGTTTTGAAAGGGATGGAAGCAGGATTTTTCCGCTATATCTGCAAGCCCTTCGAACTCAATGAATTTATGGGTGTGATCGACGAGGCACTGGAATTTCGAAAAAGCAGATTAGCAAGCACGAATATAACAGAAGCAATTTAGGACTAATTGCTCCAGTATTTATAACGCCAGCATTTTGTAACGCGAGTAATTTTGGCTTGGGTATCGTTCATGAATAAAGAGACTTCCTCCATTCATGTGCCAAGATCAGGATTCGGAGTCAATCTAAATAAGGAACACAAACATGAAAATCGCCAACAAGCCCATCCTCCTGGTGGATGACGATCAAGTGGACGTCATGACGGTCATGCGCGCCCTGAAGGAGATCCACGTCATCAACCCGGTGGTGAATCTGGAAAATGGAGAGGAAGCCCTGAAGTACCTGCGCAACCCTAAAAGCGTGAAGCCATGCATAATCCTGCTCGACCTCAACATGCCGATCATGAACGGCATCGAGTTTCTGCAGGTGGCGAAGCACGATGCCCAGCTCAAGCGCATCCCGGTGGTCGTGCTGACCACGTCCGAGGAACAACAGGACAAAGTAAACAGCTTCGACTTGGGGGTGGCCGGCTATATGGCCAAGCCGGTGAATTACCGGCAGTTCGTCGAAGTCATGCGCACCATCGACGCCTATTGGACTATCAGCGAGATGCCGCAATGACCAAACCGCAGATACGCGTTCTCATCGTCGAGGACGACCTGGTGGACCGCATGGCCTGCCGCCGCGCGCTGGCGCAGGATCCGGACTACGAATTCGTGCTGTCCGAAGCCGAAACCGGCCGGGAGGGGCTGCAACTCGCCCATGCGCAAAAGCCGGACTGCGTTTTGCTTGACTACCGCTTGCCGGATCTGAGTGGTCTGGAGTTTCTGGCCGAGCTGAGAAACGATCTGGGCGAAATCCCGGCGCCGGTCATAATGCTGACCGGCGCCGGCAACGTTTTGATCGCGGTCGAGGCCATTTATCCCGGATCTCATTTATCAAAGTGCGCCACATCTTTCAGCACACCAAGAAATGACTCTCCATAGCGTGCCAGCTTGGCCTGCCCGACACCGCTGACCCGTGCCAGTTCGTCCAGCGTAGTAGGGCGCTGGCTGAGGATTTCCAGCAGGGTGCTGTCGTGGAAGATGACGTAGGGCGGCACCCCTTGTTCGCGGGCGAGTTCGGTGCGTTTGGCCTTGAGAGCCAGCCACAACGGATCGTCATTTGCACCGGCAAAGGGTTCGCGTGATTTGGCGGTACGCTCGGCGCGCTGCGCTTTGCGCTTGACCGGGTCGGCATCGCGGCGCAGCCATACAGATTGTTCGCCGCGCAGTATCGGGCGCGCGACTTCAGTGAGTTTCAGTCCGCCGTAAGCCTCAATGTCTGATTCCAATATTCCGCTCGCCACCAGTTGGCGATACACGCTGCTCCATTGCGCGGCGCTGATTTCCTTGCCGATGCCGAAGGTGGAGAGTCGTTGATGATTGAATTTTTCGACTCGCTCAGTGGCCTTGCCGATCAGTACGTCGCTTAAGTGTCCCGCGCCGAAGCGTTGCCCGGTGCGATATACGCAGGACAGTGCCATTTGTGCGGCTAGTGTCGCATCCCATGTATCCACCGGTTCCAGGCAATTGTCGCACTCGTCACAATTGCCCGGATGTTCTTCGCCGAAATAACGCAGTACGGTTTGATGGCGGCAGGTGGTGGATTCGCAGTAGCCGAGCAGGGCATCGAGTTTTTGCCGTTCCAGTCGTTTGCGTTCCTCGGGCGCATCGCCGTTATCGATCATCTGGCGCATGGATACCACATCGCCCAGACCGTAGGCCAGCCAAGCGTTGGCGGGCAGGCCATCGCGCCCGGCGCGACCGGTTTCCTGATAGTAGCCTTCCATGCTTTTCGGCAGGTCAAGATGGGCGACGAAGCGCACGTTGGGTTTGTCGATGCCCATGCCGAATGCCACCGTCGCCACCATCACCACCCCTTCTTCGCGCAGGAAACGGCTCTGATTTTTACTGCGCGTCGCGGCATCCATCCCGGCGTGATAGGGCAGCGCATCCCAGCCGTGCTCTTTTAGCCAGGCGGCGGTTTCATCGACTTTCTTGCGCGACAGGCAATACACGATGCCCGCATCATTTGGATGTTCTGCTTCAAGAAACGCTTGTAACTGATTGCGTGCATTGTTTTTTTGTGTGACGCGATAGCGGATATTAGGGCGGTCGAAGCTTGATACAAACTGGCGCGCCTGCTCGAGTGCCAGCCGTTCGACGATCTCGCCGCGCGTCGGCGTATCGGCAGTCGCCGTCAGCGCGATTCGTGGCACAGCGGGAAAGCGTTCGTGCAATACGGTCAGTGCGCGGTACTCGGGACGGAAATCATGGCCCCACTGCGATACGCAGTGCGCTTCGTCGATCGCGAACAGGGCGATGCCCAGGTTGTCCCCCTCCCTCAATCCCTCCCCCGATGGGAGAGGGAAGCTATGCCCTTCTCCCTCCGGGGGAAGGGTTGGGAAGGGGAATGGGGCGTTGCTATGTATCTGGTCGAGCAGAGCCAAAAAACTTGGCATCAGCAGGCGTTCCGGGGCGACATAGAGCAGATCAAGTTCGCCGCGCAGCAAGCGGCCTTGCACTTCGCGCGCGGCATCGGCATTGATGCTTGAATTGAGGAAAGCGGCCTTCACCCCGAGTTGGCACAGCGCATCCACTTGATCCTGCATCAGGGCGATCAGCGGCGAGACCACGATGCCCGCACCCGGACGCAGCAAGGCGGGAATCTGATAACAAAGCGATTTTCCAGCACCGGTCGGCATCAGCACCAGCGCATCTCCGCCCGCAACCATGTGTTCGACTATCGCCTGCTGCTCGCCGCGGAATGCGGAGTAGCCGAAAACGTCGTTGAGTATCTGGCGGGCTGATGGTGATGTCATGGATGATTGCGATGGGGTGATTGCAATGGGGTAGTTGAAGATGGGGCCAATTTCAAAATAAACCGGCTTCGCCCCAAAACAGTGGTAGCATTTTAACGCGTGACAGGCCCAAAATGGAGCAAAAGATATTGGATCAAAATCAAACAATGCTTACCCGATTCCGCTTTCTTTTATTCCTTGGCGCGCTGCTAATCGGCAGCTGGCCTGCCTTGCTACATGCCGACCAGCCCGAGCAAATGCCGCAGGAACCGGCTTCTTCGAGCTTTCTGCTGATTGCCAGCAAACAAATGAACGATCCCAGATTCCGCAAAACTGTTCTCGTGGTAACCAGGCATGGCAATACCGGACACATCGGCGTCATCGTCAATCGTCCGCAAGACATCAAGCTCGACAAAATATTTCCCGACTCTCCGGAAGCCAAGGAGTTCAGCCTGTTTTTTGGCGGGCCTGCCTATCCCAGACAAATTTCCTATCTGGTTCGTGGCGGGGAAGCCGTGGAAGGAGCCCTGACGATCTCCAGCAGCATCTATCTTGCCTACGACATGCCGACACTGGGCGAATTGCTGGATGGAAAGCGGCACTACAAGGATTTGCGCGTGATGCATGGCTTGGCTTCATGGGCACACGGGCAACTGGAACATGAAATCAAGCTTGGCGGCTGGTATGTCATGCCGTTCGACGAAGCGGTCATATTCGATCACCCGCCCGCTGAAATGTGGCAGGAATTGTTTAACCGTGCCAACAGCATTGTTCTGTAAGGAGCGGCGGATGTTCAAAATCATTGCGAAGCTGGCCCCATCAACTACGAGTTAGAGCGAGGTTAGAAATTTGCCTAAGTCGGTATCTCTTATGTCTTCAAATTCAGTTTCGCGGGCTATGCGCCAGTTGTTGGATTTATGCCAAGGCTTCTGGCTGGCCTCCAATTTTTCGTAATGCCCCAGTGGCTCATAAATTTTCCCCAATGCATTTTGGATCCCCTTGCGCTCGAAATAATTTTCTGTCGCTCTTCTTTCCGAAACGTGAACATCGATACCTATACTTTTGCATTCCTCAACGAATGCTTCCCGATTTGCTTCAAGTTGTGCCTCAGAAGAATTTTTTTCGCTGTCGATAAATGCATGAATTTTTGAAGGATCAATAATTCTGGAGAGTTCGGAAAGATGCGGAGTTGCGCCGCTCTTAATAAGTGAGGAGCCGCCAAGCTGAATTAAAACATAATTATGATCCTTGCCAAGCTTACGCAAGAATTCTTGAAAGCAAAGGACTTCCGTTGGGCCTTCAACAAGAAGTATTCCTTCGCAGCCAAGTTCTACTCTGCTGGAATAACTCAATTCGCCCAACCAGCCACCAAAGTTTATTGCTTTGTCTCCGAATGGATGCATCTGCGATGAGCCATTTTTGATCTTTTTAACCGCATATATTCGCTGTGCAGTGCTTCTCGCCAAGCTGATTGAGTGAGTTGAAAAGAGTAAGCCTTTCTGAGCATACGAACCCAGTGTTGCTAGAAAGTTGAGTTGTAATGCTGGATGCAAACTCAACTCTGGCTCATCAATTAATATGTAAGGTGGTTTATTTACGAGGGCCGCAGCAAGAACAATGATGAGTTGAGCTACGCCTGCACCTACTTCATGCAGCTTCTGAGGGCGGTCATCAATATTGACATTTAGTGTTGTTTTGCTTTGGTCTGCATTAATTTGCAAACTTCTAAAGCCGAGCAAGGCTGCAATTTCTTTTTCCACCTTGCTAATGGCGTTTTGTTGCAACCTTGAATTACCTGCCTTCCATTGATCCCAAGTTGCCACTAAGGCTGTGCCAACTGGAAGGTCATAATAGCTCCCAGCTCCTGCGTTGATGGCATTTCTGAAAGCGGGGAAATACCTTGAAAAACTTAGCTCCGTTGCGAAAGCCATCAGATCGGAATAATCAACTATTGGAAGATTTGGGTAGGCGATTAATGGAAAAGGCTGATTGGTACCACCTGTTCTGATTTGAACTTCTTTAAGTTGGCTAATACCCCCTTGATTGTCAACCGTTCTAACTAGTTTTGGTGATAGGCATTGTGATTGAACTTCGTACTCAAGGAGTATCTCAATAGCAAGTAATTGCTCAGCGATTTTTGGACGCGCAGAGTCGGGTATTTCGATAGAAAACTGAAATCTTGTAGGATCACTATCGTTTGCAATCTCGGCTATATCGGATGCACCTACTGGCTGAGTAATGGCGCGAAAATTACGGTTAGCACTTAATGAGTCAGGTATAACTGAAAACATATTTCTCAGCTCATAAATAGAACGGAGTGCGGTGGATTTTCCGGAATTGTTCGGGCCAACGAAAGCAGTGAAGCCATCGCCAAATTCCAAGATCGCGGGATGATCCCAATCGAAACAGCGATAGTTTCGTAGCGTTAATTTTCCCTGTGCGCTCATCTATTGTCCCTCTTGTTTGGTGGCAATGCGGTTATTTCTGACTATCCACCGTGACCGTGCCGTACTTTGCAGCGCGGTTTTGTTGTGGCGGTTGCGCAAGCGGGGAAACTCTATGGAGCATGAAGAGAAGTGTCAAGGGGAAAGGTAAACGGCCTAGATAATCCCGAGTGACTGCTATGGAGAACATTCTCGAAGGTCTTCTTTTGGCTGCGGAGCCGTCCGTCAAATCCCGAGTTCATCTTGCCATTGAGCTGATACCCGGTGAGGCAAGCGACAATCGTTTCAGCGTGCAAGGTAATGGTTGATCAATCCGTTCGTCGAAGCATCATGCTTTGAATCAGCGGTGGAAGTGCCCCCCCTCCCTAACCTNNTTGCCCAGCTCCACGCCCCATTGGTCGAAGGGGTTGATGTTCCACACCACGCTTTGCACGAACACCTTGTGCTCATACAGTGCGATCAACATGCCCAGCGTGTGCGGGTCGAGCTTGTCGAACAGCAGGGTGTTGGTGGGTTTGTTGCCGGGAAAAACTTTGTGCGGCAGCAGGGCTTCAAGAGCATCACCTCGCAAGCC
>PLBS01000042.1 GCA_003134595.1 Gallionella sp. | reverse complement strand
ATCAGGATGCCGAGCATGCGCACGAACGCCATGGTGGTCGATATTTCGCGTTCGTCGGTGCCCTTCAGCAGCACATCGAACGCCTCCAGACCCGGGATTTGCAGCGGCTCATTGACCGGCGTGCGCTGTGGAACCACGCCCATCTCCCGGCTGCGCTCCTTGAGATACTTCATTTCCAGGCTGTCTTCGGCAGGGCGATAGAAATTCAGGCTGGCGACTTGCTCGTCGGTCAGCGGGATGTTGAAACGGTCACGGAATTTGAGCAGCACTTCGCCGGTCATTTTCTTTTGCTGGTGGGTAATGTTCTGGCCTTCGCCCGCTTCGCCCATGCCGTAGCCCTTCACCGTCTTGGCGAGAATCACGGTCGGCTGGCCGGTGTATTTGCTGGCCGCCGCGTAAGCGGCAAAAACTTTTTTCGGATCGTGACCGCCGCGATTCAAGTGCCAGATTTCCTGATCCGTCATGTCGGCGACCATCTCCAACAATTCGGGATATTTGCCGAAAAAATATTGGCGCACATATGCGCCATCCTTGGATTTATAAGTCTGATAATCGCCGTCCACCGCTTCCTGCATGCGCTTTTGCAACAGGCCGTTTTTATCCTTGGCGAGCAAACGATCCCACTGATCGCCCCATACCACCTTGATGACGTTCCAGCCCGCACCACGGAACACGCCTTCCAGCTCCTGGATGATCTTGCCNNGGCTCATCGGTCTCGCCGTCGCCCAGGAATGCCCACACCTTGCGTCCGGCGGTTTGCACCATGCCGCGAAGTTCCAGATAACGCATGAAGCGCGCTTGGTAAATCGCCATCAGCGGGCCGAGACCCATCGACACGGTAGGGAACTGCCAAAAGTCCGGCATCAACCACGGATGCGGATACGACGACAGCCCGCCGCCTTCCGTTTCCTGGCGGAACTTGTACATTTGTTCTTCGCTGATACGCCCTTCGAGGAAGGCGCGTGCATACATGCCGGGCGACGAGTGCCCCTGGAAATACACCAGATCGCCGCCATGCGTGTCGGTCTTGCCGTGGAAGAAATGATTGAATCCCACGTCGTACAAGGTGGCTGCCGAGGCAAAGCTGGCGATATGTCCGCCCAGCTCGGATGAGTCGCGGTTGGCATTCAACACCAGCACCATCGCGTTCCAGCGCATCCAGCCGCGGATGCGGTGTTCCAAATTCTGGTTGCCGGTGGAGCGTATTTCCTCACCGACCGGAATAGTGTTGCAGTACGGCGTGGTCGCGCTGAACGGCATGCCCGCACCGGAGCTGCGGGCTTTGTCTATCAGTTGATCGAGCAGGAAATGGGCGCGTTCCGCGCCTTCGTTTTCCAGCACCGACTCGAGGGCATCCAGCCACTCCTGGGTTTCTTGCGGGTCGTAATCAGGTAATGATGCCATCTTTCCGCTCTCTCTTAATTGCAACGTTATTCTTAATGTGAACCTTTAAAAATTCAGATTCCGTCATTCCGGCGAAGGCCGGAATCCAGTGGTTTTATTTAACATGCTTTTTTAGGTTTGTCCTTGCTATGCAAGGAAATTTTTCCTTTAGCTGGATTCCGGCCTTCGCCGGAATGACGAATTATTAGAAGTTCCCTTATGCTGAGCAATCTATCGTCTCTTGCTCGGTGATGATCCATTCGACTTTCACGTCCGTCGCTTCCTGTGGGATACATTCGACTATTTGCAGCGCGAACGCAGCAGCCACCAACGCGGGCCGATGCGGAATAAGGGTTAACAGCTTGTCGTAATAACCGCCGCCGTAGCCCAACCGCGCCCCGTCCCGGGTAAATGCCACCCCCGGTAAAAGAGCGAATTCTACCTCATTTAGCATATTCAGCCGTTCACAGCGTTCGACTATCGGCTCGCGTATCCCCCACAATCCAACCGCCAACTGGGTTTCCAAATCATCCACCCAATATAAATCAAGCTGGTTGGTGTGGTGGTTCACCCGGGGCAAGGCTAATTTTTTGCCATCCGCCAACACCTGTTGTATCCAGAGTTCGCTGGCGAACTCCGCGCCGAAATTCATGTAGCCCAGTATCGAACTGGCCTGCCGGTAAATTTCCAGCTTGCAGATGCGTGCGCTGATCGCCTCGCTGCAGGCGGCGCGTACGTCAGGTGATAGCTGCTCGCGCAGGGCGAGGAGCTTCTTGCGGATGCCGAGCTTGGTCATATGCGGCGAAGCCGGCATGGTCGCTTAACCCAAAAACAAGCGATATGCCGGATTGTCGCTCTCGTCCCAATAGCGATAACCGAGCGTGTCGAGAAACAGACGCAGCGCTTTTTTATCGTGGTGCGGCACTTGCATGCCGACCAGCACGCGGCCGTAATCCGCGCCGTGGTTGCGGTAGTGGAACAGGCTGATGTTCCAGTTGTGGCTCATGCTGTTGAGGAACAGCATCAGCGCGCCGGGGCGTTCGGGGAACTCGAAGCGGAACATGATTTCGTCCTTGATTTCCGGCGCATGCCCGCCGACCAGATGGCGCAAGTGCAGCTTGGCCATTTCGTTGTCGGAGAGGTCCAGCGTGTTGAGTTTGTTGCGCTGCAACTTTTCCACCAGCTCGGCGGTTTCCGACTGGTCGCGCACCTGGATACCGACGAACACATGCGCCGCTTTCGGGTCGTCATAGCGGTAGTTGAACTCGGTAATGTTGCGCTTGCCGAGCAGCGCGCAGAATTTGCGGAAGCTGCCGGGCGTTTCGGGAATCGTGACGGCGAGTATCGCCTCGCGCTTTTCACCGATCTCGGCGCGTTCCGCGACGAAACGCAGACGGTCGAAATTCATGTTCGCGCCGGAGGCGATGGCGACCAGCGTTTCTCCCTTGAGCTGTTCGCGAGCGGCATACAGCTTGGCTCCGGCGATGGACAGCGCACCCGCCGGTTCGAGGATCGAGCGGGTGTCTTCGAATACATCCTTGAGCGCGGCACAAGCCGTATCGGTGTCCACCAGAATGATTTCATCCACCAGTTTGCGGCACAGGCGAAAGGTTTCCGTGCCGACCTGTTTGACCGCAACGCCATCGGCGAACAGGCCAACATGGTCGAGCGTGACGCGCCGCTTGGCTTTCAAGGAGCGATACATGGCATCGGAATCCACCGGCTGCACGCCGATGATTTTGATGTCGGGACGCAATTCTTTGACATAGGCCGCCACGCCCGCAATCAGACCGCCGCCGCCGATGGGAACGAAAATCGCGTGTATCGGCAGGGTGTGCTGGCGCAAGATTTCCATCGCGATGGTGCCCTGTCCGGCAATCACATCGGGGTCGTCGTAGGGATGCACGAAAACCATCCGGTTTTGTTGCTCCAGCTCCAGTGCATGTTGATAGGCATCGGAATACGAATCGCCGTGCAGCACCACTTTCGCGCCACGGCTGGCCACCGCCTGTATCTTGATTTGCGGCGTGGTGGTGGGCATCACGATGACGGCTTTGCAACCGAGCTTTTGCGCGCTAAGCGCCACGCCCTGCGCGTGATTTCCCGCCGAGGCGGCGATCACGCCGCGCTTGAGTTGCTCCGGCGTGAGTTGCGCCATCTTGTTGTAAGCGCCGCGCAGCTTGAAGGAAAACACCGGCTGCATGTCCTCGCGTTTCAGCAACACCGTATTGCCGATGCGCGCCGACAGATTGGGGGCAAGCTCCAGCGGGGTTTCGATCGCCACGTCATACACGCGAGCGTTGAGGATGCGTTTCAAATAACCATTCATGATTTAACTTGACCGAAAAATACGCGCGAAGATTAGCACAAAACCACCTCGAACCCCTTGCGACATAAGCGAAAATCGGTTCAAATGCCGCGCATGGAAGAAATCGATCAACATGGCGTCGTCATACAGACGCAGGTGAATTACCTGCCGGAGCAATCCGATGAGTCGGGCAACCGCTTCGTGTTTTCTTACACCATCACCATTACCAATCTCGGTCATTCGTCCGCCAAGCTCATCAGCCGTCATTGGATCATCACCGATGCCCATAACCATGTGCAGGAAGTGCGCGGACAGGGCGTGGTGGGCGAACAACCATTGCTAAACCCGAGCCAGAGTTTTGAATATACCAGCGGCACGGTACTGACCACGCAGGTAGGCACGATGCGCGGCAGCTACCAGATGCAGACTGATGATGGTGCACAGTTCGAAGTCGAGATCCCGCAATTTGTGTTGAGTGTGCCGCGTGTTTTGCATTAGCCTTCCCTCTTGCGCACAATTTGTAGGGGCACGGCGCGCCGTGCCCCTACTGCTGATCTTTCTTGCCGCCTGCACCACGCCCAAGCCCGCCGTGCCACCCTCCGCTCAGCCGTTTGCACCATTTGCGGTAAGCAAGTGGGCGATGTTGCCGGATTGGCAAACGATAGATTTGCAGCCAACCTGGGCGGCCTTTTGGCAAAGCTGTAACGCGCTGAAGAGCAAGCCGGGCTGGCAAATAATATGCGCGCGCGCCAACGAATTGACGCAGCCGGACAACAGCTCGTTGCACACCTTTTTTGAGGAAGGTTTCACACCCTACCAGGTGTTCAATCCGGATGGTTCTTCACAGGGTTTGATCACCGGCTATTACGAACCGAAACTTTATGGCAGCCGGGTTAAAACCGCCCGCTTTCGTTATCCGCTGTATGCCGCACCGGATGATCTGCTGACCATCGATTTGAGCGAGGTGTATCCGCAACTGAAAGACTTGCGTTTGCGCGGGCGGCTGCAAGGCAATCGCGTCGTGCCCTACTACAATCGCGGCGAGATCGATAACGGCAAGGCCCCGTTGCAGGGGCGCGAATTATTCTGGGTGGACAACGCGGTCGAATTATTTTTCCTGCAAATCCAGGGCTCGGGGCGCATCGAATTGCCGGACGGCAGTCTGGTGAAAGTCGGTTATGCCGAACAGAACGGACATCCGTACAACTCCATCGGCAAGAAACTGGTCGAGATGGGTGCGTTCAAGCTCGAAGAATCATCGATGCAGAACATCAAGCTGTGGGCGGAGAAACACCCCGACAAACTGCTCAGTCTGCTGGAACAAAATCCCAGCTACGTGTTCTTCCGCGAATTGCCCAGCGATCTTCCCGCTCCGCTGGGCGCATTGGGTGTGCCGCTGACCAATGAATACAGCCTGGCGGTGGATGCGCGCACCATCCCGCTCGGCGCGCCGGTGTTCCTCGCCACCACTTATCCGAATACTGCCGAGCCGTTGAACCGCCTGATGCTGGCGCAGGATACCGGAGGCGCGATCAAGGGTGCGGTGCGCGGCGATTTCTTCTGGGGTTTTGGCGAACAGGCCGGAACGCAAGCGGGGCGCATGAAACAGAGCGGTCAGATGTGGGTGTTGTTTCCCAAAGGAGCAGAACCGGTTCTTAACCCGTAGCTCCCATCTTTCCCGTCAAGATAGCACCCAGCACGCAGTCTTGTAAGGCGGTTAGCTAAGACGCGCCTACCATAACACTGGATTCACCGTTACCCATCAGAAGTGATAGGTATCAAGTTGCAAATTTCGACGCACAATCCCTCTTCACGATTTACCAGCATTTGAATTATCAGGGGGAAACAATGAATGCGCCAGCGTTTAACGCAACGATATTTGTTCGGCCTGCTTTACTGTCCCCCATCCTGTATATTTCGATCATCATGATTTCGTTGATGACGATAATAAATCCCGCTTATGCCTCAGGCATTGTGAGTTCTTCTGTACTTTACTGGGGTGGCGGTAACAATAGCGGCTACAATTGTACCGGCATGACTTCGCTCGGAGCGGTTCAAGGCTGTGAACTGGCTAAGCGTCAAAAATGGCTTGCTGATGATGTTACGCAATATAGTGCCTGGAACTTTATAAACATTCCTTCTTGCCCTGGCCCGGTTCTGAATGATTTTGGCCCGACAGGCAGTTATGTTGACCATTTTGCAATTACTTACTTCAGGATTAATTACAATAACGCTTGGACAATGTGGTGTGCTCAACAATTAGGGAGCACTGATTTTTATATTTTCACGCAACCCTCTTGTCCTGCGAATTCAACTGGTACAACAACTTGCACCTGTACCGACCCGTATGTGCCCGACCCCACGGCAACGAGCTGTGTTCTTCCCGCCTGCCCTGCTCATGCGTCCCGTGCCTCGCCAAGTGCATCCTGTGCCTGCGATGCGGGGTATAAATTCGATGCCGCTGGGACAAGCTGCATCCCCGAGACATTCACCATTGCCCTGTCCGGTCTGGGCGGCGAAGTGATGCCCACCAAAACACTGGTGGCCTATGCGGAAGTGACCACTAGCGATGGCTTGCCCAAGAGCGGTGTCCAGGTTACGCTGGAACTCACGGTTAAACCGGAGCTTGATGGCCAGCTTCCCGTTACCTATACAGGAACCTTATCGACGTATGCCGGGACAACCGGAGCGGATGGTAGATTGAACTTTGTGTTTACGGCGCCAACAGCGGGTGGCACCCACACTATTACCGCCAATTGCGGAGGCTGCACTAATAATCCGGTGACAGGCACGATCAGGGTGCCGGGGTGTCTTGTGAGTGAGTTGAAAGAGCTACCCGCAAACGATTTGTGTGCGCAATCCTTGGATGCAGGGCTTGGCAAAGATGTAAATGGTAAGTGTCCAAAACTCGATGACAGATTGCCCGGTCAGATGCAGTGCTTTGCCGATAAAATAGCGGCGACTAATGCAACGGCAACCCCTTCAATTCCTTATGCCGGGCCAACTGCGACCATTCGCAATACCGCTTACCAGGGACACTTGCAGGATGTTTGGGACAAGATGATTGAGCTAAATAAAGATGTCAACAGAAACAATGAAGCCTGTCGCCCGCAACGGGATAAGGTTATCGCAGAAAAAGGGTGCGATTCTAGCGGCAATTGTGATGCAAGCCAGTGCACGTCCGGTAGCCATTGTCTAGCTTATCAGCCTGCGACATACAGCAATCATTCCACAGGCACGGCATTCGATGTTCCTAAGAGCACCATTAACGGGCTTCTTCGCGAACTGACCCAGATTCCACTCGCACCAACACTACAAGCGCAGCGTATATGGATTGCGGATTGGCTGGCAAAACCGGCGGCGTGTAATTTGTATTGGGGTGGAAATTTTACTGACCCCGGTCCAGATTACGTACATTTTCAGTTACCTTATTAAAGGAACAGTCATGATAAAAAATAATACCATTTTTAAACGTACATTCAGTTGGGTAAGCGCGTTAACCATCATTAGCATCAGCTCGTTATGCCACGCCCAAGACCCCGTGACGGTGCGGGCTCTGGCTGTACATTCCGCTGGCAATATTCAATATACTTATCAGGTCAGCAACCAAGCCAGTTCCCGCAGCATTGTTTCGGTGAGCATCGGTAACCGTGGATCCCAGCCTGCCGGCTCTATGTATTTTCAACCTGAACTAACAATTTACCCGGCAGGTTCTTACTGGGGTCCCCCTATAGCGTTTGGGGATAATCGCGGTGAAACACCTCGCCTTGGGGGCATCTTTACCAGTCCGCCGGGTTGGCATGGAGGGATATTGGAGTATGGAGAAACAATGAATTTTTCAGTTGATTGGAATCTCGATCTTAACGGAGTCAAAATTTCTCCTGTCATTTATCCGGGTCAAACCTTCAATTTTGGCGTGACGGCTCCTTTTAATAATGATCCGAGGATCCCTTACTCAATGAGCGACCCGGCTTATTTGAATGGACACTTCACAGTAGGATTTAACGATAATGAAAAACCCGGAACTTATACTGGCTCTATCGTACCAATCGACACCACCCCGCCCACGCTCTCGGTCACGTTGAGTCCTGCCACACTCTGGCCGCCCAGCGGCAAGCTGGTGTCTGTCAACGCGACGATTGCGGTGCAGGACGACTACGACCCCGAACCCGAAATCAAACTCGAATCCATTACCGCGAGTGAAGCGCTTGATGCCAATGACATCCAGGATGCCCAGCTTGGCACCGACGACCGGAGTTTTTCACTGGTTGCCAAACGCGCGGGAACCAATCAGGCCGGACGCATTTACACCGTGACCTATTCCGCCTCCGACGCCTCAGGCAACAAAGCCACCGCCAGCACCACGGTGACCGTGCCGCACGATCAAGGGAAGTAGCGTAGGGCGGGTCACACCCGCCATGTCGGGCGCAGACCGACCTCTACATAAAGCGGTGAGTCTGTTGTTAAGGAGAATAAGATGGCTGCAAGCCCCTCAGCTTTTTTTTCGCGCCGTTCGAGCAAGTTATGTCCTGTCCTTAATTTTATCTCAAGTGTAATTGGTAGAACCCCGCTCTGCTTCCCGATGCGAAACGCGAGACAACAAGTGTTCTCCATGAGCATGACTGCAAATGTGTTCATGCTGCGCTACGTATTACTGCAATCGCTTCTTTTTGGATTCTTGGGATACGCATATGCAGGGCCTGTTCCTGTTCCGAAGGATCAAACTTCAGAAAAGGCTCCATTGGTACCGAAACAGCCTACGCTGGAAGAACGTTTTGCAAGTATGAGAAAAGAGGCTGAGGCGGGCAATGTCAATGCGCAATGGGAAGTTGGCAAAGCATATGATTTTGGTTGGGGGGTAACCAAGGATGTTGTGAAAGCGGTTGAGTGGTATCAGAAAGCTGCTGCACAGGGCCAGGCTTATGCGAGCCTGAGGCTGGGTGATATTTATATGTATGGTCAGGGAGTGAACAAGGACGTTGTTAAGGCTGCCGATTGGTATCAGAAAGCTGCAGTGCAGGGGGTAGTGGTACTTGCATTTATGGAAACCAGATTGGGTTCGATGTTTGAAAAGGGCAAAGAGGTTCCCAAAGATGCAGCGAAGGCGGTGGAGTGGTATCAGAGAGCCGCTGCCCAAGGTTATGGCCTCTCTCAATTTTATCTCAGCCTGATGTATGAGAATGGCGAGGGAGTTGCCAAGGATGCGGCCAAGGCGGAAGAGTGGTATCAGAAGGCTGCGGCTCATGGCTGGGAGGGCAATGATGAATTGAATGCGTATACGACCCTAAGCCCTGATCGTGACAAATCCGTGGCGTGGTTTAAAAAGGGCGCCGAACGCGGGAATGCCAGCGCGCAATACCGGCTGGGCGAAATATATCAAATCTGGATGCACGAGATTTATGGCTATGGCAGCGGGATGGATAACGATAACGACAAGGCTTTTGAGTGGTATCAAAAAGCTGCTGAGCAAGGCCACGTCAAGGCGCAATACAGCTTGGGCGAAATGTATAGGCATGGCAAAGGGGTTGCTGCTGATGCGGACAAGGCTATTGAGTGGTATCAAAAAGCTGCTGCGCACGCGGATGCCCAGATGCAAAAAATCATCAAGGGTGCTATCAAGGAGACGTATGCCCAAGGGGAGGTGTCAGCACGAAATGGTACGGCTCCTAGTGGCTCACCGCTTGATTCTGATATTCGCTTAATCACCGCAACCAGAATAGGTCCGGCCAAGCTAGGTATGAGGCTTGATGATGTAAGAAAAGTGCTACCTGCCGCAAAGTTTGAGCGAACCACTGACGGGGAGGGACGTGCACTCGTTGCAGTAAAGCTTGGTAACGAGGTTTTAATGGTCTTGTATGCAGGGGAAGAACACGAAGATTCTCCCATCGAGTGGTCAAAGCGAATAGAAAATATAGAAACGTTCGACCCTGAATGTCATACCGCAGAGGGTGTTCATCCATACTCGCTAGTGCGCAACGTGGAGAAAGTGTATGGGAAGGCCAAGCAAATCATGGTGAGCGAAATTGAATCGCGGGAATTTATAGATTTTAAAAATCAACCCAAGCACTTTTTGATTAGGTCCAACTATATCGGAATATTTCCAACTGACAGTGCAAGGTATACAACGAAATTCAAACCTGACGGCGAGATAATGTCGATTGCAATATCAGCAAACTAGCGAGCGGATCATACCCGCCGTTACACGAGATAACGAGGAAGTCGTTACGGAGTTCGGTCGATAGTTTTGAAATGGGTGTGTGATCCACTCAACGTTCGCTGCAACGAATTGCATTCCCGAACCCTACCATCACCCTGTCCGGCCTATGCAGCGATGTGACATCCACCAAAATACGTGTCCACCCTACATGACTGAACCCTGCCACGCTCTGTCCTCCGAACGACAAGCTGGTGTCTGTTACCGAAACGATTGCGGTGCAGGACGATTACGATCCCGATCCCGAGCCCGCAATCAAACTCGAATCCATCACCGCGAGCGAGGCACTGGCAGACGGTGACATTCAGGATGTCCAACTCGGCACCGACGACCGGAGTTTTTCCTTGGCCGCCAAACGTGCAGGAAATAATATGGCCGGACGCATTTACACCATCACCTATTCCGCCACCGATGCCTCGGGCAACAAAGTCACTGCTAGCGCCACAGCGACCGTGCCGCACGATCAGGGGAAGTAGTTCGTAGGTTTGGTTGGATTAGCTTTGCATAACCCAACTAGGTAAAACAACTAGCCATTCGACTAGGCCATCAAAAAACGATGGCAAGTCGCTGGTTAATTGCGCACGTTGGGTTACGTCCGTCGGTGGTGAGCCTGTCGAACCATGATGCTGCTAATCCAACCTACAGAACTGGAACAAAATCCCAGCTACGTACTCTTCCGCGAATTACCCAGAGGTCTTCCCATCCCGCTCGGCGCGCCGGTGTTCCTTTCCACTACTTATCCGAACACCACCGAACCGTTGAACTGCCTGATGCTGGCGCAGGATACCGGCGGCGCGATCAAGGGTGCGGTGCGCGGCGATTTCTTCTGGGGTTTTGGCGAACAAGCCGGAACACAGGCGGGACGCATGAAACAATCCGGTCAAATGTGGGTGCTGTTTCCCAAGGGCGCAGAACCGGCGCTTGGTCCATAGAGACCGTCTTTCCCATCAAAGCAATACCCGCTACACATCGCAGTAGTGAGTGACCTTGACCATCCGCTTTCGGGCAAGCATTTAGCAAATGTAACGGGCAGTTTTCGACACATATGAGACTGTCAGCTTTTGAAAAACGGATGTTCAGTTTTCCTACTTAGTGTCATCCATGCGCATATTCAACGACATTCTAGTTGAATCTCAAAATTTTAATGCGCACCTATCCAACAATGGCAAAACCTGAAAATCATGTGGTAGAGGTTTGTTGTATTTTTCACTTACCTTAACTATAGAAATATGGGAGAAGCTATTATCTTCTTCCACAACACCTGTAATAACAACAGCATTTATTCTATTGGCTGAATCTGACTCTTTATGAATTTGCCTCCAGAATTCCTTGGTTTCTTCCTCTGATGCATCGTAAGGTGGACATGCCACATAGACAATCCCAATACCTTTTTTAGGAAGTTGGCTTGATGCCTTACTTATCATTTTCTTAATACCTGAAATAAGGTTTGGGGGGGATCGTAACGCAACAGCGAAACAGCCCTGCAGTTCAGAATATCTCGCACCTGACGGTTCAGTAACTAATTTACCAGCAAACTGGGGAATTATTTGCATGGAATCAGAAAAGGATTCTTTAACCTGTTGCTCCAAAAAAATCATATTCTGATCATAAGCAAATTGATTTGCATTGTGGTCAGCTGAAATATGCACCCTTAATGAAGCAGAAAAGAGCTTAAATGAATAGCCATCAACGTGTTCAACTTTGGCTGAAACACCAACGTCAATTAGTTCTTTAATCTTCTTTAGCATCCAGTCATCTTCGTTATATATCTCTCCATCACAGACGATTAGAACACCCAAATTTTTAGTAATTAGCAAGCTTTCAATTTTATTGTAAAGTTGACTCAACGTGTTTTCATCAGCCCTATCAAGCTGTCTTTTATCTATCCTTTTACATTCAACATAAATTTCCTCGCCATTGATTTTTACAACGAACTCAGGGTGCTTTTGTGTATCTTCTATGAAGCGGACTAGATATCCTTTCCGTATGTACAAACTAGCAATCTGCATCTCATATAAAGCACTATAGTAATGAGCCTGAGACGGAATTCTCAACCTGTGTTGAAATAGTTCTTGCACGGTTACCTTCAAAACATTGCCGGCCAGGTTACATACTTCGGCCTTCGCCACCATACGAGTATATTGAGCCAACTCAAAAACTGACAACATTTCATACTTAGGCTTAAGGTCTAGGCTTGGAGTTGGTTTTTTCTTATTTATGTAATTGTCCGTTTGAATCCAGTAATAAATCATTGGATGCGTTTTTCGCGGGTCTGGGATGTCTCCAGCCTTATCACATTCCAATTGAAACCATTCTGTTCCAAAAAATGATTTTACTTCGCTCAAATATGCATTGAAGGCATGTTTATTCAACGGCAAATCTCCACAGTAAATAAAAATGCTCAGTCTAGGAATTTTGGAAAATCTATTCGCTGACCCGTGTGCGGATTGAGAGCCTATGGAAATATATCGCAGGCCCAATTCATAAGTAGGATGGTGACTATAAATACACCATCCGCAATTTGACAGCTAAATCCATATTCTGCTATTGGGGAAATCGTTGGCTCGAATTCAGTTAGATACTGAGCTTCTGCTATTGGCACATTACTGCTATTCACCAGAGCCTGCTTTGGGGCAACGAACTATCCGATGATGTGCACGCGGTCGCGACCACTGCGCTTGGCGGAAAGTAATTCCTGTTCAGCAAGTGCTATGAGCAGCTCTTCCGTGGTATCCCGATTCGGCAGACGGTGAATGCCGCCGATACTGATGGTGATTACTCCATGCGGGGAGTCGCCGTGCGGGATATTGAGTGCGCGCACTTGTTCGCAAAGTTTTTGCGCGTGATCGCGCAAAGCCTCGATACCGGTGGAAAATGACACGACGGCAAATTCTTCGCCGCCATATCTCACTACGCAATCCGACGTGCGTATGAATGATTTTGCGATGCAATCGCCCACCATACGCAAACATTCATCTCCCGCTGAGTGCCCATAACGCTCATTGAATATATTGAAGTGATCCAAATCAATCATCAGCACCGATATCCCGCTGTGGATGCGTTGTGCGACATGCAGCATGTCGGCGAATCGTTCGTCGAAGTGGCGGCGGTTACCGATACCGATCAGCGGGTCGGTATAGGTCGAGGTTTCCGGTTGTTGTCCTGTCTGGCCTCTGGCCGCCATATCTTTCAGGATACCGATGAAATGGGTGAGTGTGCCTTGCGCATCATGCATCGGAGAAATGTTGAGCTCGCTCCAGAACATTGAGCCATCCTTGTGGTAATTGCGTAACGTGACAACGCAACCCTCGCCTTTGGCGATAGCGGCAAGCATTACGGCTATTTCAGGCTGGCCGGTATCGGTCCCCTGCAAGATGCTATAACTTTTGCCGATGATTTCGTCAGAGGTATAGCCAGTCAATCTTTCAAAACCCTCATTGACATAGATCAGCGGGAAATCCTGCTGCTGCGCATCGGCGATGGTAACGCCCTCGCGCGCTTCGCTCACGGCTTTGACGAGCAGTTCTTTATTAGTTTCCGCGCTGGGATTCATGACGTTCCCTGTTTTTTCCTGGTCTCGTTCAGATTTTTTTCCAGTTCTTCCAGCGGCAAAAAACCCGGGGATTGTATGCCGTTACCAAAAATCAGATTCGGCGTGCCGTTGACGTGGAGTTTTTGACCCAGAGCCATGACTTTTTCAGTTTGGGTATCGCAAATTGCTTTCGCGGGTGCGATTTCGCTCAACATCCAATCGTCCCATGCCTTGATCGGATTCTTTGAGCAAAGGACATTGCGCACGATTTCATCCGAACCCGGGAAGATCGGGTACATGAAAAAATACAGCGTGACGTCGCTGACCCCGCTCAATTCCTTTTCCAGTTTTCTGCAGAAGGTGCAGTTGGGATCGGTGAAAATGGCCAGCTTGCGTTTGCCGTTGCCCTTCACCTTTTTCACCGCAAGCTCGAGCGGCAACTTGTCGAAATCGATCGCGAACAGGATACGGCGCCGCTCCTCGCTCAGATTGCGACGGCTTTTTGCTTCGATGACGTTGCCCTCTAACACATATTCTCCTTGTGCATCGGTGTACAAAAGCTGATCGTCGATGACAATCTCATACAGTCCCGCATAAGGCGTTTTGACGATGTGTTCAATCTTGACGTTGGGGAATTTGCTTTGCAACGACTTGCGAATTTCGTCCTCTCCGGCGTGCGCGGAAGACAACAGAGTGAACAGAAACAGGGTGATTAGTATTTTCATTGGGTATTTTCTTTGAGTTAATCCGGGTTATTTAATTCAGGGCGTGCTGCATCAACATTTTTTTCAGCGGGATGATGCGATTGGTGGCATTCAGCCCCAGATTGCGCACAGCACGCAACAGCGGAACGTCATTATTGAACAAATGCTTCAAGCCGTATGTCGTCGCCTGCATCGTATAGATGTCTTCTTTGCGTTTTCGTTCATAACGGCGCAGCAATTGTGCATCGCCGCAGTCGTCTTGCGCGCCGCGCTCCAAGAGTATCTGCGCAAGTTGGCGCGCATCGCGAAAGCCGGTATTCACACCCTGCCCCGCCAGCGGGTGCATATTGTGTGCCGCATCGCCGACCAATGCCACGCGCGGCGCGCTGATCCGAGGCAATACCAACAGGCGCAGCGGGAAAGCGGCGGGCGGCGTAATGAGTTGCAGATTTCCGAGTGTGTGCTCTGATGCGGCAGCAACTTGTGCGCATAGCTCCTCATGAGACAACGCAAGTAGGGGCACGGCGCGCCGTGCCCCTACCGACCACACCATCGAAACGCGGTTGCCCGGCAACGGCAGCAGCGCGAGAATGCCGTCCGGCTGGAACCATTGATACGCAATGCCGCGATGCGGCAGCTCAGTGGAGAAGTTTGCCACTACGCCGTGTTGTTGATAGTCCACCGGCGCGGCACTGATGCCCGCCTGATTGCGCACCCAGGAGTCGCGCCCATCCGCGCCTACGATGAGTTTTGCGCTCAGAGTACGGCCATCTTCCAGCGTGAGAGCGGCAGCATCGTCGGCGAACTGGAGTGATGCGCAACGTTCCGGATGCAGCAGGGTGAGGTTTTCTTGCGCTTGCAGCACTTGCCACAGGGCATGCTGCAACGCGCGGTTTTCCAATATGCAGGCCAGTTCCGCCACGCCCATTTGATAGGCGCTGAAATCCAGCTTCGCTCCGGTGTCGCCAAACACGCGCATCTCCTCGACCGCTACGATGCGGCCGGCATCCAGCAAAGACCATGCGCCGGATTGCTCGAGGAAGCTGCGGCTGCCCGGGCTGATCGCGTATATGCGGCTATCCCAATCCGCGCCGCTAGCCCGCGCGTCCTCCCGGATTAGCGAGGGCTGACTTTCCACCAACGCCAGCGACAGCCCGCTATGTTTTAGTGCTGCGGCCAGACTGGCCCCCACCAATCCCCCGCCTATGATCACGACATCAAATTTCATGCGCAGAATCATAACACGCCGCCAAGTTTCATTTATAATCCCACCCCCTCGCGGAAAACCCCCTGGCGAAAAAACCCCAGATAAAAAAACAAGATGCGCATCGGCCCCTATCAACTGAAAAACAATCTCATCGTTGCCCCTATGGCGGGGGTGACGGATCGCCCTTTCCGCATGCTGTGCAAACGCATGGGAGCGGGCATGGCGGTGAGCGAGATGGTGTCTTCCAATTCACTGCTGTATGGTTCTGAAAAGACTAAGCGACGCGCCAACCATGAAGGTGAGGTCGATCCGATCTCGGTGCAGATCGTCGGCGCCGATCCTCATATGCTGGCGCAAGCCGCGCAATACAACGTGGATCACGGCGCGCAGATCATCGACATCAATATGGGTTGTCCGGCCAAGAAAATTTGCAACGTGATGGCCGGTTCCGCGCTGTTGCAAAATGAACCGCTGGTGGCTCAATTGCTGGAAGCGGTGGTCGGCGCGGTGAATGTGCCGGTCACGCTCAAGATACGCACCGGTTGGGACAAGCAGAATCGCAATGCCATCCGCATCGCCAGGATCGCCGAATCCAGCGGCATTCAAGCTCTGGCGATACACGGACGCACCCGCGCCTGCGCCTACACCGGCGATGCCGAATACGACACCATCGCTGCGGTCAAGGCCAGCGTGAGCATCCCGATCATCGCCAACGGCGATATCACCACGCCGGAGAAAGTCAAATACGTGCTGGAGCAAACCGGCGCGGATGCGGTGATGATAGGCCGCGCCGCACAGGGCCGCCCGTGGCTGTTCCGCGAGATCGAGCATTTCCTCAACACCGGCCAACACCTGCCCGCACCGCAAGTCGGGGAAATCCATCGCGTGCTGGTAGCGCATGTGCATGAGCTGTATGGCTTCTACGGCGAACACACCGGTTTGCGCGTGGCGCGCAAACACATCTCCTGGTACACCAAGGGCCTGAGCGGCTCGGCGCACTTCAGGCATTACATGAATCAACTGGAAAACCCTGCCGAACAGTTGGCGGCAGTGGATGAATTTTTTGCTGAGCAAGCGCAGCGTGGAACACAGCTGCATTACATCGAGGAACTGGCAGCATGAGCGATGGTTTGATCAGCGAGAATGAAATGGCGCGCTACGTGCGCAAGGCACTCAAGGAATATTTCAAAGACCTCGACGGGGAAGAGCCCTGCTGCGAGATGTACGATATGGTGATGTGCTGCGTCGAGAAGCCGCTGCTCGAAATGGTGCTGGAACACGTTGGCGGCAATCAGACGCGCGCGGCGGAAATGCTGGGCATCAATCGCAATACCTTGCGCAAGAAGATGCAACAGCACGGGATTTCGTAGGGGCACGGCGCGCCGTGCCCCTACCTACACGGATACCGCCTCTATCCATATTTATTTCAAACTGGAATCATCATGGCAGCAATCAAGCAAGCACTCATCAGCGTGTCGGACAAGTCCGGCGTTCTCGAATTCGCGCAAGGGTTGGACCAACTTGGCGTAAAAATCCTCTCCACCGGCGGCACCGCCAAGCTGCTCGCCGACAACGGCATCCCGGTCACCGAAGTGGCGGATTACACCGGCTTCCCGGAGATGCTGGACGGGCGCGTGAAGACGCTGCAACCGAAAGTTCACGCAGGCATCTTGGCGCGGCGCGATCTGCCGGAGCATGTCGCCACTTTGAAAAAGCATGGCATCCCGACCATCGACCTGGTGGTGGTGAATCTGTATCCGTTTGCAGCGACCGTCGCCAAACCGAATTGCACGCTGGAAGATGCCATCGAGAATATCGACATCGGCGGACCGACCATGGTGCGTGCGGCGGCGAAGAACCATGGCCATGTCGCCATCGTCACCGACCCGGCGGACTACTCTGAAATACTCGCCGAAATGCAAACCAATGACGGCGCTGTGAGTGACGCGACACGTTTCGACCTGGCGAAGAAAGCCTTCTCGCACACCGCCGCTTACGATTCCGCGATCAGCAACTATCTCACCGCGATCAATGCGGACGGCACCAACAGCGCGTTCCCGGCACAGATCAACTTCAACTTCGCCAAGGTGCAGGACATGCGCTACGGCGAGAACCCGCACCAGAGCGCCGCGTTCTACCGCGACCTCAATCCGGTGGCGGGCGGCATCGCCGACTACACGCAACTGCAAGGCAAGGAGCTGTCCTACAACAACATCGGCGACGCCGATGCCGCTTGGGAACTGGTCAAGACCTTCGAGCAGCCGGCTTGCGTCATCGTCAAACACGCCAATCCGTGCGGCGTGGCGATCGCCGACAGCGCGCTGAATGCCTATAAGCTGGCGTATGCAACCGACACCATTTCAGCGTTCGGCGGCATCATCGCCTTCAACCGCGAGCTGGATGCCGACAGCGCGACGCAGATCACCGCCAACCAGTTCGTCGAACTCATTATCGCGCCCTCCGCAAGCGAAGCCGCGCTCAAGGTCACGGCGGCGAAACAGAACGTGCGCGTGCTCACCCTGCCGCTGTCCAATGCGCACAACCCGTTCGACTTCAAACGCGTCAGCGGCGGCCTGCTGGTGCAGACGCCGGACGCTCTGAATGTGCAGGCAGCACAACTCAAGGTGGTGACCAAGGCACAGCCCACCAAGGAACAACTGCAAGACCTGCTGTTCGCTTGGCGCGTGGCGAAATATGTGAAGTCCAATGCAATTGTTTTTTGCAAAAATGGCCAGACGCTGGGCGTGGGCGCCGGGCAGATGAGCCGCGTGGACAGCACGCGCATCGCCAGCATCAAGGCACAGAACGCAGGCCTGAGCCTGGCGGGTTCCGTCGTGTCATCCGACGCGTTTTTCCCCTTCCGCGACGGCATTGATGTGCTGGCTGCAGCGGGCGCGAAAGCCGTGATCCAGCCCGGCGGCAGCATGCGCGACGCGGAAGTGATCGCGGCGGCGGATGAGCATGGGTTAGCGATGGTGTTTACGGGGTATCGGCATTTCAGGCATTAACAAGGTAGGGGCACGGCGCGCCGTGCCCCTACGCGCATCAAACAAAAGACAAGGGTTTGCAATGAAATTACTGGTTATCGGTTCCGGCGGACGCGAGCACGCGCTGGCCTGGCGCTTGGCGCAAGGCGTCAAGGTGCAGAAGGTGTATGTCGCACCCGGCAATGCGGGCACGGCGCTGGAAGACGGCGTGGAGAATGTCACCATCACCGCGATTCCAGACCTGATAGCATTCGCGAAACGCGAAGACATTTACATGACGGTAGTAGGCCCGGAAGCACCGCTCGCGGCGGGTGTCGTGGATGCGTTCCGCGCTGCCGGGTTGAAAATTTTCGGCCCGACCAAGGCGGCGGCGCAACTCGAATCCTCCAAGGATTTCGCCAAGCGTTTCATGGTGCGCCACAACATCCCCACCGCATTCTTCGAGACCTTCAGCGACATCAAGACAGCACGGGCCTATGTCGAGAAGCACGGCGCGCCTATCGTAATCAAGGCTGACGGGCTGGCCGCAGGTAAAGGCGTCGTGGTGGCGATGAGCAAGGACGAAGCGTTCGCCGCGATAGATATGATGTTGTCCGACAATAAATTGGGCGACGCCGGCGCACGCGTAGTGATCGAGGAATTCCTCGAAGGTGAGGAAGCCAGCTTTATCGTCATGGTGGACGGCAAGAATGTGCTGGCGATGGCCACCAGCCAGGACCACAAACGCTTGCTGGATGGCGACAACGGCCCCAACACCGGCGGCATGGGCGCGTATTCGCCCGCGCCGGTCGTCACACCGGAAATTCATGCACGCGTGCTGCGCGAAGTGATACAACCGGTGGTGCGTGGCATGGAACAGGAAGGTCACACTTACACTGGATTCCTGTATGCCGGACTGATGATAGACCTGCGGGGCGGCATCAAGGTGCTTGAGTTCAACTGCCGCATGGGCGACCCGGAGACCCAGCCCATCATGTTGCGACTGAAGAGCGATTTTTCTGTGATCGTCGAACACGCCATCGCCGGCACGCTGGATAAAATCGAGGCGGAATGGGACAGGCGCACCGCGCTCGGCGTGGTGATGGCCGCTGCCAATTATCCCGAGACGCCGCGCAAGGGCGATGTCATCACCGGCTTGCCCAAAGGTCTGGAAGACGCGCACGTGTTCCATGCCGGTACCGGCATGCAGGACGGGCAAGTGGTCACCAACGGCGGGCGCGTGCTGTGCGTCACCGCGCTGGGCACGATGGTGAAGATGGCACAGAAGCGCGCCTATGAAATCGCCGACGGGATTCACTTTGACGGCTGCCAGATGCGCCGCGACATCGGTTATCGCGCGATTTTAGCCCACAGGAAGTAATTGTTCCGGCACAGCGCATCGTATCGACGACTAGCCGCACACCTCAGACGCGGCGGCCTGATCGCCTATCCCACCGAATCCTGCTATGGCCTGGGCTGTGATCCGGACAATCGCAGCGCTGTGCAACGCCTGCTCAAACTCAAGCAGCGCCCGCAGCACAAAGGGCTGATCCTGATCGCGGCCAGTTACCGGCAAGTGGCGCGCTATCTGCAACCGCTCACACCGGAACAACAGCAGCAACTCAAAACAGCCGGGGCGCAAGCGATCACTTATCTGATGCCTGCCCTTCATGCTACGCCGCGCTGGTTGCGCGGCGACCATGACACCCTGGCGGTGCGATTGACTGCGCACAGGCAAGCGGCACAACTTTGCCGAGGCGTGAACAGCGCGCTGGTTTCCACCAGTGCCAATCGCAGCGGACAGCGTCCCGCCAGGACTTATGCGCAATGTCAACGTTTGTTCGGGCGCAAGGCGTGGGTGTTGCCGGGGCGTGTGGGCAAGCGCAAGAAACCTTCAAGCATAAGCATGTGGGCTGATGGTAAAATCATACGCAGTTAATCGACACCGGAGAAAAACATGGGTGGTTTCGATTCCGCGGCGGTAAGGGAATACCTGCTTGAACTGCAAGACCTCATCGTCACGAGGCTGGAACAAGTGGACGGAAAAAAATTCCGCCGCGACAGTTGGGAGAGGCCGGAAGGCGGTGGCGGCATCTTCTTTGACGACCTGAGCGTGCCGGATTTCGACACCGCTTTTGCCGTCCAGCAAAGTGTCGGGGATCATTTCCTGTCCGCCTACGTGCCTATCCTGGAACGCCGCAAAGACACGCCCTACGGCGAGCGCGAACGCGATTTCCAGCTCTACCGGCGCGGCCGCTATGTCGAGTTCAATCTGGTGATCGATCGCGGCACCATCTTCGGCCTGCAAACCAATGGCCGCACCGAGTCCATCCTATTGTCCATGCCGCCGCTGGTGAAATGGCGCTATGACTGGCATCCCGAAAAATGCTCGGCGGAAGCAAAATTGTATGAAGAGTTTTTGGTGTTGAAGGATTGGGTGTAAATGCAAAGTTTGCCTTGCTCATGGGGACGCAAACCCGAAAATCTTTATGAATCGCTATCGATCCAGGAAAACGCTTAGCGATTGAGCATTGAAGGTAAACAATCGGTTTCCCTTTCCATACTCGCCAGCCACGATCTTTGGTGAACGACATGCAGCTACTTGAACAAGTCGCGATTTTCCTGCTCACCGCCGTGCTCATCGTGCCGATTTTCCAACGCCTGAAACTCGGCGCCGTGCTTGGCTATCTGGCGGCGGGCATGATAATCGGGCCGTGGGGTTTGGGCGTCATAGGTGACGTCGAGTCCACCCTGAAGTTTTCCGAATTGGGTGTGGTGCTGTTGCTGTTTCTGATCGGTCTTGAATTGGAGCCGAGGCGGCTATGGACTTTGCGCAATTCGGTTTTCGGACTGGGTGGCGCTCAGGTGGCGGCAACGGGAGTCGTGATCGGACTGCTTGCCTTAGCGGCCGGATTTTCATGGCAGGCGGCGCTGATAATCGGTTTTGGATGTGCCATGTCATCCACCGCATTGGTCATGTCCTCTTTAGCCGAGCGCGGGCAACTTTTGACGCGCTATGGACGAGAGTCATTTGCAATACTGTTGTTTCAGGATCTCGCAGTTATCCCTTTACTCGCATTATTGCCATTGCTGTCCGCCACGCCCGGGCAGGGCGCAAGCCAATGGCTGGGCGCGGCCAAGGCAATCGCCGTGATCACTGTGTTCATCGCCGGCAGCAGATTGTTTATCCGGCCCGCGCTCAAATTCATTGCCCGCAACCGGAGCCGGGAAGTCTTTACTGCTGCCGCACTGCTACTGGTGATAGGCACGGCGCTGATCATGGAAAAGATCGGGCTGTCCATGTCGCTGGGTGCATTTCTGGCCGGCGTTTTGCTCGCAGACTCTGAATTTCGCCACGAACTGGAAGCGGACATCGAGCCGTTCAAGGGTTTATTGCTCGGCCTGTTTTTCATGGCAGTAGGCATGAGCGCCAACCTGACACTGGTGTGGAGTGAACCGCTCACCTTGTTCGGGCTGGCAGCGGCGATGATGCTGATAAAGTTTGCGGTCATGTATGCGATTTCACGCGTCACCGGCACGCCCGACAACACCGCCCAGCGGCTCGCTGTGGCGCTGGCGCAGGGCGGTGAATTTGCCTTTGTTCTGTTCGCCGCCGCAACCGGCCTGGGCGTGTTCGAACTTGAAACATCCCAGATGTTGATCATGGCAGTGACCATTTCGCTGTTGCTCGCCCCATTGCTTATCGTGGCGCATGATCGCTTGATCACGCGCTGGCTCGATCGCAACAGCACCCCCGAATATGACGTGATAGACGGGCCGGGCAACCCGGTTATCATCGCCGGATTTGGCCGCGTCGGGCAGATCGTTTCCCGTGTGTTGAGGATGTGCGGGATATCGTTTACCGCACTTGAGGTGAACTACCAGCAAGTGGATTTCGTGCGCCGCTTCGGCAGCAATATTTATTTTGGCGACGCCACCCGTCTCGATCTGTTGCTGTCAGCCAAAACCGGCAACGCCAAACTTTTTGTGCTCGCCATCGACGACGTGGAAGCCTCCCTGAAAACTGCCGCGCTGGTCCGCCAGCATTTCCCCGACCTGCCCATACTGGCGCGGGCACGCAATAGAACCCATTATTTTCAGTTGCGCGACCTGGGTATCAAGATGATTTACCGCGAGACTTTTCTGACCAGCATAGCAGTCGCGCACCAGGCGCTGCTCAAACTCGGTTTCACTGCTGCCGCAGCCGAGCGCGCCGTCACCCTATTCAGGCAGCATGACGAGGAACTGATAGAAGAACAACATGCGGTTCATCACGACGAAGCGCAGCTCATTCAGAATTCCCAACTGGCCACGGAGCAATTGAAATCCCTGTTCGAAGCCGACACCCTTAACCTGCTGCAGGATTCGGAGGCCGCAAAAACTGACCCGGAAAAATGAGCCCGGCAGAGACATAACTGCTGTATTTGATTTGCCCCGGCGCGAGCGAACTTTGCGTTGTGCTATGCTCCGCGGCAATGGTTTATTGATGGCTTGTAATGCGGTTCATACTTTACTTTTTGTTGCTGGTCGCCCCGCCCGTGCTGGCGGATCAGGATGCGGATTTTCTTGCCGCACACGATGCCTTTCTCGCCGGCGATGCAGTCAAGCTGGGACGTTACGCACAGCGGTTGAAAAAGACGCCGCTGGAGGTGTACGTCAGTTATTACCAGTTGCACTTGGGCTTGGAAAACGCCGACACCAAACCAGTCCTTAGCCCAGTCGAAGGGGCGGTGAAAAACTTCCTTTCCCGCCCGGAAGACACGCCGATGATCGACCAGTTGCGCGGCGAGTGGCTCAAGCTGCTCGGCAAAAAACAACAATGGGATCTGTTCGACGCCGAATATCCGCGCTTGCTTAACGAGGATACCGAGCTGACTTGTTATGCCCTGCAATCGCGCCGCCGCAGCCAGGATCTGGCAGCGCTGCGCGAGGCGCGAAAATTGTGGTTCACCGGCAAGGGACTGCCGGATAGTTGCGGCACGCTGTTTGATGCCGCACTGTCCGCCGGCATCATCAGCAAACAGGATGTTAGCCAGCGGCTGCGCCTGGCTTTGGAAGGGAATAATGTGTCGCTTGCCATCAAGCTGGCCGAACAGCCGGATGGCAAATACGCGGGCTTGTCCGCCATGCTGAAAAATGCCGCCGCTGATCCGGATCGTTATCTGAAAAAGCTGGCACCGGACGATTCCAATTCTTCAAATAGTTCAGACGTGGCGGCTTCACAAGCGCGCATCAAAGCAGCGATCGAAGCGCAAGTTTCGGGCATTGAGCAGCCGTTCCCTTCAGGAGTGAGCTTGGAAAATCCCCTGCCTTCTCCAAGCGCGACCATCCCGTCCGCGGGATGGTTTGGATGGGGAAATCTTTTGTCGCGGCTTGGCTTCAGTAAAGCTGGCAATCCGCTATCCGCTGCAGCGAATGCGGAATTGACACCGCCGCCAGACGCCCGCCCTTCGGGCGGTCTTGGCGCAGGGTGCGAGGCTCCCTGTGTGGATATCAGTGATGACCATACAGTTCCGCAGCTCGGATTGAATTCGAAATTGGCAAGCAAGGGACAGCGCACCGTCGCGCTGTTTGCCTTGGAACGTCTGGCAAAACAATCCCCCGACTTGGCCGCCGCACGCTGGGCGAAAATCGCCGGATATTTCCCCGTGACCGAGCAGCATTATTGTTATGGCCGGCTGGCTTATGAGGCGGCGCGCAATCTGGATGCGCGCGCGCTGCGCTGGTACAAGGCAGCGGCAGACACGCCGCTTGACGATCATCAATCGGCATGGCGGGTGCGCGCGGCATTACGCGCGCAGGATTGGCCCGAGGTATTGGCAAGCGTGAATGCAATGAGCGAGCAACAGCAGCTCGATACAGCCTGGCAATACTGGAAAGCGCGCGCACTGCAGGCATTGGGCAAGCCCATCGAAGCAAGAGAGATATTTGCGCCATTGAGCGGCGAATTTCATTTCTATGGTCAACTGGCCAGTGCGGAACTGGCTGACTTTCCGGTATTAAGCGAGGCAATACCGGTATACAAACCTGACAAACAGGCCATCACGGAGATATCGGCACTACCCGGTATCCGGCGCACACTGGCGCTGTATCGCATGGACATGCACAGCGAAGCGCTGGAGGAATGGCGTTGGGTGCTGCGCAATTTTAATGATCGCGAGTTGCTCACTGCAGCGGAAATCGCAAGACGCAATGAAATGTACGACCGCGCTATCGGTGCGGCGGACAAAACCGTCAGTGTGCACGATTTCAGTTTGCGCTATCTCGCGCCGTACCGCTCCGAATTGCAGGCACACATCCGCGAGCATGGCCTGGACGAGGCGTGGGTGTATGGCCTGATGCGTCAGGAAAGCCGTTTTGCCACTGGCGCAAAGTCCGATACCGGCGCCTCGGGACTCATGCAGATCATGCCCAGCACGGCGCGCTGGGTGGCGAATAAACTGGGATTGAAAAGTTATCGCAATGCGCTGATCCACCAACTCGATACCAACTTGCGCATCGGCACGTATTACATGAAATCTGTACTTTCCCAGTCTGAAAATAGCCCGGTGCTGGCTTCGGCGGCATACAATGCCGGACCGATTCGGGCGCTTCAGTGGCGCGGTGACCGGCCACTCGAAGGCGCGATTTACGCCGAAACCATCCCGTTCGAAGAAACACGCGACTATGTGAAAAAGGTGATGAGCAACACCGTGTATTACGCCGATCAATTCGGTGACCCGCCGCGCTCACTCAAGCAGCGCATGGGCATCATCGCGGCCAGGACTGTGAATAACCAGCCTACGGATAACCAGATCGCGATCCCGAATGACCAGCCAGCAATTCAGCATGACAAGTGATGCCAAAATCTATTGCGTGGGCGGCGCGGTGCGCGACCGCTTGCTCGGACTGGACGTTCAGGATCACGACTGGGTGGTGGTGGGCAGCACGCCGGAAGCGATGGTGGCGCAAGGTTTTCAGCCGGTAGGCAAAGATTTCCCGGTGTTCCTGCATCCGCAGACCCATGAGGAATACGCGCTGGCGCGAACCGAGCGCAAGACCGCGCGCGGCTATCTGGGCTTCGCCGTGTATGCCGCGCCGGATGTCACGCTGGAGCAGGATTTGCTGCGCCGCGACTTCACCATCAATGCCATCGCGCAGGACACCGGCGGCAAGCTGATTGATCCGCATCACGGCGTCGCCGATCTGCGCGCGGGCATCCTGCGCCATGTCAGCGCGGCGTTCAGCGAAGATCCGGTGCGCATCCTGCGCGCGGCGCGGTTTGCGGCACGCTTCGGTTTCACCATCGCCCCCGAGACCCTGACGCTGATGCGCGGCATGGTGAACAGCGGCGAAGTGGATGCGCTGGTGGCGGAGCGTGTCTGGCAGGAACTGGCGCGCGGACTGATGGAGAAAAAGCCGTCGCGTTTTTTCGAGACGCTGCGCAGTTGCGGCGCGCTGGCAAAAATTCTCCCCGAGGTGGACGCGCTGTTCGGCGTGCCGCAGCCGGAAAAACATCATCCCGAGATCGATTGCGGCATCCATACCATGCTGGTGGTGGACGATGCGGCACTTCATGATTACACACTGGAAGTGCGCTTCGCCGCGCTGACGCATGATCTGGGCAAGGGCAACACACCAAAAGATATTTTGCCGCGCCATATCGGACACGAGCTGCGCAGTGTGGAGCTGGTGAGGAAGCTCTCGCAGCGCTTGCGCTCATCCAGCGAATGTCGCGATCTGGCCCTGCTGGCCGCGCGCTATCACGGCGACATCCATCGCGCCAAGGAATTGCGTGCCGAGACCATCATCAAATTGTTTCAGTCGGCGGATGCTTGGCGCAGGCCGGAACGCTTCACCCATTTGTTGCAGGCGTGCTCTTCGGATGCGCGCGGCCGCACCGGACACGAAAACGATGCCTACCCACAGGCCGATTATTTGTTGCAACTGTTAGCTGTCGCACGCGCGGTGGATGCGGGTGAAATAGCAAAGCAATGTACCGACAGTAGTGCCATAGCTGCCGCAGTTCAACAGGCACGCATCGGCGCGATAGAAGCATTGGTAGAAAAACAACGCAGTGGTTTTTCAACACCTTGTTAGTGCGTTTTATCGTGACCTTTACCCACTGTTCTCATTAATACTGACCAGCAATGCTCAAAGTCGATTACCAAGTGTAGCCGCACGTCGCGAGCGACTGCTTTCAGGAAGGCTGTTGCAATTAAGGAAGTACTGCTCGGTGCCAATTCCGGAACTTCAACTTGATATTCCATTTGATACACTGCAGGATGCGAATGTGAAGATATTTTTTCAACAGCTTCGTTGATCTAATGAACAACAGCGTCTGATTGCAGCGCCGCAACTGGTGAAAAGCGCACACAATTGATTCTGCAAACAGGAGGAATATCATGCCGCTCAGAAAAGGATCTAGCCAGTCGATCGTCAGCAGCAATATTAAGACACTTGTGGACGACTGGAAAAAGGATGGATCGATTGGCACCAGTCATCCGCCGACAAAGAAAAAAGCGATCAAGCAGGCCGTTGCCATCGCATTAGCCAAGGCTGGCAAAAGCCGCAATACATAATCGTGGGCTCGATACGATGACTGGCCTGATTACGAATGGACTATCCTTGACAGTCCGCTTTTCGGCATGATGACCGTCTCTTTGGGTCGCGTGCTGCAAGTAATCAGCATCACCTAAAGGGGGCTAAAATAAGTTCCTGAATGCAATATTTCAATGACTGCTTTCGAGTAAGCTGCTGCATGGATAGAAAGACGGCAGCGTGCCATTAGCGGATATACCAAAACGATTCGTCTGCCCGCCCACTTCACCAACAAACTCAAGAAGCAGTAGATTCGCGCTTACGGCTATACAGATACAAACCCAAAACATTTTGAGGAAGATCATCTGATTGCCCTTTCAGTCGGGGGCGCACCGAAAGACCCGCGAAATCTATGGCCTGAGCCAAGAATCAGCGAGTGTGGTGCTGAGAAAAAAACCAACTGGAGATTGTGCTTTACAAGATGGTATGCTCTCAAGAAATAACACTTGCGGAAGCGCAACACAGGATGACGACAAACTGGATTGATGCATGGAAACAGCATGTGCCAAGCCACCAGAATATCGGTTTAAGAGCAGGGTTGAATGAATCACACTGAAAAAGGCAAGGCAGCACTGTTCTTTATCGAGGGCTTGCTAAACAAACAGAGGCTTTTTAACTTAACCAAAGGAGCTATCATGTTGAAATATCTATTTACTACCATCGCACTCATAGCATCCACACAATGTTTTGCAGCGGACACCACGACAACAATCGGCTCGGTAGTTCATACCGAGGGCAGCGTGGGTTTTGTGATAAGCCAGAAAGGCGACAACAAAGAGGCATTGATAACTGCCGTTGGCGAGCACGGGATTAATGAGATGGCTTTTGTGGTGGCGCAGGCTGACCTTAAAGATCTTCACGATATATTGGAGGCAACCATAACTGCACTAGCAGCACCAGCGACAAACATAGCCCGTGAAACCTCGACCGATGTGGGCCAGATATCCGGCCGCGGTGGTTCTGTGGTACTTACAATAAATCAGAAGGAAACCAATCGCGAGGCATTGCTACTTATTATGGATGAGCAAAGCATCCGCAAGGTGCATTTGACGATGCCCCGCCAAGACCTTGAAAAGCTGCGCGGCTTGGTGGATGAAACTGTCACAGAGCTGGATAAACAATAGTTCTACGGCTTCACGCCCCTAGCCCACCCCATGAATTAGACCAAACCCCTAGCCACCAACAATTGTTGGTATGCATACAGGGCAAAGCAACAAATACCAGCGCAGTTGAGGCAAATGATGCTGTCCGAAAACTTGGTGGCTAAGACAATCTCTCTGTGACCAATTGGATTCGGTGACTGCTTCGCGGCAGAAACCGGACGGTCGATGAGCATGACGACCAAGCTCGCCTTTGTGTCGATAGCTCCGATTGGCGAACGGCAGGTTCCGGGCAGTGAAATAATTTTGTGATTGGACAATTAGAATCACCAGAAAGCGGTAATTGTTGATGTGTGGTCAATGCGCGAGAACACTTGGTCAGTTTGAAGAATAAATGTTGGTCACGCAGAAGGAAATTCGCAGTTAGAGCTTAATTCACAAAGAGCGCGTCAAATCTCCACGCATGAACCCGCACAACGGGCTCACCATCCCTTCGACAGAGTTCAGGACAGGCTTTTTGCCCAACACAATCACCTTGAACAGCTCGCCCATTTCCGCCGGGCTGGTGAGTTTCTGCAATTGCGCCGAGAGCGGCAAGTAGTCGCGCAGGTTTTCCGGTGAGGTGTCTTGCAGCAATGCGGTGATGCCGCAGTTAATCAGGAAGAACGCCTGCGAGGTGTAGCCGATCAGCTCCAAGCCCGCATCGATGCCGCATTCGGCGATATCGGAAAAATTCACATGCGCGGTAATGTCCTGCAAGCCGGGCAGAAAGAACGGATCGTCGTGTGCATGGTGGCGGTAGTGACACATCAGCGTGCCGCTACGGCGCTGCGGATGATAGAACTCGCGCGCGCCGAAGCCGTAGTCGATGAACAGCATCGTGCCCTGCTCCAGTCGTTGTGCGAGACTGTTGATCAGGCCGCGCGCGGCGAGACAGATTTCGCTGACATAATCGTCCGGCACAGTGATCTTCTGCGCGGCATGCAATAGCACAGCATCGCTGATGGCGCGTTCCTGCCAGATGAAACTGTTATCGTTTAAAGCCACGCCCCGTTCGGTGATTGCGCTGTCCCGCCAGTGCACCAGATGAACGGGTAATGCGTCGAGCACTTCGTTGGCGACGATTGCGCCGCTGAATCTTTTCGGCAGCGCATCCAGCCAGTGCACGCGATCCAGCAGATGCGGCAAGCGTTCGCGCATAAGTGCTTGCTGGCGCGCGCGCAAGTCGGCACTCACCTCAAGAATGGCGTAGCTGTCCGGCAGGCTACCGAGCTGCTCCAATTCGGCAAGCATGTCCGCCGCCAGTTTGCCGCTGCCCGCGCCCAGCTCCAGTATGTGCGGCGCGCTGTGCGCCATGATCTCCGCCACTTGCCGCGCCAGGGTACGCCCGAACAACGGCGAGAGCTCCGGCGCGGTGATGAAGTCGCCCGCTTCGCCGAATTTGTGCGCGCCTGCCGTGTAATAGCCAAGCCCTGGTGCATACAGTGCCAGCTCCATGTAGCGCGCAAACGAAATCCATCCGCCTTGTGCGGCGATTTCGCGCCGGATGAATTCAACCAGGCGTGCGCTGTGCTGCGCGGCTTCCGGGCTGGGTGTGGGTAAAGGTGTAGGCATGGTCAGGTATAATTCACAAAGTGGTCGAGTTTAATGGAGGCTGGCGAGTTTAATGGAGAGCGGGATGCAAGGCAAAGTGGTACTGGTGACGGGTGGGGCGAAGCGCGTCGGTGCGGCGATTTGTCGGCGCCTGCACGCGGCAGGCGCGCAGCTCGCCGTGCATTACCGCAGCTCCGAACCAGAAGCGCAGGCTTTGCAAAAAGAGCTGAACGAGCTGCGCCCGGAAAGTGCCGCCGCGTTTCAGGCGGATCTGCTTGACCTGCACACGTTGCCGCAACTGGTGGACCAGGTCATCAAAAAATTCGGGCGACTGGACGCGCTGGTCAATAACGCTTCAAGTTTTTACGCTACTCCCTTGGCGGATATTAATGAACAACAATGGCACGATTTGCTCGGCACCAACCTGAAAGCCCCGCTGTTCCTGGCACAAGCGGCAGCGGCCGAATTGCGCCGTCGTCATGGTTGTATCGTGAACATCGCAGACATCCACGCCGAACGCCCGATGCATGGCCATCTGCTGTACAGCGTCGCCAAGGCCGGGCTGGCCGCGCTGACCCGCGGACTGGCGCAGGAAATGGCACCGCAGGTGCGCGTCAACGCCATCGCCCCCGGTGTCATCATGTGGCCGGAAGGCGCGGCGTTAATGGATGATGAGCAACGCCGCAAGATCGTCGCGCATACCCTGCTCAAACGCGAAGGTGAACCGGACGACATCGCCAGGACGGTCGCCTTTCTGATTCAGGACGCGCCTTACATTACCGGGCAGATCATCGCGGTGGATGGGGGACGGAGCGTCAACCTTTGAGAGCATTACCCCAACCCCTCCTAACCTCCCCTTGTCAGGGGAGGAACTGGACGCTCCTCTCCTGACAAGGGGAGGCTGGGAGGGGTTAATACCCCGCACTTTAATTTTAGAGCTTAATCATGAACGACATTAGCCAACCCATACATTTCGAGCACCACTCCACCAACTTCAATCGCCTCAAGGGGCGCTTGGAGCACCATGTCGGCAAGGCGATTGCCGATTTCAATATGATCGAAGAGGGCGACAGCGTGATGGTGTGCCTGTCCGGCGGCAAGGACTCTTACACGCTGCTGGATATTTTGCTCACCTTGCGCAGGCGCGCGCCGATTGACTTTCGCATCGTCGCGATGAATCTCGACCAGAAGCAACCTGGCTTTCCCGCCGAAGTGTTGCCGAATTATCTGAAGCAGCTCGGCGTGGAATACCACATCGAAACGCAGGACACTTATTCCATCGTCAAGGAAAAAATTCCCGAGGGCAAAACCACCTGTTCGCTGTGTTCGCGGTTGCGGCGCGGCATCATCTACCGCGTGGCGCAGGAGCTCGGTGCAAACAAGATTGCTCTTGGTCACCACCGCGACGACATGATCGAAACGCTGTTCCTGAATATGTTCTTTGGCGGCAAGCTCAAGGCCATGCCGCCCAAACTGGTCACCGACAAAGGCGGCCATATCGTGATCCGTCCGCTGGCTTATTGCTCTGAAAAAGACATCGCCCGCTATGCGCGCGGCATGGAGTTTCCGATCATCCCGTGCAACCTGTGCGGTGCGCAGGAAAATCTGCAACGCCAAAACATCAAGGAAATGCTCGCCGCGTGGGAGCGTGAGTATCCGGGGCGCAGCCAGACCATCTTTACCGCGATGCAAAACGTCGCGCCCTCACACCTGCTGGATGGCAACCTGTTTGATTTCAAGAATATTCAGATAGATGCAAAAGTGGCGGAAGGCGATACAGCGTTCGATCTCGGCCTGTAAATGCCAGAGGAGCCCGCTAAAATGAATCCGGCCACTCATTGACACATGCTCGCACAAACCCAGTCAGATCGGGAGTCTCCGACATGTTCGTGATACGAATTGTCTGTGATATGCTTGCATATGTTGAATTCAGAATTTTAAGGAGTGAAGTTATGTTATTGCGCCGTATTGTTGCACTTTCCCTATTAAGCGTCAGTACTATGGTAACCATCAGTACCACGGCCCTGGCGGATACCATCGATATCAACCTGCGCGATGCCAGCGCCCAACTCCAGTACATATCCTCAATGGGTCGCGATGCTCTCGGAAAAACCGAATTTCATTTCGGCGTTCTTTATGTCAATAAAAATAACCTGCTCAGTGATTTTGGTCTTTTGGTGAAAGATGAATTGGGCGGCAATGCGCCCGGATTTTCTGTCGGCGTCGGTATAAAGGGCGTTGTCGCCAGGGTAACGGGCAACAATCCTGAGGTCAGTAACGCTTCGGCCCTGGCACTGGGCGGATTGGTACGTTATTCCCCACCCGCATCTCCGCGTTTGGGTATTGTCGGACAGGTGTATTTATCCCCGAATATCGTCACCTTTGGCGATGCCGACCGCTATGTTGAAACCGGTGCCCGACTGGAGTTCGAGTTGATACCGCAGGCGGTTGTCTATCTCGGTTACCGGAGAATAGGATTTGGCCTCAAGTCTCGGCCATACGCCATACTTGATGAAGGTGTCAATCTGGGTGTAAGAATCTCGTTCTAAGCGGGAAACGGCTACCAATCCCTGCTGCCCGTTCCGTGGCACTAGGAAAACGGTGGCGTTCCCTCACCCCGTCTTCAGCGCGATCTTGAAGACCACCTTACGTATCCTGCCCGCGCTGACCAAGGGTGCATGCGCATCTTCCGGGAAAAAGATGCAGAACGCGCCGGGCGGCGTGGCAATCCAGCTTGCCGGGGCATCGCGAAAAAACTGGATGTCCTTCTCCGCGCTGTAATCGTCCACCGGCTCGCGGCAATCGGAAAACGGCTTCCAGCCCATCTCATCCAACCCTTCCAGCACCAGTTGGATGTCGATGTAACGACGGTGGCATTCCAGTTCCGCTTCTGCGCGCGTGCGTCCCGGCACATGCTCCACGATGGCGAACAAATCATCACCGACAATGGGATAGTGCCCCGGCGCGAGCGACATCAGATCGGTGTTGCGGATGTATTCGAATGCGCGCGGAAACAGCGGATGCAGTGCAGCGTAGCGGTCAGCGTTGGTGAGGGTGGAGAAGATCATGGTTGTATCTCGCGACCTGATTATAAGAAACGTGCCACCATGCCCTTTGTCATTTCGCCCTGCAAAGGTATCTGCACACGATGTCCGCTGCCGGGCGCGACAGTGACTGCTTCGCCTTTGAGGCTGCGCATCTCTGCGAGTACGACAATGTGGTTGCCGGAGGGGTGGATGATTTCGAGTCTGTCGCCGACCTGAAATTTATTTTTCACGTCGATCTCGGCCATTCCATTCGCACAACTCACGATGTCACCGACGTATTGCTGGCGGGTGCTTTCGGAGTGACCGCGCAGGTAGTTTTGCTGTTCGTGGGTGTGGTGGCGTTCGTAGAAGCCATCGGTGTAGCCGCGATTCGCCAGCGCATCCAGCGCGCCGAGCAGTGAATAGTTGAATGGTCTGCCCACGACCGCATCATCTATCGCCTGCCGATACACTTGTGCGGTGCGCGCCACGTAATAGATGGACTTGGTGCGGCCTTCGACTTTCAGTGAATCCACGCCGATCTTTGCCAGCCGCTCGACGTGTTCGACGGCGCGCAAGTCTTTGGAGTTCATGATGTAGGTGCCGTGCTCGTCTTCCATCACCGGCATCAATTCATCCGGGTGATCCTGACGCGAGATGAGGTACACCTTGTCAGCCGCAGGGTGGCGCGGTTGTGAACCGCACGCGGAGAGATTGGATGCGCCCATCGCCTCGTCGAAATTGAAATCTATTTTTTGCAGGTCGCCGGTGGCATCTTCTTCGGCATCCTTGACCTTGTAATCCCAGCGGCAGGAGTTGGTACAGGTGCCCTGGTTCGGGTCGCGGTGATTGAAGTAGCCGGACAGCAAGCAACGCCCCGAATAAGCGATACAAAGCGCGCCGTGTACGAACACTTCCAGTTCGATGTCGGGACACTCCTGGCGTATCTCTTCTATTTCATCGAGCGACAATTCACGCGACAAAATGATGCGCGACACGCCGAGCTTTTGCCAGAATTTCACGTCGGCAAAATTAACCGTATTGGCTTGTACTGAAAGATGGATAGTCATATCCGGAAATTCCTCGCGCACCATCATTATCAGTCCGGGGTCGGCCATGATCAAGGCATCCGGCCGCATCGCGATGACCGGGCGCATGTCGGCCAGATAGGTTTTGACCTTGGCGTTGTGCGGCATCAAATTGCTCGCGACAAAGAATTTCTTGCCGAGCTGATGCGCCTCCTTGATGCCGATGTCCAGTTGCTCCAACTGAAACTCGTTGTTGCGGGCACGCAAGGAATAGCGTGGCTGCCCGGCATACACCGCATCCGCACCAAAGGCGTAGGCGGTGCGCATTTTGTCCAATGTGCCGGCGGGCAGAAGGAGTTCGGGTGCTTTCATCGGGTGCTCCCCCTCCCCAGCCCTCTGGTGGAACTACTAGCCATTCGACTAGGCTGTCCAACTACGCCAGCCAAGTCGCTGGTTACCCCGATGGGAGAGGGGGACGCAAGTTCAAGAATCACGACAGCCCCAATCGTTGCCAGATCGCCAAAGTTGGCGCGGCCTGGTTCAGCGTGTAGAAATGCAGGCCCGGCGCACCGCCCTTTAACAAGCGTTCGCACAATGCGGTGACCACATCCTGGCCAAATTCCTGTATTGATGCGTTGTCGTCGCCATAGCCTTCCAGCTTGCGGCGCATCCAGCGCGGGATTTCAGCGCCACAGGCATCGGAGAAGCGTGCCAGTTGCGCGAATTTCACGATCGGCATGATGCCCGGCACGATGGGAGCGGTGATGCCCAGCCTGCGACATTCATCGACGAAATAAAAATAACTGTCGGCGTTGTAGAAATATTGGGTGATAGCTGAATCCGCCCCGGCAGCAACTTTCCGTTTGAAGTTGAGGATGTCGTCGTGCGCTGATTTGGCCTGCGGATGAAACTCCGGATAGGCTGCCACTTCGATGTGAAAGTGCTCGCCGGTCTGCGCGCGAATGAACGACACCAGCTCGTTGGCATACTGGAATTCGCCGATGCTGCCCATGCCGGAGGGCAAGTCGCCGCGCAACGCCACGATGCGCTTGATGTCCATATCCTTGTAGGTGTTCAGAATGGCGCGGATATTGTCGCGTGTAGAACCAATACACGACAGGTGCGGGGCGGCGTTGTAACCTTCGGCCTTGATCTGACGTATGGTTTCCAGTGTGCGGTCCTGCGTGGAGCCGCCAGCGCCGAAGGTGACGGAGAAGAATTCCGGCTTGAGCAGCGCCAGTTGCTTGCGCGTGGTCGCGAGTTTCTCCACACCTTCAGGAGTTTGCGGCGGAAAAAATTCAAAACTGAAAAGTTGCCCAGTCATAGGAGCCTCATTGTTTTCTCATCAATTGTGCGGCAGCCGAAGACAGTGCCCAGGAAAAGATACTGTAAAGCACTGCTCCCAAAACGCCGTGCCAGAAACTATCCACGACAAAACCGCGCAGCACCGAACCTACCAGCCAGAACAGTGTGCCGTTGATGACGAAGATGAACAATCCCAATGTAACCAGCGTCACCGGCAGAGTAAGCAGCAACAGCAACGGGCGGATCAAGGTATTGACCAGCCCCAGGAAAAACGCCGCGATCAAAGCCGCACCGAAACCGTCCACATGTATCCCCGGCACGAAGTTCGCCACCGCGAGCAACGCGAGTGCGTTGAGTATCCAGATTAACAGCAACTCCAATTGCATTTTCATTTTCGCCTCCCTTTGCTGGATCAGCTTGCTTTAGTAACCTGCTCCCGCAACGCCGCGGCATAGGCCAATGACACCACTCGCGCATCACGGCGGGGGGGTCAAGGCAGTCTGGCGGCGCGGACCAGAAGGATGTCCGCACCGCTCTGCCTTCACTGCTGCTGAAGAACGGAGAGCAACCCTCGCGCTCAAACAGAGACTCGTCGCCGGCATCGGTTTTGAAATAAAGCTGCTCGCCGGCAATCACGGCGAACCTCAGTCCATTCCGGTACAGCCCGTAGCCGAGATCTGTCTTGTTCGCGACTACCGGCATCCATGTCGACATGAGCTCAACCACATAATCAGCGAACTCATTACGTGTTGGCATGCTGCATTTAACGTGAAACTCGCGCAGCGATTCGTTTGCCTTGCTGCGCACCCCTCGCTTCGCTCTCCCCGCTTGTGGGAGAGGATTGAGGAGAGGGAACGGGCATGGCAAGTTTCATTATCAGGGTGGCTATTTGCCATGCCTGTTAGTAACGGTAGTGATTGGCCTTGTAAGGACCTTCCTTGGGCACACTGATATAAGCGGCCTGCTGGTCGGTCAGCGTGCTCAGCTGTGCATTCAGCGTAGTCAGTTGCAAACGCGCAACTTTCTCGTCCAGATGCTTGGGCAAGGTGTACACGCCGACAGGATAGTCCTTGTTGCGCGTGAATAGTTCAATCTGCGCAATGGTCTGGTTGGCGAACGAAGAGGACATCACATAGGACGGATGGCCGGTGCCGCAACCCAGATTCACCAGACGGCCTTCGGCCAACAGCAGAATGCGTTTTTCCGGCTTGCCGTTCGCGGCTGGAAAAATCACGTGATCGACTTGCGGCTTGATGTTTTCCCACTGGTATTGCTTGAGCGAGGCAACGTCGATTTCGTTATCGAAGTGGCCGATGTTGCACACGATGGCCTGATTCTTCATCTTCTTCATGTGCTCGTGGGTGATGACATGGAAGTTGCCGGTGGCAGTGACAAAAATGTCGCCGTGCTCACAGGCGTAGTCCATGGTCACGACGCGATAGCCTTCCATCGCGGCCTGCAACGCGCAGATCGGATCGATTTCGGTCACCCAAACTTGAGCCGACAAGGCACGCAATGCTTGAGCGGAGCCTTTGCCCACGTCGCCATAACCCGCGACCACGGCGATCTTGCCGGCCACCATCACGTCGGTGGCACGCTTGATCGCATCCACCAGCGATTCTCGGCAGCCGTACAGGTTGTCGAACTTGGACTTGGTAACAGAGTCGTTCACATTGATGGCGGGGAATTTCAATTCGCCGCGTTCGTGCATCTGGTACAGGCGGTGCACGCCGGTGGTGGTTTCTTCGGTGACACCCTTGATCGCGGCGAGACGTGTGGAATACCATTTTTTATCTACCGCCAGCTTGGCCTTGATCGACGCGAACAAACAAGTCTCTTCCTCGGAGCCGGGATGGTCCAACAGGGATGCGTCCTTCTCGGCACGCGCGCCCAGATGCAGCAACAGCGTGGCATCACCGCCGTCGTCAAGGATCATGTTGGACAGAGTTTTTTCGCCGCCGGGGCCGTCCGCCCATTCGAAAATGCGGTGGGTGTAGTCCCAGTATTCAGTCAGCGTTTCACCCTTGTAGGCGAACACCGGCGTGCCGGTCGCGGCGATCGCGGCGGCAGCATGATCCTGGGTCGAGTAGATGTTGCAGGATGCCCAGCGCACTTCCGCACCGAGCGCTTTCAGTGTCTCGATCAACACACCGGTCTGGATGGTCATGTGCAGCGAACCGGTGATGCGCGCGCCGCGCAACGGTTGCGTGGCCGTGAATTCCTTGCGGATTGCCATCAGGCCGGGCATTTCAATTTCGGCAATGGCCAGTTCCTTGCGTCCCCATGCGGCCAGGGACATATCGGCGACTTTGTAATCGGTGAATTGTTTTGCGGCAGCGTTCATAAGTTGCTCCATTCATAAAGTTAATGAATGGGTGCGGTTGAAACGTTGAACCACTGACCCCGAGCCTGACGGGGGACTGTGTCCAGCCCCGCTGCAGCACCCCTCGGAGGGTGGTGTAAATTCGTTTTGTGGGCGAATCGCGGTGTCGCGTGCTCGCTCACTCCTCGTCTATCTATCCGATATGCCTCGTCGTTCGCTACGCGGCTCCTTGCGGTGCCCGCGCGACACGGTGGGGCGCAGCCCTCTGGTGCGGGAGCGCGGAGCAGCAGGCCTGCCCGCCCCAAATGCTTCGCATCGCCGTGTCCAGCCTGCCATCCCACAAAACGAATTTCACAGGTTCTCTTTGGGTGCTTATTTACAGTCCTGCATCCGCGCGTAATGCCGCAGCCCTGTCTGTCGCTTCCCACGTAAAGTCCGGTTCTTCGCGACCAAAGTGACCATATGCGGCAGTCTTTTGATATATCGGGCGCAGCAGATCGAGCATTTGCACGATACCCTTGGGACGCAAGTCGAAATGCTTAAGCACCAACTCGGTCATCTTTTCATTGGAAATCTTTCCCGTTCCATAGGTGTCCACCATCACGCTGGTCGGCTTGGCCACGCCAATCGCGTAGGATACCTGCACCAGACACTTGGTCGCCAAACCGGCAGCGACGATGTTCTTGGCGACATAACGACCGGCATACGCGGCGGATCGATCCACCTTGGACGGATCCTTGCCGGAAAACGCACCGCCACCGTGCGGGGCTGCGCCGCCGTAGGTATCCACGATGATCTTGCGTCCGGTCAGGCCGCAATCGCCTTGCGGACCGCCGATGACAAAACGTCCGGTCGGATTGACCAGGAAGTTGATGTTGCCCTTGATCAATTCTTTCGGCAACACCGGCTTGATGATTTCTTCGATCGCGGCTTCGCGTATCGCGGCCAGCGTCATTTCCGGCGCGTGCTGAGTGGAGAGCACCACGGTGTCGATTGAGTGTGGCTTGCCATCCACATAGCGTATCGTCACTTGCGATTTGGCATCCGGGCGCAGCCAGTTCAGGCGGCCATCGCGGCGCAATTGCGACTGGCGTTCGACCACGCGGTGCGCCAGGTAAATCGGCAGCGGCATCAAGGTGTCGGTTTCATCGCAGGCATAGCCGAACATCAAGCCCTGGTCGCCCGCACCTTGATCGAAGCCGTCGTCGTAGGCCTTGTTCACGCCTTGCGCGATGTCCGGGCTTTGCTTGTCGTAAGCCACCAGCACCGCACAACCCTTGTAGTCGATGCCGTATTCGGTGTTGTCGTAGCCGATGCGCTTGAGGGTATTGCGCGCCACCTGGATGTAATCGACATTGGCGCTGGTGGTAATCTCGCCAGCCAGCACGACAAGGCCGGTATTGCACAGCGTTTCGGCGGCAATGCGTGAATGCTTGTCCTGCGCTAGAATGGCGTCAACGATGGCATCAGAAATTTGATCCGCCACCTTATCGGGATGACCTTCGGATACGGATTCGGACGTAAACAAATAATCGCTCATGGTTCTCCGCTCAATCAAGTAAAAAATTAAAGGCGGGCATTGTATCAAATAGTTCGCCCGACCACCGATGACCTCTTTTTTCTTCAAAATGATCTTTCGTCTTCTGGCGAGTTTGCCACTCAGCTGGCTGCACGGCTTGGGCGCGCTGCTCGGCCACCTCACATTTGCGATGTCCAAACAGTACGCCGCACGCACGGAAGAAAACTTGCGTCAGGCACATCTCACCACGGATGAAGAACACTATGCCACCCTGCTCAACCAGACCATTAACGAGGCGGGTAAGAGCATCGTCGAGTTGCCGTGGATATGGGGCAGACCGCTGGAACAAGTCTGCGCCAAAGTGCAGAGCTGCGAGGGCTGGAAGCATATCGAAGCAGCCTTGGCCTGCGGCAAAGGCATTATTTTTCTCACGCCACACTGGGGTTGTTTTGAAATAACCAGCTTATATGTGGGACAACATCTGCCGGTGACAATCTTATATCGTTCCCCTAAACAAGGTTGGCTGGAAAAAGTGATGCGCAGGGGTCGCGAACGCGGGCTGGTGCGCTTGGCAACCGCTGATGTAAGCGGTGTGCGCACACTCTACAAGGCACTCAAGCGCGGCGAGGCGATTGGTTTGTTGCCCGATCAAGTACCCAGCCAGGGCGAAGGCGAGTGGGCAGATTTTTTTACGCGTCCCGCTTACACCATGACGCTGAGTGGGCGCCTGGCTCAGACCAGCGGTGCGACAGTACTGATGGCCTATGCCGAACGGCTGCCGCACGGAGCGGGATACAACCTGAGTTTCGAGCCGCTGTCATTAGACTTTTCCAAATCCGTGCCGCTGCAAATCAACGCGGCTCTGGAACGCGTGATCGCGATTTCTCCCGCCCAGTATCTGTGGAGTTATAACCGTTACAAAATTCCGCGCGGCGTGCAGCCGCCCGCAGTCAGGGAGCAGGCATGCTAGCGCGGTCAGGAGTGTTTCTATTATGGCTGATGCACTTTCTGCCGTTCCGCGTGCTGGTGTGGATCGGCAATGCATTAGGCTTGCTGCTCTACGCATTGGCTGCGGAGCGGCGGCGCGTGGCGGCCATCAATCTGCGTTTGTGTTTCCCCGACATGAGCGATGCTCAGCGCGCGCGCTTGTTGCGCGATCACTTCAAAATGTTCGGGCGCGGCCTCATCGAGCGCACCATCTTGTGGTGGTCGAGCGGGGCGCGCATCTCCAGCCTGATCCATGTCGAGGGTATGGAACATTTTGATGCGGTGAAAGGCAAGCCCGCCATCTTGCTCACGCCGCATTTCGTTGGCATGGATGTCGGCGGTCAGTGGATCGCGCAGCATACCGATACGGTGTGCATGTATGCGAACCAGAAGAACCTCTACCTGACCGAACTACTCTTGAAGAAGCGTGCCCGCTTCCGCGATCAGCGCCTCTATTCGCGTCAACAAGGACTGCGCCCTATCCTCAAGGGGATGCGTGCAGGCATGCCGTTCATCTATCCGCCGGATCAGGATCAAGGCATCAAGGACGGCGCGTTCATTCCCTTCTTCGGCGTGCCTGCTGCGACCATGATCTCGGTACCGCGCATCGCGCAGATGACTGGCGCGAAGGTGGTGCCTTGCATCACGCGCTTGCTGCCCGGTGCGGCAGGTTATGTGCTGACCTTTTATCCGGCTTGGGAGAATTATCCGACCGGAGATGACATCGCGGATACGCGCCGCATGAACGAATTCATCGAACAGCGCGTGCGTGAAATGCCGGAACAATATTTCTGGCTGCACAAGCGGTTCAAAACCAGGCCGGAAGGCGAAAAGAAGCTTTATTAGCTTGTAGCTCGTAGCGGGTAGCGGGTAGCAAAACTTGATTCTGCTACAAGCTACAAGCTACAAGCTACAAGCTACAAGCTACGAGCTACCGGCTCAAAGGGGAATGCAATGAAATATCACGACCTGCGCGACTTCATCGCACAACTGGAAAAACTCGGCGAACTCAAGCGCGTCACCGCACCGGTTTCACCGTATCTGGAAATGACCGAAATCTGCGACCGTGTGTTGCGCGCGCAAGGTCCGGCAATCCTGTTCGAAAATCCGGTCGGGCACAACATGCCGGTGTTGGCGAATCTGTTCGGCACTCCGCGCCGCGTGGCCTTGGGTATGGGTGAAGAATCCACCGCTGCGTTGCGCGAGGTGGGCAAGCTGCTTGCCTATCTTAAAGAACCCGAACCGCCCAAAGGGCTGAAGGATGCCTGGGAAAAATGGCCGGTGTTGAAGCAGGTACTGAACATGTCGCCCAAAGTCCTGTCCAGCGCACCCTGCCAGGATGTGGTGTGGGAAGGTGCGGCAGTGGACTTGGGCAAGCTGCCGATCCAGACTTGCTGGCCCGGCGATGTTGCGCCGCTCATCACATGGGGCCTGGTGGTCACACGTGGTCCGCTCAAACCGCGCCAGAATCTCGGCATCTATCGCCAGCAGGTGATCGCGCCCGACAAGGTCATCATGCGCTGGCTTGCGCATCGCGGCGGCGCTTTGGATTTTCAGGACTGGCGCAAGGCACACCCCGGCAAGCCGTTCCCGGTCGCAGTGGTGATTGGGGCCGATCCGGCCACAATCCTTGGCGCAGTCACGCCCGTGCCGGACTCGTTATCGGAATATCAATTCGCTGGATTGTTGCGTGGCAGCAAGACCGAACTGGTCAAATGTTTGGGCAGCGATTTGCAAGTACCGGCCAGTGCCGAGATCGTGCTGGAAGGCGTGATCCATCCCGATGAAATGGCGCTGGAAGGCCCGTTCGGCGACCACACCGGCTATTACAACGAGCAGGACAATTTTCCCGTGTTCACGATAGAACGCATCACCATGCGCCGTGATCCGATCTACCACTCCACTTACACCGGCAAGCCGCCCGACGAACCGGCGATGCTGGGCGTGGCACTCAACGAAGTGTTCGTGCCGCTGCTGCAAAAACAGTTTCCCGAGATCGTGGATTTTTATCTGCCGCCGGAAGGCTGCTCGTATCGCATGGCGGTGGTGAGCATCAAGAAGCAATATGCCGGTCATGCCAAGCGCGTGATGTTCGGCATCTGGTCTTACCTGCGCCAGTTCATGTACACCAAGTTCATCATCGTGGTGGACGACGACATCGATATCCGCAACTGGCAGGAAGTAATCTGGGCGATCACCACGCGCGTCGATCCGGTGCGCGACACGCTGCTGGTGGACAACACGCCGATCGATTATCTGGATTTCGCCAGCCCGGTGTCAGGACTGGGCGGCAAGATGGGACTGGATGCCACCAACAAATGGCCGGGTGAGACGCAACGTGAGTGGGGTAAGACTATCGTGATGGATGAAGCGACTAAGCGGCGCGTGGATGAGATGTGGAGCGAGCTGGGGTTGTAGTTTTTCGGGCAACAAAAAGCCGGAACAAGTCCGGCTTTCCGGGTGTTAAGTTGGATTAGAACTTGAACACAGCACCCACTGAGATCAGGTTGACATGGCCATTAAAACTTTGCGAGGAATCGTCAAGCTTATATCTATCCCAGCCCAAACGGATACCCACCCCTGGGGTGACGTTGTATTGAGCGCCCAAGCCATATGTGACAGCGTTACTTTTTGCATTAGGACCAGCGGCGCCACCACTAAATTTGCTGGTAATCATCGCGTAACCCAACTTACCGAACAACGAAAATTGTTCATTGATTGGGTAAGAACCTACACCACTCACACTGAAGCCTGTGGACTTCGCAGAACCACCCCCCCCTTTAATTTCGCCCAAGGCGAGATATTCACCCTCAATGCCAAAGTTAGGGCTGAAAGTGTGGCCGAGAAACACACCAAAGGCGGTAGGGTTGGCTGTGGACAAAGTAGCATTATCAATGCTGGTTTTAGCCTGCCCCACCCTAACACCTGCATACATATGCGGCTCATCAGCAGCAACAGCAGGCGCAACAACAACAACGGACAACAATGCAGCAATCGCGATTTTCTTCATAATTCACTCCTTGAAATGTTTAGTTGCTAAAGTGACTTGCGTGCAGCAAAACCAACAAGCCCCTTCCTTCATAATATTGAGTGCGAGAAGGAGAATCAAGGGGTATTTGCAGATGTGTGGTAAAAAAACCACTCATCTGCAAAGTTACATCCACTCGACCAAATGGATGAGATTTTGAAAGAGTTAGGTTTGTAGCATTTCAAACTATAAAAAGCCGGAACAAGTCCGGCTTTTTAGCGTTAAGTTGGTTTAGAACTTAATCACGGCACCAGCCGATAACATGTTGTAGCCATCAGGATAGAAATCTAATCCCGCACGAAGGCCAATTTGCTGGGTCAGGTTATATTGACCGGCAGCACCAGCACGCAAACCAATAGTATTAGTAGTATAGTTCCAAAAAGGACCACAGCCTGAGCATGTGACATCATAAGCGGTTCTTGCCAAGCCTGCCTTGGCAATCACAGAAAATTGCGGGTTGATTGGATATGTGGCGGCTACGACGACACCGATGGCGGAAGCTTTGTAAGTAAATGCCCCGGAGCTGTTGCTTCCGAAACTTGTGTACTCAGCTTCTCCCGCAAAACTTACCTTTGACATAAAATCGCTCGATGTCATTTTTGATGTGACACTAGGGTCGATGTTGTAACCGCCATACACTCCAAACCCTAATGTACTGCCTGCGACATCCGACGGGCCCAGTTTTACTCCAGCGTATATCCCGGCCGCATCAGCAGCAACAGCAGGCGCAGCAACGAAAACGGATAGCAACGCAGCAATAATAATTTTTTTCATGACTTAGATTTCCTTTGGATTAATGTGACGCGGCTTGCGTGCAGCAAGCCGCTAAGCGCATCCTATCCGGCTGGACAAGAGGAATCAATGGGTATTTTGGCTGGAGTGGTGAAAAAACCACATCATAACCAGACACCTTGCAATCGTTTTTTGTTTGCTTATAACCAGCCACTTGGCTATCGTCTTTTGGTAGCCTAGTGGAATGGCTAGTAGTTTTTCAGTGGAATGGCTATAACCAATGACTAGGCTGTCGTTGTCGGACAGCCTATAACCAGCCACTTGGGTGTCGTTCTTTGACAACCTAGTGGAATGGCTAGGAGTTTCATCAGTCAGATGGCTAGCCGTTTTATCAGTAGTTCCATCAGTTTCCCTTTTGCAGCCACTCGATCAGCGCGTCTTGCGCGGGCTGTGCCAAAGCGGCATTAGGGTGATTGACGATGAACACCACGATCCACTGTTTGCCGCTGTGCGCTTTCACATAACCGGCGATGGATTTCACGCCTTCCAGCGAGCCGGTCTTGAGGTGCGCATATCCCGCGATTTCGTTATCCTTGAAACGTTTTTTCACCGTGCCGTCCATGCCTAGTATCGGCAACGAGGCTTCCAGCTCGGCGGAAAACGGGCTGTGCGTGGCACGTTGCAAAATCTCGGCAAGGTGATACGCGCTAATGCGCTCCTTGCGTGACAGACCCGCGCCGTTTTCCAGCACCAACTCGGGAAATTGCAGTTGTTGTGTCTTTAACCATTGCCGCATCGCCGCAGTGCTGCGCGCGATGGTTGCTGGCAGAGGGACGCCCAGAGGTGCCGTCAATGGGACTGATAATTCCGCACCCGCGGTATCCCCGCCTTCTTGCTGAGCAGAAAGAGAGTTTTCACTCAGTGCTTGCGCTCTTGAAAAATCGTCACGGCTGTCTTTGCTATCGGTGGGCAACAGTCCTACTGCACTCTGAGAAACATGTGCCGCATCTCTGGCAGTTTCTGCCGTCCCCAGTGTCAGGAATAGTTGCCGTGCCATGATGTTGTTGCTGAATTTGTTGATGTCGCGTATCACTTCCGACAACGGCGGCGAGACATACTTGGCAAACGGAACTTGATCGGCAGGCGCAGCTCCTGCACGTAGCTTGCCTTGTAGCGTGCCGCCAAGCTCTTGCCACAACGCGCTGAACACTGCGAAGAAATATTCGTCTTGAGGCAATAGCGAAAAGTAATCATCCGCCTCGCCGCAAGCAGCGGGAATACTGCCTTCCAGCACGATGTTGTGCCCGTCTAAATGCGCCTTGTAGGCATCCTCGCCGCCACAATGCAATTTATTCGAAGTGGTGATGCGATTGAGCAGCGTGTAGCCGGCCAGCTCGGGCTCCAGCAGCGCAATGGTTGCATTGGCATCCGGGATCAGGTGCAAATGCAGCGCATTAAAGTTGAGCAGCAATGCGCTGGTGCCGACGTTGTAAGCGCGGGTCGGGTCATTGTCGAACTCCGCAGGATCCTGGTTGACAGCCTCAAAGAAACTGTGGTCCAGCACGATGTCACCGCGTATCTCGCGCAGCCCGCGCTGGCGCAATTCGCGCAACCACATCCAGAATTGCTCGACGGTCAGCTTCGGGTCGCCATAACCCTTGAATACCAGATCACCCTGAAGCACGCCATTTTCCAGCTTGCCGTTGAGATATGCCTCTGTCTTCCAGCGATACGCCGGGCCCAGCGTTTCCAGTGCGGCAAAAGTGGTGAGCAACTTCATGGTAGAAGCCGGGTTCATCGCCCGTTCGGCATTCAGGCTGATGAGGGGCGCAGACTCGTGCGTCTCCTGTACCACGATGCCAACGCTGGATAGGGGAATATGCGCATGTTTGAGCGCCTCGCTGACTGGCTCCGGCAAAGTGGTTGCAAACACAGGGCCGGCGAGCAGGCTGAAGAAAAACACTTCGATGAAAAAATTTCGCATAACACTTAACTCAGTTCGTTGACGATGCGCAAGGTACGACTTACCAGCAAATCCATCTCCAATTCGTTAATTATATACGGCGGCATGAAATAAATCGTGTTACCGATGGGACGCAACAATAATTCATTTTCCAGCGCGAGTGCGAAGCACTGTTGGACAAAATTGCGCTGCGGCGTTTCCACTTCAAATGCCCAGATCATGCCGGTGTTGCGCCAGTTTCGTACTGCGCGGTGTTCGCGCAATGGCGTTGCTATTTCGTTCAGATACGCCGCCTTGTTACGGTTCGCGTCGAGCACATTATCCTGCGCAAAAATATCCAGCGTGGCGAGCGCTGCCCGGCAGGCCAGTGGATTGCCGGTATAGGAGTGTGAATGCAAAAAACCGCTTGTCATCTCATCGCCATAAAATGCCTGGTAAATTTCGTCACGCGTCATCACCACTGACAGCGGCAGATAACCTCCGGTAATACCTTTCGATAGACATAAAAAGTCCGGAGTAATTCCCTTGCTTCCCTGAAAAGAGGTTGGCCGGGATAGGGTTGGGGCTTGCTCGCAGGCGAACAGCGTGCCGGTTCGGCCCATGCCGACGGCGATTTCATCCGCGATCAAATGCACGTCATATTCAGCACAAAGCTGCCGCGCGCGCTGCAAATAAACCGGGTGATACATCGCCATGCCCGCCGCGCCTTGCACCAGCGGCTCGATGATGAAAGCGGCCAGTTGCGCATGATGTTGCTGCAAATGTTGCTCCAGATCATCCGCGCAGCGCAGCGCGTAAGCTTCAGCACTTTCCCCTGCGGCGGCTTTGCGCCAGTCCGGGCTGGACACGGTGGCCTGTTGCCGGATCAGCGCACCGTAAGCAGTGCGAAACAGCGCGACATCCGTCACCGACAACGCGCCCAGTGTTTCGCCGTGATAGCTGTTTTCCAGACTGATGAATTGCATCTTGCCCGGCTTGCCGTTGTTGCGCCAATAATGCGCGCTCATCTTGAGTGCGATTTCCGTGGCCGATGCTCCGTCAGAAGCATAGAAGCAATGCCCCAAGCCAACTGGTGCCAACTCGCGCAATCGCTCCGAAAGCTGCACCACCGGCTCGTGGGTAAATCCAGCCAACATCACATGTTCCAGCTTCCCAAGCTGGTCGGTGATCGCGGCGCTGATGCGCGGATTACAATGCCCGAACAGATTCACCCACCAGGAACTGACCGCGTCCAGATAACGCTTGCCACCAAAGTCATACAGCCACGCACCCGACCCGCGCGCAACCGGCAGCAGCGGGAAATGTTCGTAGTGTTTCATCTGCGAACAGGGATGCCACACGGCAGCGAGGCTGCGGGCAAGGAGATTGGTGTTGTTTTGCGGGTGATTCGACATGCGCAGAATCATAACGGGTTTTGCGGCTTGCGCGCATGGCAAAGTTTGGATAGCCTGTAACCCGACCTGTTTGCAGGCGGAGGAAATGTGCATATTCTGATCACCGGTGGCACGGGCTTGATCGGCCGGCAGCTTTGCAAGGTATTGCTGGCGGAAGGGCATGAATTGACGGTACTGAGCCGCAACCCGGATTCTGTTCCGGCAAAATGCGGTGCAAGTGTGCATGCGATGGCTGGGCTTGACGAGTGGCAACCCGGCCAGACCTTCGATGCGGTCATCAATCTGGCCGGTGAGCCGATAGTCGATGCACGCTGGACAGCGCAACGCAAGCAAGTTCTATGGAATAGCCGGGTATCTTTGACAGAAAATCTGGTGCGGCGCATCGCCGTCGCGCAGCACAAACCCGGCGTATTGTTGAGCGGCTCGGCAGTAGGCTACTACGGTAATCGCGGCGATACCGGGCTGGATGAATCGGCTGCGGCTGGAGAAGATTTTGCCGCCCGGTTATGCAAGGCCTGGGAAGATGCTGCGCGCGGCGCGGAAAGCTTTGGAGTACGCGTTTGTTTGTTGCGTACCGGCTTGATATTAAGCAACGACGGCGGGCTGCTGGGACGCATGCTGCTGCCGTTCAGGCTGGGCTTGGGCGCGCGTCTGGGTGATGGAAAGCAGTGGATGAGCTGGGTACATATTGATGATTATGTGGCGATGTTGCTCAGCTTGTTGCGCAATGCCCAGGCCAGCGGACCATACAATATGACCGCTCCACAACCGGCCACTAATGCGGAATTCACTGCGGCCCTGGCGGCGGTACTGCATCGCCCCGCCCCATTCATTGCGCCGGCAATGTTGTTGAAATTAGGCATGGGTGAACGCGCCTGCCTGTTGCTGGAAGGGCAAAGAGTGTTGCCGAAGAAGATGGAGGTGGCACGCTATCGCTTTGCCTTTACAAATCTCGCGGACGCGCTACACGACTTGCTGGGCAAGTAGTTTTTGCAGTTTATGTCCATGCCATAAAACTGGCTTTGCTTTCCGTATCACCCCATTTGTGGCATCCTTCGTTCTTAATGTATGTGCACAATGTTTATTTCTGTCCCTTATTGTTAAATATATCGGGCGGTCGGAGGATGGCAGTAATGAAACGAGTTGATGATTTCCGCCTGCGCTTTGGCAAGCGCGAGTTGGTGCCGATCATAATTGGCGGAATGGGCGTGGATATTTCCAGTCGCGAATTGGCTCTGGAAGCCGCACGGCTGGGCGGGATTGGGCATATTTCCGATGCGATGTTGCCTACCGTTACGGATCGCCACTACAAAACGAAATTTGTCAGCGACAAACAAAAACAATACAAACTTAACATCCTGAAAGCTGACAAATCGATCGTGAAATTCGATCTGGCGCAGGTAGCTGAATCGACCCACTTGCACGTCGGCAAGACGATGGATGCCAAGCGCGGCGATGGCATGATTTTCGTCAACTGCATGGAAAAATTGACCATGAATTCGCCGCGCGAGACTTTGCGCGTGCGGCTGTGTAGCGCGCTGGATGCGGGGATTGACGGAATAACGTTAAGCGCGGGGCTGCACCTCGGATCATTTGCGTTGATGGAAGATAACCCGCGCTTCCGCGATGCCAAGCTGGGCATCATCGTTTCCTCACTGCGCGCCTTGCAGCTATTCATACGCAAAAATGCCAAGCTCAATCGCCTGCCCGATTACATCGTGGTGGAAGGCCCGCTGGCGGGCGGGCATCTGGGCTTCGGGATGGATTGGGCCGAATATGATCTGCACAACATCGTGGCGGAAATCGTTGCGCATTTAAAAGCCGAACAACTGGATATCCCGGTGATCGCAGCGGGCGGGGTCTTTACCGGTAGCGATGCAGTCGACTTCCTGGAAAAAGGCTGTGCTGCCGTGCAAGTGGCGACGCGCTTTACCGTTTCCAAGGAATGCGGCATTCCGGAAAAAATCCAGCAGGAATACTTCAAGGCCAACGAGCAGGACATCGAAGTCAATATGATTTCACCGACCGGCTACCCGATGCGCATGTTGAAGAATAGTCCGGCGATCGGTGCCGGCATACGCCCCAACTGTGAAGCATACGGTTATCTCCTCGATGCCAATGGCCATTGTGCTTACATCGAAGCATTCAACCGCGAAGTGGCGTTGCATCCCGATGCCAAGAAAATCTCCGTCATGGACAAGACTTGTCTGTGCACCCACATGCGCAACTATGATTGCTGGACTTGCGGGCAGTACACCTATCGCCTCAAAGACACCTCGCACCGCAATGCCGATGGCACTTATCAAATCCTGACCGCCGAACACATCTTCAAAGACTATCAGTTCAGCACCGATAACAAGATCACCCTTCCGCCGCCCCGCTCCTGAAATAAAAATATACCTCCACCCTGCCCTTGAAATCGGGCGGGGTCGCCCCGACTATTGGCACTCGCAGGCAGAGAGTGCTAAACTCCGCGTCCACATTTTTTAACCCCTTAGTTTTAGGAGACCTCAGTATGAAAATTCGTCCTTTGAACGACCGCGTGATCGTCAAACGCATGGAAGAAGAACGCAAGACCGCCTCTGGAATCGTGATTCCCGATGCCGCCACCGAAAAACCAGACCAAGGCGAAATCATCGCCGTGGGAAAAGGCAAGATCGGCGATGACGGCAAATTGCAGGCTATGAGTGTCAAGGTGGGCGACCGTGTGCTGTTCGGCAAATATGCCGGCCAAGCCTTCAAAATGGACGGCCAGGAATACATGACCATGCGCGAAGATGACATCATCGGCGTGGTTGAAGCCTAACTAACACAAGAATTTCAGGAGAAATAACATGGCAGCTAAAGACGTAAAATTTCACGACGCCGCACGCAACAAGATGGTGATCGGCGTGAACATTCTGGCCGATGCAGTCAAGGTGACCTTGGGGCCCAAGGGCCGCAACGTCGTGTTGGATCGCTCTTATGGCGCACCCACCATCACCAAGGATGGTGTATCGGTCGCCAAAGAAATCGAACTGAAAGACAAATTCGAAAACATGGGCGCACAAATGGTGAAGGAAGTCGCTTCCAAGACTTCCGATGTGGCGGGTGATGGCACCACCACCGCGACTGTGCTGGCGCAATCCATCGTGCAGGAAGGCATGAAGTTCGTCGCTGCCGGCATGAACCCGATGGACTTGAAACGCGGCATCGACCAAGCGGTCATCGCAGTCGTGGCGGAACTGAAGAAAATTTCCAAGCCATGCACTACCAGCAAGGAAATCGCGCAAGTGGGCAGCATTTCCGCCAACTCCGACACTGTGATCGGCGAGAAGATCGCTGCTGCGATGGAAAAGGTCGGCAAAGAAGGCGTGATCACGATTGAAGACGGCACCGGCCTGGAAGATGAACTGGACATCGTAGAAGGGATGCAATTTGATCGCGGCTACCTGTCACCCTACTTCATCAACAATCATGACCGCCAGCTGGCATTGATGGAAAATCCCTACATCCTGCTGCACGACAAAAAGATATCCAACATCCGTGACCTGCTTCCGGTACTGGAACAAATCGCCAAGTCCGGCCGTCCGTTGCTGATCATCGCCGAGGACGTGGACGGTGAAGCGCTGGCGACACTGGTGGTGAACAACATTCGCGGCATCCTGAAGACCGTTGCCGTCAAGGCACCCGGCTTTGGCGACCGTCGCAAAGCCATGCTGGAAGACATCGCCACTTTGACCGGCGGCACCGTGATCGCTGAAGAAGTCGGCCTGTCTCTGGAGAAAGCCACCCTGGCCGAGTTGGGCCAAGCCAAGCGCATCGAGGTGGGCAAGGACAACACCATCATCATCGACGGCGCCGGCAAGGAAGATGCGATCAAAGCGCGTATCGGCCAAATCAACAAGCAAGCCGAAGAATCCACCAGCGACTACGACAAGGAAAAACTGCAGGAACGCAAAGCCAAACTGGCCGGCGGCGTGGCAGTAATCAAAGTCGGTGCGGCGACTGAAGTGGAAATGAAGGAAAAGAAGGCGCGTGTGGAAGACGCATTGCACGCGACTCGCGCAGCCGTTGAAGAAGGCATCGTTCCCGGCGGCGGCGTGGCGTTGTTGCGCGCCAAGCTGGCAGTATCCAGCCTGAAAGGCGCCAACCATGACCAGGACGCGGGCATCACCATCGTGTTGCGTGCCATGGAGTCCCCGTTGCGCGCCATCGTGGCCAACGCAGGAGACGAGCCTTCAGTGGTGGTTAACAAAGTAATGGAAGGCAAGGGCAGCTTCGGTTACAACGCGGCCTCCGGCGAATATGGCGACATGTTGGCCATGGGTGTGGTTGATCCGACCAAGGTGACGCGCGTCGCATTGCAAAATGCAGCCTCTATCGCCGGCTTGATGTTGACCACTGCATGCATGGTGGCTGAACTGCCGGAAGACAAGCCTGCTGCAGGCGGCATGGGTGGCGGCGGAATGGGTGGCATGGAAGGCATGATGTAATAACTGTTTGTTTGACAGTGATCCGACAAACCCCGCTTCGGCGGGGTTTGTTATTTGACGTGGTACCGGTATAATGCGCGGCTTCCGAAGTTGGCTGATTTGCTTGGTTAACAGAGAAATGCAGCAATTCCAATTCGCATTAGGAAGGAGCACAAGGCGGCGAGGATGAGGCGACGAAGACAGCACACATAGTGCGGCTAGGAGCCGAAGACGAAGCCAACGCAGTGATCGTTTCTAATGCGAATCGGAATAAATGGCCTGGTAGCTCAGTCGGTAGAGCAGAGGATTGAAAATCCTTGTGTCGGTGGTTCGATTCCGCCCCGGGCCACCAGATTTCGCGTGCGGTAGCACGCAAAATTGACTAGGTAGTTTTAGTTAATGGATTTCGCGTGCGGTAGCACGCAAAATCAGCTCAGGTTTTTCTGAGCTGACGAAAAGGTCTACACGAAAAACGTGCAGACCTTTTTCATTTCCGCGTACTTGGTTGCGCGAAAGAAAGCGGCCTAATGAGCACCTCTGCAGAAGAAGCAAGCACAAGCACCCCGTCAGCGAGCTCTGAGGGTATCGTGCGCGAAGCCCAAGTAGTTCGCGAAGTTGGCCGCCGCCGCACCTTTGCGATCATCTCTCACCCTGACGCGGGCAAGACCACGCTGACCGAAAAACTGTTGCTGTTCGGCGGCGCGATCCAGATGGCGGGCACGGTGAAGGCGCGCAAGAGCGGTCGCCACGCGACTTCCGATTGGCTGGAGATCGAGAAGCAACGCGGCATTTCGGTGGCCAGCTCGGTGATGCAGTTCACTTACGACGACTGCGTGATCAACCTGCTCGACACCCCCGGTCACCAGGATTTTTCCGAGGATACCTATCGCGTGCTGACCGCTGTGGATGCGGCGGTAATGGTGGTGGATGCCGCCAAGGGTGTCGAGGAACAGACTATCAAGCTGCTCGAAGTGTGCCGTTTGCGCAACACGCCGATCATCACTTTCATCAACAAGATGGATCGCGAAGTGCGCGATCCGCTGGAAGTGCTGGACGAGATCGAGTCGGTGCTGAAAATAAAATGCGCGCCGGTCACGTGGCCGATCGGCATGGGCAAACGCTTTCAGGGCGTGTATCACTTGCTGAATGACGAAGTGCTGCGCTTTTTGCCGGGTGAAGCGAAGGCCGGGCAAGAAGTGGAAGTATTGCAAGGCGCGCAAATCGAACAACTGGCCAAGCTATGCCCGAGCGAGATGAAGACCATGCGCGACGAGACCGAATTGGTCAGCGGCGCGGGCGCATCGTTCGATTTGCATGAGTTTCTCGGCGGGCAACAATCCCCGGTGTTCTTCGGTTCCGGTATCAACAACTTCGGCGTACGTGAAGTCTTGCGCGCCTTGGTGGACTGGGCGCCTTCACCGTTGCCGCGCGCCACCGATGTGCGCATCGTGCAGCCCACCGAACCTGCCTTCACCGGTTTCGTGTTCAAGATCCAGGCCAACATGGACCCGAATCACCGCGACCGCATCGCCTTTCTGCGCGTGTGTTCCGGTCGTTACACCTCTGGCATGAAGGTCAAACATAGGCGCACCGGCAAGGAGATGAAGCTGGCCAACGCGGTGACCTTCATGGCCAACGAGCGCACTCGCATGGACGAGGCTTATGCGGGCGACATCATCGGCGTGCACAATCACGGCCAGCTGCAGATCGGCGATGTGCTCACCGAAGGCGAAGCGCTCACTTTCAAAGGCATCCCCTACTTCGCACCGGAACTGTTCAGCCGCGCGCGACTGCGCGACCCGATGAAGGCCAAGCAGTTGCAAAAAGGCTTGCGCCAGTTGGGCGAAGAAGGCGCGGTGCAGGTGTTCGAGCCGCTGCTGGATACCACACCGCTGATCGGCGCGGTGGGACAGTTGCAGTTCGAAGTGGTCGAGCACAGGTTGAAATCCGAATACGGCGTGGACGCGATGTTCGAACGCGCCGGCATTCATACCGCGCGCTGGGTGACTTGCGCGGACAAGACGCACCTCAACGAGTTCGTCAAGGCCAACCAAAGCAGGCTAGCCAAAGACGTGGATGGCAACTACGCCTACCTCGCCGACACCCGCGTGAACCTGCGCCTCGCGATGGAACGCTGGCCGAAAGTGCAGTTCCACGCCACGCGTGAGCATGGGCAGCAGCTGGGTTAATACGATAACTCAAACATGAAAAAGGCTAGCCGAACGGCTAGCCTTTTTTTTCGTAGGTCGGGCTATGCCCGACAATATTCAAAAATCGCGTCGGGTAAAACCCGACCTACTACTAAAATCACCAAGTCAGGAAACAGCACCTTCATTGATGCCAAATTGTTCGTTAGCACAAAACCTCGTCATTCCCGCGCAGGCGGGAATCCAGCCAGGACACACATCCCGCGAAGCGGACAAAACCTTGATGTTGTACCGCTTCGCGGGAAATTGTTTAATCATCTGGATTCCCGCCTGCGCGGGAATGACGGATTAAAGGATTATCTGGGCTGGTACAGGCTTGGAAATTGTTTGCGCAGTTGTTCCAGCTTGGGTTGGTCATACATCACGATATAAGGTTTATACGGGTGCAGTGCCAGAAAGTTCTGGTGGTAATCCTCGGCCGGATAGAACTGCGTGAGCGGAACGATCTGAGTGACGATGGGCGCAGAAAAAGTGCGCGCGGCAGCGAGCTGTTGAATGTAGCTTTGCGCGGCTTGCTGCTGCTCGGTGTTGGTGAAAAAAATCGCCGAGCGGTATTGGCTGCCAACATCCGGGCCTTGGCGATTGAGTTCGGTCGGATCGTGCGCCACGCTGAAAAACACTTGCAGCAGCTGTTGATAGGAGACCTGTGCCGGGTTGAAACGGACGCGCACCGATTCGGCATGTCCGGTATCGCCATCGCTGACTTGCTCGTAATGCGCGGTGGCCGCGCTGCCGCCCGCATATCCTGACACCACTTCGAACACGCCCTTAACGTGCTTGAACACCGCATCCACACCCCAGAAGCAACCGCCTGCGAATACCGCCGTTTGCTCGGCTGGTGCTGCGGTGGCGTTTGATAGCGAGTACAGGCCGAGCATGAGGCACACGCTGCCGCTGAATAAATATCTACGGATAAGTTTGATGATTAGCATAATGACACTCCTTAAAATCAGCCAAAAGTGAAGGCAAACGCCTCTGCATCGGTATCTAAAAATTCAATGCGAAAGGTGTGAACTGCAATTTTTCCGCTTTGCCGGATGAGCTGGTACAGCCGCTGTTCGCGGATCACGCCGTTGCCCTGCGCATCAATATCCGCACCGTGATCCGCATCGGGGGCGGCGCTATCCAGCGTGACCCTGAAGCGCACCGGCTTACCGTTGCGCGAACCCAACACCAGATGCAGATCGCGTCCTTGAAAGCAGTAACTGATCGCCCCGCCGGATGCCTGTACAGCAGCGGATTCCGCAGATACACGCCACGTGCCGCTTAGCGCCCATTGGTTCAGTTTGAGCACGCGCGGCGCGCTGTATTGCGCAGTAACATCCTGCTTGATGGCTTCGGGCGAAACCAGATTCTGCTGGCGCGCATAACCCACATAGGTTTCCGGCGAACGCTCCATATCCGCAGCCGCAGCCGTTGCACCAGACCCCGCCACTTGCACCAGACCATCGCTCATCGCGAGCACACCCTGATGCGATTCCTTGAGCAGGGTCTGGATCATCTGCTCGGTTTCCTGATACGCGCCTTCGCCGAAGTGTTGGTGGCGAATCCGGCCTTGCGCGTCGATCAAATAATGCGCCGGCCAATATTCGTTTTTGTACGCATTCCAGATCGTGTATTGGTTATCCATCGCCACCGGATAGGTAATGCCCAGGTCGCGGATTGCCTGTTCGACATTGTGAGCATCCTTTTCAAAAGCGAACTCTGGTGCATGCACGCCGATGATCACCAAACCCTGGTCGCGATATTTTTCATTCCATGCTTTCAGGTAAGGCAGGGTGCGCAAACAGTTGATGCACGAATAAGTCCAGAAATCGACCAGCATCACTTTGCCGCGCAACATCTCGTCGGTCAGCGGCGGCGAATTGAACCACTGCGTCGCTCCGGTCAAAGGCGGAGTCATACGGCTATCGGCGGAACCTGCCGTGCCGGGTTTCCTGGCCAATTGCGAAATCAGTTGTTGCTCGGTATTCGCGGTACTCAAAAAAGTGAACTGCGCCAGGAAGCGCGTATCCCAGCCCAGTGCGATGACCACTACGCCGACCAACACGGCGATCCCCAAGCCGCGCCGCAACCATTCCTCTGCACCCAGCCCGCGTTTCATCAGGCTGAACACCCTCCCGCCCGCGAGCAGGGCCACCGCCAGCGAAGTCGCCGCGCCGGCAGCGAACACCAGCAGCAACATCGCGCTGTAAAGATTCGCGCCATTCAATGCCGCGCCTGCCAACACCAGGCCCAGGATTGGCCCGGCACAGGGAGCCCATAAAAAACCAACCGCGACACCCAACAGCAGCGAACCTTTGAGGCTGGTTTGCTGGTCGGCGCGCTGTTGCAAACGCCCGCCGAATGCAACGAATGGACGCATCAGGCGTTCCGACAAAGCCGGGAAAATCAGCGCCAACCCCATCAACAATAACAGCAACATCGCCGCATAGCGGCCATATTGATTCAATGCAATCAGCCAGGCACCGCCGACTGCCGCGAGGCTGGCGAGCAGCGTGAAGGTCGCCGCCATGCCGAGCAAAATCGGCAGGCCGGAACGTCGAAACGACTGATCCGAGCGGGCAAAAATGAACGGCAGTACCGGCAACACGCACGGGCTGAAGATGGTCAGCACACCGCCCAGATACGAGAGCAAAAAAATCAGCATGATGAACTCCGGGTTGTTGGATATGTAGGTTGGGTTAGGCGCGATTTTTGCGCCGTAACCCAACATTGCGCTTGTTGGTATATCGCCTGTTGGGTTACGCGATGAAACCGCTAACCCAACCTACGATTTCGGCACAAAGCGCAGCGCTACCGTGTTCATGCAATAGCGCAAACCTGTCGGTTTCGGGCCATCGTCAAACACATGGCCTAGGTGTGCATCACACAACGCGCATTGCACTTCGGTGCGCGTCATGCCAAACAGGTGATCGGCGATTTCGCGCACATTCTCAGGCGCAATCGGCTGCCAGAAACTCGGCCAACCCGTACCTGAATCGTATTTGGCCTTGGCATCAAACAGTGCGTCGTCGCAACACACGCAACGATATAAGCCGGGCTCATGTCTGTCGTAGCCCGGCTGTGAAAACGCCCGCTCCGTGCCCTGCTCGCGCGTCACCTGATAGGCCAGGGGAGATAAACGCTTTTTCCATTCGGCATCCTTGCGGACCTTGGATAAGGTGACGCGTCCCAACGATTTCCCGTCATCGGAAAATTGCATGACGGTCACTTTGTCGTTGCCGGATGCTTCGCCGGCAAACGAGCGTGTCGCCAAAGCCATAGTGATTCCGGACAGCACGAATAAGAAATGTCTGCGTTGCATAATGCGTTCCTCCTGCGCGTTAGTCTTGTTCAAGGTGCAAACCTTCAGATTGGGTTTTTGCTTAGCGAATCGTGAATGGTAACTATTTTCAATACCATTTAGAACACTGGCCGGAAATACAGTTCCTCGCTACGCGCGAACATGTTCAACAATTAGGCTGAGAGCGTGCTGAACCAGAAGGCTAGCCGCTATTTCGACCAGCCTTTTTATTCGCGAAGCACATCTACGTCTATACCATTACCCTGACGGCTATAACCGCGAAAAGCTCCGCGAGCTGGGTTTACCTGTCGATAGCTGGACGGTGATTTTCGAGCCGCACTATCTGGAAAAAATAAAAGGCCGCGTCACCGTGCTCGACAGCCAGCGCGAATTGCTGGCGGCGGCGCTGAAGTATCTGGGTTATTCGGCAAACGATGCGAGTGAGGCGCACTGGAAGCAGGCGCGCGACCTGATCATACGCGCCAAGCCGTATTGGGCGGCGTTCAACGCCTCCAGCTATATCAAGGAGCTGACCGTCGGCAACATCTGGCTGGTGCACGGCTATTCCAGCGACATCTTTCAGGCCGATCTCGATGCGCAAAAAGCCGGCAGGAAATTCCGCATCGTCTCCAGCATTCCAAAAGAGGGCGCGGTGCTGGCGCTCGATTCGATGGTGCTGCACAACAGCGGCCCGCGTCCCGACCTCGCGCACCGTTTCATCAATTTCATGCTGGACGGGCGCAACTCCGCCGAATTAACCAACCTGATCGGTTCCGGCAATCCCAACCGCGACGCGCTGCAATACATCAATCCGGAAATCGCACAAAATCCTGCGGTGTTCCCCGACCGCGCGCAACAGGCAAATCTGGAAATGCTGCGCGATCTGGATCGTCATCAGCACCGCGTGCTGTCGCGCATCTGGACCGAAATCAAACTGAGATGATTGCTAAACGTGCATCGTGAATCCTCACGCGGGATGCAAAATTTATTCAATCGAAAATGGGCTTCTTACTATCGCTGCCGCAGTTACATATTGAAAAAACGGACTTGATTGCGGCCACTTTCTTTGGCTTGATACATCACCATATCGGCGCGTTTAAGAAGGTCGTCCGGCCGATATTCGTGATTGATGAACATCACCACTCCGATGCTTGCTGTGCAAAGATACTCGACTGTAGTTTCCGTCTTACCTTCATGCTGAAGCGCCATCTTGTAAGGCTTGGCAAGAATGGCGCGAATTTTTTCGGCAACAATGCCGGTTTGAGCAATGGAAGATTTTTTATCGGTATCCAGTTCGGTGAGCATCACCACAAACTCATCGCCGCCAAAACGCGAGACCGTATCCATTTCACGAATGCAGCTGATGATGCGGATTGACACTTCCTTCAACAGCAAGTCGCCCGCGCTATGTCCATACTGATCATTCAGCGGTTTGAAATTGTCCATATCCAGGAACATCAGCGCGCCATAACGGCCGGTGCGTTTGCTTGCGGCCATGGCTTGGTTCAGCCGGTCATCAAACATACGGCGATTGGGTAGTTTCGTCAACGCGTCATAGAATGCCAGATTCCGGATTTGATCATCGGCCTTTATGCGCTCGGTGATGTCGCGGGATACAACGACTACATGCGATGCAAGGCCCTGACTGTTCCTGATCAGCCCACCGCATGATTCCATGTAGCGGATACTGCCATCAGGCAGAACGAAACGATATTCTATCCGAAGGCCAATACCGGTTTGTATGGTTTCCATGAACACACGTCTAACATGCTCACGGTCATCGGGATGTATCTCCGCGAAAGAGTCCGTACCCTTCATACTTTCAGTGTCGCCAAAAATCCGGGCGTATGAAGGGCTGTTGTAGAGTCGTCGTCCTTTTAGATCAAGCACCGCGATAAAATCATCGATGTTCTCGGCGATCATGCGATAAAATTTTTCCTGCTCGCGCAGCGCCTCTTCGGCGCGCTTGTTCTCAGAGATGTCAGTCAACACGATGCGTACTACTGGTGATTTGTTATCCTTCAGCATGCGCAGGCTGTCCAGCCTGACCTGACGACGCGTCTTGTCTCCACGCAAAACGGCCAATTCACAGGTCAACTTGTCATCGCGATGCAGCGCGCTGTTGAAACATTGATCCCAGTGATCGCGGTCTTCCGTGGCGATGAAAGCGGAGAAGCGCCTGTGCATCAGTTTGCCGCGCTCTTCTCCAAGCAGAGTGGCCCCGGTAAAATTGATCTCGTCGATCAATGCCTCATTGCTTAGTGTGATATACCCGACGGGTGCCAGGTCATAGAAATTGGTGTAACGGTCGCGTGATTCTTCTATCATGAGCTGCGCGCGCTTCAGCTCTTCGCTCTGCATCTCAAGCTCGATTTGATATACCTGAAGCTCGTAAAGAATTTCTTCGGCCGGACGCGTCGGAGTATCAGCACGGGGCATTTGTGCCAGCTTCTTCTCAGCCTCCAAGCGTAGCGAGCGGGCGAATTGCACCTCCGCCCCCGCATTTAGCATGTTATGTTCTTCTGCCTTGTTGCTCATTGGCACCCCCCTTTTGCAGCGTTTCCAGTATGGCATATCACACCAGTTCCGCAACACTTTTCAAACAATGGTTATTGAGCGAATTAATTTGTATATGCTGGCCTTCTGCCACTGATAACAAATACTTGAGCGATTTCTTTGATGCTTATTCCACTCACGGTCAGACGAAATATCTGCTTCGCCCTGTCGGACAGGCAAATTCAACGGGTATCATCCCCTCGCTTCGCCTTCATGAACTCGCAGCCAGGAAAATCCCCACCTCCGGCCTAAATATATTCTTATAGAAAGGCCGGATTCTGCCTATGGTTACACGCAGCCTGACTCATCCACTTAGCGCTCGCTGTGCGCTAACACACAGAGCGTCGTGGAAGGAATTGGGATAGTGCAATCGGTGTGACAGACTGCTCTAGCTACGGCCATTGAAATGACATTTACCCGCCCACATACAAGGCTTGCGAATGAATTTTATTAGGCGCATCATCATCCACTTTAAATTTATGAAAATGCAAATAGAGTGTCTTATGGTTCAACTTTATCGAGGAGAACATCATAAAACTGGGAGATATACGTTCCATTGCCAAGTCGCACAGTATCAAAGCCAACCACCTTTCAAAAACCGAGTTAATTAAAGCGATGACGATGCGGAAACACCGGGCAAAACAACTTAACTTATAATCGTAACAAGGCTCGCGGGAGCTTTTCCCGTTTTCTAAAAAAGGAAGTGACCACATGGCAACCGGTACAGTCAAATGGTTCAATGATGCAAAGGGTTTTGGTTTTATCACTCCCGATGATGGCAGCGATGATTTGTTTGCGCACTTTTCTGCAATCAACATGGACGGCTTCAAATCCCTCAAGGAAGGCCAAAAGGTCAGCTTTGAAGTGACGCAAGGCGCCAAGGGAAAGCAGGCCTCCAACATCCAGGCCGCCTGACCGCGCTTTAAATCCAGGCCTGCGCAGCATTCATTCTGGAGAGTCTTAATGTCGGCTAAACAGGTTTTGTTTCATGATGCTGCCCGCGCCAGGATCATCGAGGGCGTGAATGTTCTGGCGGATGCGGTCAAGGTGACACTGGGCCCGAGAGGCCGCAACGTGATTCTGTACCGCCCCTACGGGCCGCCGCTGGTGGCCAATTCCGGGGTCATCGTGGCGAAGGAGATCGAGCTCAAGGACAAGTTCGAGAACATGGGCGCGCAGATGGTAAAGGAGGTCGCCAGCAAGACCTCCGATGTGGCGGGCGATGGCACGACCACCGCCACGGTGCTGGCACAGGCAATCGTGCGCGAAGGCATGAAGTTTGTCGCCGCCGGCATGAACCCGATGGATCTGAAGCGCGGCATAGACCAGGCGGTTGCCGCAACCGTTGAGCAATTGCGCAAGATTTCCAAGCCATGCACGTCGAACAAGGAGATATCCCAGGTCGGGGCCATTTCCGCCAACGCCGATACCGCTGTCGGCGACATCATTGCACAGGCCATGGAAAAGGTCGGCAAGGAAGGCGTGATCGCGATCGAAGACGGCAAGAGCCTGCAAAGCGAGCTGGAAGTGGTGGAAGGGATGCAGTTCGACCGCGGCTATCTGTCGCCTTACTTCATCAACACACCCGCTCAAGCGCATCATGGCAGTGGAAGAAAAAAATGGCTCCACACTGGTGACCACTGCCGATATTCATCTTGCCCGTGACATGGGCGAGTTATTGCATCATGCCTATCAGGGTGGGCTGAAATTCCACTATAACCCGGAACATAATCTGTTACGTGTAGGTTGGACACACTCAAGGAAATGATGCGATGCACCCTGCCTGTACTCGCAATCTTCCTGATGATAATCGCGTTCGACATCATTTTTGCACGAGGGTAAAGGCCAGCAACAACAAGCAATTCCTCTCTGGGGTTATGGCGCCAGTCTGCGCAACATCTTGGAGGATTTAACAAGTATGCAAGCGGGTCATGGCAGGCAGATCCGGTGGCAGCAGCACGACATGATTGCGAGGAGCAAAACATGAGACAAGAGCAAACCGAGCCATCTGAAAAATCGATAAGCGGCGGAATCGATTACCCGGTGCCGGCAAGAGAACAGCGCCGAGCGCTGGGCAATATGGTCTTTGCGACGGAAAAACTGCTGTTGACGAAAATGCTGCGCGCCATCGGCAATCCGCCCGTGCAGCTTGTGCTGTGGAATGGGCATGAAATTTCGAATCATCAGGACAACCCGGTAGCGCGGATTCTCATTCGCGACCGTGGCGCACTATTCAAATTGGTCATCGATCCCGAGCTTTACTTCGGCGAGTTGTACTCGGCCCAGCGCATAGAGGTGCAGGGAAACTTGCTGGATTTTCTCGAAGCGGTCTACCGGGTCTGGCTTCTACGCAACCGGGGCAAGATTGGCAAAAAACAGTTGGCCCCGTTCTACGACGCACGGCGCAACACCCTCACCGGAGCACGCCGCAACATCCACCATCACTACGATATCGGCAACGATTTTTACAAGCTATGGCTCGATGAACGCATGCTGTACACCTGTGCATATTTCCCCAGCCCGGGCACGAGTCTTGAAGATGCCCAGCTTGCGAAGCTGGACCACGTATGCCGCAAACTGCGTTTGCAGCCGGGCGAGAAAGTGGTGGAGGCAGGCTGCGGATGGGGAGCTTTGGCGTTGCACATGGCCGAACACTACGGCGTGAAAGTGACAGCCTACAACATATCCGGAGAGCAGGTTGCCTTCGCCCGGCAACGCGCTCATGCCGAAGGGCTGGACGGACAGGTCGAGTTCATCGAGGACGACTACCGCAACGTGCGCGGCGAATTTGATGCTTTCGTCTCGGTCGGCATGCTAGAACATGTGGGAACGGATCATTACCGGGAGCTGGGTGAGGTGATCGATCGCAGCCTCAAGGATAGCGGGCGCGGATTGATTCATAGCATAGGCCTGAATTACCCGCGCCCCATGGACGCATGGACCGAGCGCAACATCTTCCCCGGCGCCTGCCCGCCGAGTCTGGCGCAGATGATGCAGATCTTCGAGCCTTTCGATTTCTCAGTCCTGGATGTGGAAAATTTGCGGCTGCACTATGCCAAGACTCTGGAGCACTGGTTGCAGCGGTATGAGGATAATGTTGATCGTGTAACGGAAATGTTCGATCCGGCATTTGTGCGTGCATGGCGCTTGTACCTCGCCGGTTCTCTCACGGCCTTCAAAATGGGGGGTATGCAATTATTCCAGGTGACCTTCGCCCGCGCGGGCAATAACCATATCCCATGGACCCGGCAATACCTGTACGAACCGCAGGACACGTCTTTAGGGGAATCTGATGGAAAGCTGTGATGCACTCATCGTCGGGGGTGGCCCCGCAGGCTCAAGCTGCGCGTGGCAGCTGCGCCAGCAAGGCATGGATGTGATGGTGATGGACAAGGCGCTGTTCCCGCGCGACAAGGTCTGTGCCGGATGGATCACCCCGGCGGTGGTGGAGGCACTGCGTCTGGATACCGGAGATTATGGCCGGCAGCATGTGCTTCAGCCGATCACGGCCTTCCGTACCGGTTTGATCGATGGCGGGAATGTGGTGACCCGGTATTCGAACACAGTCAGCTATGGTATACGCCGCTGCGAGTTGGACGACTATCTGCTGCACCGCTCGGGTGCGCGTTTGCGTCTGGGTCAGCCGCTGAAATCTTTGCTAAGAGACGGCAAGCAGTGGATCGTTAACGACGTCATCTCGACTCCGCTGGTCATCGGTGCGGGAGGACATTTCTGCCCGGTGGCGCGCTTTATGGGGGCGAAACTCGGGGCTGATGAACCGGCAATTGCGGCCAAAGAAATCGAATTCGAGATGAGTCCGGCGCAACGCGATGATTGCCGGGTGCAGGGGGATACGCCTGAACTTTATTTTTGCCAAGATCTGAAGGGTTACGGCTGGTGCTTTCGCAAAGGCAGTTATCTCAATATCGGACTGGGCCGGGAGGACAACCATCGTCTTTCGGAACAGCTCAATAATTTTTGCAACTTTCTCAAGCAACGCGGCAGAATTCCGCAAGACATCCCGGATCATTTCCATGGACATGCCTACCTGCTATATGGACATGCGGTGCGCAAACAGTTCGATGACGGCATGCTGCTCGTCGGCGATGCGGCCGGGCTGGCCTATCCGCAAAGCGGCGAAGGGATACGACCGGCGGTTGAGTCCGGTCTCATGGCTGCCGCCACTATCCTGGCAACCAGGGGAGACTACCGCCGTGGGCAACTGCAGGCTTACTCCAGTCGTCTGGTTGCGCGCTTTGGCGCTGCGGCGGCCCCAAGCGGAGTCGGGCCGACATTCCTGCGTAACTTTCTCGGCGGGATATTGCTGGGCAACAAATGGTTTACCCGTCATGTGGTGCTGGATCGCTGGTTTCTCCACACCCATCAGGCAGTCATACAAACCGTGTGAGACTATGAGGGCTATTCCATGATTGGATCAAAAGTGATGAGCCGCCGCTAATGCGTCTCGAATTTTAAGGAGGAAGCCGTGCAAATACCGATGCAAATTACCATCCGTGACATCGAACATTCAGATGCGCTTGAAGCACACATTCGTGACAAGGCGAAAAAACTCGATGAATTCTTCAATCACATCATGTCCTGCCGGGTAGTGGTTGAGATGCCGCACAAGCACCATCGTCAAGGCAAGCAGTTCAATGTGCGCATCGACATCGGCGTACCGGGCAGCGAGATCGTGGTTAACCGCGATCATGCCGAAGATGTTTACGTGGCCTTGCGCGATGCGTTCGATGCCGCCAAACGCCAGCTTGAAGACTACGCACGCAAACTTCACGGCAACGTCAAGGCGCACGCGCCAAAGAATCGCCCGAAAGAAAGCGGCGATGTGGATGCCGGGGATGTGGATGCGGAGCAATAACGGCGCGATGAAGCGCCCCTGCCTATTATTTTCAACTGCCCAAGGTGGATGGTGAAAAACGCAGTACTGTTCCGGTGACCTGAAAAATGAAAAACACATCCCGGCGCATACGTCTGATATGGACTACAGTTCTGGGGTCGCCCTGATCTGCATTTCTGTTGTGGCAGCCATGTCTGTTGTAGAAGCCAGGACCAGCTTGCTACCTGGCGAAAAGGAGAACATCGTTATGCCCATGATCATCATGTCGCCATCGTTCAAGCATGATGGCGTGATTCCCGCGCGCCATACTTGTGATGGCCTGAATATTTCTCCGCTGCTGCAATGGACTGGCGTGCCGGTTGGCTCTAAAAGCCTGGCCTTGATCGTCGATGATCCGGACGCCCCCAATCCTGACGCGCCCAAAATGACATGGGTGCACTGGGTGGTATATAACATTCCACCCGATAGCAATGGTTTGCCCGAAACTGCCAGTGCCGAAGGCCTTCCGCCAGGAACCTTGCAGGGGCTGAACGACTGGCACGATACCGGCTACCAAGGGCCGTGCCCCCCAATAGGCAAGCACCGCTATTTTTTCAAACTTTACGCGCTGGACATCGTTCTGCCGGATATGAAACGCCCCGCCAAGGCGGCTCTGGAGAAGGCGATGCGAGGCCATGTACTTGTCCAATCCGAACTGATCGGGTTGTACCAACGGCAATGACTGCGCCATTGGAATTGTTATTCTTAAGGGCATAAAAAAACGTCAACAATTCCCGCACATTGCGGGTAAAAGAATCTTCCGCTTATGTTCCGTCAAAAGCGAAATGCGACTCTATGCGATGGCCGGCTCAATGATGAAATTATGAAACGCCACTTCGCCTTGGCGGGATTTCTTTTTTTCTGTTGTGCCTTCCCGTCTCAGGGCGTGGAATTCGACGCGGCGCGCCACAAAATGATGGAGGAGGTGTCGGCCGATGCTGCTGACACATCCTCATACAGCGGCAGCTCCGCGCTCAGTCCCGGCATCATCGCGGCGATGGAAAAAGTTGAGCGTCATCGTTTCGTGCCAGCCGATCTGGCCTCTGTTGCCTATCTCAATCGCCCCCTTCCGATCGGCTACGGGCAGACGATCTCGCGGCCTTTCATCGTGGCGCTGATGACCGATCTGATGAGGGTCAAGGCTGGCGACAAGGTGCTTGAGATCGGCACCGGTTCGGGCTGTTGTTGCTGTTGCTGATCGACTACACCCCGTGGGGGAACGCGCTGTTTGGTACCGCACCAATCGCAGCCGAAGTATGGCTGTTCATCATTCCTTTCGCGCCCGGCATGTTGCTGCTGGAGGAGTTGCGTAAGGCGGTGGTACGCAGGCCGAAAGTCTAATTCCACACCATGCGCAAGCATGAGCAGCAAACAAGCTGACAAGCTCAAAAATGCTCCGTCATTCCGGCGCATAACCAGCGGCTTTGCTGGCGCTTTTGGCCAGCTTAGCCGAATGGCTAGTAGTTTCATCAGGCCGGAATCCAGTGGTTTTATCAAACATGCTTCTGGCTTTGTCCACGCAATACGCGAGGTACTTTTATTTGTCTGGATTCCGGCCTGCGCCGGAATGACGGCATATTTTTAGTTACCTCCGCTTTGCGGTAAGCTACGCGCTTTCCAAAACCGCATAGCAGAATTCAAATGGCCCAATATGTAATGTCGATGCTCCGTGTGAGCAAGATCGTCCCGCCCAAACGTCAGATCATCAAGGACATCTCCCTCAGCTTCTTCCCCGGCGCGAAGATTGGCCTGCTCGGTCTGAACGGCTCGGGCAAATCCACCGTGCTGCGCATCATGGCGGGTGAGGACAAGGAATACGACGGCGAGGTGCAACACCTGCCGAACATCCAGATCGGCTATCTGCCGCAGGAACCGCAACTCAACCCCGAGCACACCGTGCGCCAGGCCGTGGAAGAAAGTCTGGGCGAAGTGTTCTCCGCGCAGAAAAAACTCGATGAAGTGTATGCCGCGTACGCCGAAGAGAATGCCGACTTCGACGCGCTCGCTGCCGAACAGGCGCGGTTGGAAGCCGTCATCGCCGCATCGGGCAGCGATGCAGAACACCAGCTCGAGATCGCAGCTGATGCATTAAGGTTGCCGCCGTGGGATGCGCTGATCAAGAATCTTTCCGGCGGCGAGAAGCGCCGCGTCGCGCTGTGCAAGCTGCTGCTGGAAAAGCCCGACATGCTGCTGCTGGACGAGCCGACCAACCACCTCGATGCCGAGTCGGTGGAATGGCTGGAACAATTNNTCACGCACGATCGCTACTTCCTCGACAACGCCGCCGAATGGATACTCGAACTGGACCGCGGCCACGGCATCCCGTGGAAGGGCAATTACTCGAGCTGGCTGGAGCAGAAGGAAGCGCGGCTGGAGACGGAGAATAAGCAGATCGACGCGCACATGAAGTCGATGAAGCAGGAACTGGAATGGGTACGGCAGAATCCGAAAGGACGCCAGGCGAAATCCAAGGCGCGTATCGCCCGCTTCGAGGAACTCAATTCGCAGGAACACCAGAAGCGCAACGAGACGCAGGAGATCTTCATCCCGGTCGGCGAGCGGCTCGGCAACGAAGTCATCGAATTCAATGGTGTGAGCAAAGCCTACGGCGACCGCCTGCTGATCGACAACCTCAGCTTCAAGGTGCCGCCCGGCGCGATCGTCGGCATCATCGGCCCGAACGGCGCGGGTAAATCCACGCTGTTCAAGCTGATCACCGGCAAAGAAAAGCCGGATTCCGGCGAAGTGAAGATCGGCACGACCGTGAAGATCGCGCACGTCGACCAGGCGCGCGACTCGCTGCAGAACGACAAGACCGTGTTCGACGCGATCTCCGGCGGCAACGACATCCTCACTGTGGGCAAATACGAAACCCCGGCGCGCGCCTACATCGGCCGCTTCAACTTCAAGGGC
>PLBS01000084.1 GCA_003134595.1 Gallionella sp. | reverse complement strand
AAACCCTCGACTGCCGAAAGCACCGAGATCGCCGGAGTGATCATGCTGTCACCATAAAACAGTGCGGCGGCAAAAACACCGAGCGCGGTGACAAACCATTTTATTTTGGGTCGCTGTGCAGTAAGTTCGCTTACCAGAGCCAGCAAGGCCATCGATCCGCCTTCACCATGATTATCCGCGCGCATGATGATGACCACATATTTGAGCGACACCAGCAGCATGATGGTCCAGAACATCAAGGACAGCACGCCCAGAATATTGGCTTCCACGACCGGCAGCGGATGGGGGCCGGTAAAGGTTGCCTGTATTGCATACAGCGGGCTGGTGCCGATGTCGCCATACACTACACCGATTGCACCCAGCACGAGGGTAGGTAATTTTTGTTTCGTTTGCGTACCGCTCATTTCCCAATCATTCTCTATGGAAGAATTGGGCGGCACTCTACGCTTGCGTTAAGTGGAATGCAATCTTAGCGAGCTGGTGTAATGGATATCGCGGGAGCGATAGATTACTGTGAAGAGGAGAATTTTTGCTGGGGTTCGTATTACTCACCCCGGCCTGCAGCACTCAGAGTTCCTTATGGCTGCCGTCGCACATTACGCCGTTGGCACTGTGCTTGCAGCCGCAAAAATATGCGGCTTCTGATTTATCCGCCTTATATTCGACGGGGGAAAAATCGCTGCCCTTGTGGCTGCCATCGCAGAACGGCTGGGTGGCGCTTTTGCCGCAGGAACACCACCAGTAACTCTTGCCGGCTTCCACTTCAATGGCGAAGGGAGATTTTTGGGCGATAACGGCTTGCTTGTCTGACATATTGAAACTCCTTTTATTAAATTGACACACTGACACAAAATTCCCTCGTCCCCTGGGGGGAGAGGAGTGGTACGACTTCTTTTTAAACCGGATGGCTCATTAACCAGTGAAGCGCCAAAAAACATTGGCTTGTAGGTCGGGTTTCAACCCGACATGTCGGGCTAAAGCCCGACCTACTCTTTGCTGCTGTGCGCGGCGGCAAACACCCCGCGTAAACGGCGCAGACTCTCCGTCATTCCGCTCAACTCTTTCTGTGACAATTGGGCGAAGGCGCGCTCCATGTGCGCCAGGTGCGCCGGAAAAATGCGCGCAAATAATTTCTCGCCCTGAGGGGTTAACTGAACGATCTGGCTTCGCCCATCGCTGGGCGAGGCGATCCGCCGTACCAGCTTCTTGTCCGCCAGACGATCCACCACTCCGGTCAGCGTGCCTTTGGTGATCAGCGTTTTCTCACCCAGGTTCTTGGTCGACATGCCGGGTGTGTTGCCGAGGGTGGCGACAATATCGAATTGCGCCGGCGTCAGGCCAAGCGAACGAACATGCGCTGACGAATAAACCTCAAAGGCCTGGTAAGTGCCGGACAACTCGCGCAACAGCGGTAAAAAAATCGAGGGTGACATTATTCGACAGGTTGGTTCTAATTAGAACCATAATAGTTCTAATTAGAACCAATGTCAAATACCCGGCTTGATCGACGGATGCTTTTTTCTTGCGCCTCTCCCGCGTATCTAAGTACAATCGCGGGGTCGAAGCATTAACATAACAACTATTGTATGAAATTAATCCCGACGATTCTTTGTGGCGGAGCAGGTTCCCGACTCTGGCCGGTTTCCCGCGAGTTGCATCCCAAGCCATTTATCCGCCTGGCGGATGGGCAGAGCCTGCTGCAAAAAGCCTGGCTGCGCGGTGTGGCTCTGCCGGATGTGGCCGAGACCCTCACCGTGACCAACCGCGAACTCTTCTTCAAGACCGAGGACGAGTACCGCGAGGTCGCCGGTACCCAGTACAAAGACCTTGCCAACAGCTTCATCCTCGAACCCTTTGGCCGCAACACCGCTCCCGCCATTGCTGCGGCAGCGCTGCAAGTGGCTGCCAGCCATGGTGAAGACGCGCTCTTGCTGGTGCTCGCCGCCGATCATCTGATTACCGATCAACCCGCTTTTGCTCAAGCCGTTGCGGAGGCAATGCGGTTGGCCGCACAAGGCAAGCTTGTCACCTTCGGCATCCAGCCCGAGACGCCCGAAACCGGCTACGGCTATATCGAAGCGGATGGCAACATGGTGCTGCGTTTCGTCGAAAAGCCCAGCCTTGAAAAAGCCCGGGAGTATGTGGAATCCGGCAACTACTTGTGGAACTCCGGCATGTTCTGTTTCTCGGCGGGAACCATGCTGCGCGAAATGCAACTACACTGCCCGAGCATTTTGGCTGCCACCCGCGCATGCCTCGAGCAATCCCGCCGGGCACAGGGCAAAAGCTACACTCAGATCGAGCTCGAACCGGAAACTTTTGGCCGCGTACCCGACGACTCCATCGACTATGCCGTCATGGAAAAGTCCAGGAATGTCGCCGTGGTGCCATGCAGTATCGGCTGGAGCGACATTGGCTCCTGGAACGCACTGGGTGAACTCACCGCACCGGATGCTCAAGGCAACCGCATCGAAGGCGAAGTCATGCTGCATGATGTCAGCAACTGCTACATTCAGAGCAACCAGCGTATCGTCGGTGCCATAGGCATCAACAATCTTGTCGTCATCGATACCCCGGATGCCGTTTTGGTTGCTGACCGCAGCCGTGTCCAGGATGTAAAGCTCCTCTACGCACGCCTCAAAGCCCAGGGCCATGAAACGCACAGACTGCACACCACGGTGCATCGTCCATGGGGCACTTACACCGTGCTGGAAGAAGGTACCCGTTTCAAGATCAAGCGTATTGTGGTTAAACCGGCGGGCTGCCTCAGCCTGCAGATGCATCATCATCGCAGCGAGCACTGGGTCGTAGTCAGCGGGATGGCAAGGGTCGTCAACGGCGACCAGGAAATTTTCGTCAACACCAACGAGTCCACCTATATCCCGGCAGGTCACAAACACCGCCTGGAAAACCCCGGTGTTGTCGATCTGGTCATGATCGAAGTGCAAAGCGGGGAGTATTTGGGTGAAGATGACATCGTGCGATTCGAAGATATATATGGGCGCTGATGATGACCCGGTTAGTTACAGCGACAGATAAAAAAGTTTTTGGATCTGCCGACCGCATCAAGGGTAAGAGCCGCCTGCTCTATAGAATTGTGGCATTATTCGCACGACTCTCCCGCCCACACACAAGCTTGGCTGCACTCACTTACAGACAGACACAAAGCCTATATTAGCTCCGTAGAGGATGCCTTTGGCGCGGATATAGACTTTGCCCAATTGATTAAGATGTACGGGAATGCAGAGCAGTCTAAAGATGACTCGCGCCGCTACAGTCCAGCGGAATGCACCGGAATAGAAAATTTCAAACTAAACCACTACCCGCAACGTCGTTCAGTTGACGTGTATCCGGATTTATAGTCAGTAACTCAAATCCCCCGCCTTCCGCCGGCGGTTGTTTATTCGGAGATGCAATGGAGCAAAATAAATCGAGCAACGTCGTCTGGCACCATGCCACGGTGACCCGCGAACGCCGCGAGACGTTGAATGGGCATCGAAGTGTGATGTTGTGGTTTACAGGTCTTTCCGGTGCCGGCAAATCCACTCTGGCTCATGCCGTCGAGGAGCATCTCTACCAAATTGGTTGTCGCACTTTTACGTTCGATGGCGACAATGTGCGACACGGGCTTTGTTCCGACTTGGGGTTTTCATCTGAAGATCGCGCCGAGAATATCCGCCGCGTCGGTGAAATGGCCAAGCTGTTTCTGGAGGCGGGCGTCATTGCGCTTACCGCTTTTATTTCCCCCTTCCGCTCCGACCGCGAAAAGGTGCGTTCGCTGGTGCCGCATGGTGAATTTCTCGAAATCTATTGCCGCTGCCCGCTGGAAGTCTGCGAAGAAAGGGATATAAAAGGACTCTACAAACGCGCTCGTGCGGGGGAGATCAAAAACTTTACCGGCATTTCTTCACCTTATGAGGAGCCGGAAGATCCGGAGTTGGTTGTTGATACTGGC
>PLBS01000071.1:23762-38293 GCA_003134595.1 Gallionella sp. | reverse complement strand
GCATCGACCGGTTGAGTCCGCAGTCGGAAGCTGATGTTGGATTCCGGATATCCGGTTATTGGCGGTGTGAAACTGCGGACAGAAAGCGTTGGTCAGTTTGTAACGGAGCGGTATAAGCATCGAACCGATCACCCATTAGTTTGTCCAGCAAACTGAGCCGGTCGTGTGGCGCGGGATGGGTCTTGAACATCAGTGCCAGGGATGAATCCTGTGCATTGCTTGAATCGAGCATTTGCAGCACGGCGGGCAGGCCATAAGGATCATATCCGGCGCGCGTTGCGATCACGATACCCATGCGGTCCGCTTCAAACTCATCGTTCTTGTCCAGTCCGCGCGCATACACTTCCGTCCCTGCCTTGATGGCTTTGTCCAGCACGGCGGGGTTGGCCTTGTCCTTCAGTGCTTCGCCCGCGAGGTCGGAAGCGATGTCCATGCGCGCCCCTTTTTGCAGTGCAGCCAGATGATGTTTGCGCAATACGTGGACCATTTCATGTGCCAGCACGCCGGCCAATTCCGATTCGTTATTCAGTCTCTGCAACAGGCCATTGGTGATAAAGATCGTGCCTCCCGGCGTGGCGAATGCGTTGATGTCAGTGCTTTCCAATACGCCGAATTGCCAGGGCAGATCCGGGCGTTCGGTTTGCAGACTCAGCCAGCGCCCTACCTGATTGACGTATTGCTGCACCTTGTTGTCCGGCAGCAAGGCTGAGGCTCCCAGCAGGTTAGCGGCGATGCCGTGGCCTATTTGAATCTCCTCCGGCTCGTCTATGGTTTTGGTCGCCTGTTGTGCTTTTTTCGCGATACTGATCGCCTTTTGAAAATCGAAGTCGAAGGCGTGTGCCGGAAAGGAAAACAACAGGCTGATGCTGAAAAATAACAGTGTGCGGTTGAACATGGCTTACTCTCCTCGATTCAGGGATTACCGTTGAACGGCAGATAATCAAGCTGTTGGGTTTTCAGTTTTGCGTCGCGCGCAAACTTTTCGGCTTTTGCCTTATTTACGGCGTAATTTTGCAGCTTTTCAAATTCGCCGGGATTCGGGCGAGCGTTCTTCAGGTCTTCTTCCGACAGGCCGCGTATACCGGTGGCCACGGTGATACCGCTGCTGCCGGAACGTCCCACATTGAGCATGCTTTGCAAACCGCTATCCCCTGGTTTTTTGGCTGTGCTGTCGCTGCGCAAACTGAGCATCCTGACCCAGCCGTTGCCTAGTCCGCTGCTGATTTCGACCCAGCCGCCCCGGCGCGACAGGATGTCCACGCCGGCCTTTTCATCCAGCGTGGCGACCGTTGCCGCATCACTGAATGGTTGTTGCTTGATCTCGGTGCTGCGAACGGTATAAGCGACCTGCCCGGCGCAAACCGGAGCTGCCAGTGAGGCGTATAGAATGAGGGCATACAGGTATCTCATGGGGTCACCTTGGCAGGGGTAAATAATTCGACTTCTTGTAAACGGCCTTTGACTTTATAAGAGCCGGTAGGGCGAAAGTCAAATGCATTCCGGCAGTGTGCGACGGTGTCGCTGGAAACCAGTATGCGCGCCACGCCCTTGGTCAGTCCTTCGATGCGGCTGGAAAGATTCACGGTGTCGCCGATGGCGGTGTAATCCATGCGTGCTTCCGAGCCGAGGAAGCCGACCACCGCTTTGCCGGTATGGATGCCGATGCCGACATCGAAATCCTTGCCCTCCTCGCCCAACTCGGCTTTAAAGCGCAGCAGCGACTGTTCCATTTCCAATGCTGCCGCCACCGCATGTTCCGCATGTTGCGGATCGTCCTGTGGCGCACCCCAGAACGCCATGATCGCGTCGCCGATGAACTTGTCCAGTGTACCGCCGTGGCGAAAGATGATTTCCACTTGCAGGCTGAAGTAGCGGTTCAGCAGGCTGACGATCTCTTCCGGCGAGCGCTTTTCCGACAGCGTGGTGAAGCCGCGTATGTCGGAAAACAGCACGGTGATTTCGCGTGCCTGGCCGCTCAGCGATTGCGGTGTTTCGCCCTGTGCGACCAGCGAGCTGACCACGCGCGGATCGAGAAAGCGGTTGAAAATGCGCACCGTTTGTTCGCGCGATTTTTTCTCGCGCAGATATTCGCTAAGCGCGGCGGAAAAATAGAATCCCCAGCCGAACAGCAGCGGGGTCAACAGTGGGACGCTGTAAAGCTGCGTCATCGCGAAGTATTGCGCCGCAAGCAGCATAAGGCTCAGCAGCAGCAATGCGCCGCCTATCCTGAACACGTCGAGGCGGCGCCGGACAAACAACGGCATTTGCATGATGATCAGCAGCATGGCAATCAGCGGCGCGAAATAAGCCGGCGCGGCATGCAGGTAACGTTGATTCTTCAGATTATCCAGCGCAGTGGCAAGTATCGCCACGCCGGGATACAGACTGGATATCGGTGTGGCGCGGATGTCGTGCAAGCCGGCAGCGGTGGTGCCGATGACGACGATCTTTCCGGTCAGTTCGTGAGCATCGCGCTGCGGCTTCTGGCGCGACTGGTCGGCATATAACTCACTGTAGGAGATATGCTTGAACGCATTGCTGTCGCCGCGCCAGTGCAGATCGATGTACGGCTGCTGCGGGATGGTGTAACCGAGATCGCGCATCACGCGCGCGGGCAACGACTCCAGTTGCCAGCCGGAAACATCGCGGCGCAATTCATAACGCCGCGCGATGCCGTCCGTGTCCTCCGTCAAATTGATCAGCCCGACACGCCACGATTCTGTTGCGACGGCTTGAGGTGGCAGCAGTATGGCACGTGCGTTCGGATCTGCGTTGGCGGCATGGGGCAGGTCGATGACGCGCGCAATTTCCGACAGGGGGACGCCGCCGGCCTGATTGCCTTCCAGTTGCAACATCGGAAAATAAACGTTGTGCAGATCGTGCAGCACCTGGTTAAAGAACTGGTCGCTTTCGGGGCGATAGCGATCCGGTTCACTGAACATAATGTCGAACACGATCGCGCGCGGTTGCTGCCGCGCGATGCCCTGCAGCAGCTCGCCATGCACCGCGCGCGGCCACGGCCAGCTCCCCGCCGTGTCCTGCATCGCGGCGAGGCTGGCTTCGTCGATATCGACGATCACGATGTCCGTGTCAGGGCTGAGTTGTTGTGCGACATAACGCACAACAAAATCGCTGAGGCGGTTGTCGAGTGTGCTGAATAGGTTCAGCCACACACTGTTGAGCGCGATCAGCAGGATCACCATTAACGCGATTAAATGGATGCGGGAGAGTGGGGAGCGGGGCTTGTCCATAGAGGCAACGGGTGAATATCGAATCTGAATTAATTTCTTGGCGGGGAATCGTGTTCAAGCATCGGGCAGTGGATAAGGCAGCGGCAAGAACTGCAGCGCCGCACCTTGTAATGACTTCCAGAGCACCGCCTGCGTTTCCCGGCTGGCGATTTGCACCGTCGCCAGCACGTCGTAACCGCCAGAGGGAGCGGGTGCGGCGTTGACAATCATGCCGCTGGCTTGCCCTTCCATCCGGTGCCGGGACAATTGTTTTTCGTCATCCGCGCTGAATAATTCGTCGCCTGCTTGAGGAGTGTCACTGCTATTGAGATGCGCCAGATACATGCGCCGCTTCAATTTGCCCAGATACTGCATGCGTGCCACGATTTCCTGCCCCGGATAGCAGCCCTTCTTGAAATTCACACCGCCAATGAGATCGAAATTCACCATTTGCGCGACGAATTGCTCCTGCGTCTGCGGCAGGATCATTGGGATGCCGGAGCTGATATTGAGCCAGTCCCAACAACCGCTGCCAACGGGTTGCGCGTGCCGGCTGAGTATTTCCCACAGAGCTGGCGCGTGTTGTGCCGTGGTGTTGATTTGCAGGCGCGTGTCGTCGATTTTCATCACGCAGCCCGGAGCGATTTTGGTCATACTCAGTTGCTGCTGCGGCAATTCGCCGAATTGTTCACGCAAAACTTCCTGCGCACTTGCGCCTGACAGCCCCAGTGAAATGATTTCGTCGCTCGCATCGGTAATTTTCACCTTGGCACGCAGCACATACATGCTCAATTTTTTTCGGATAGCCTCCGCCAGCGGGCGCGGCAGTTGCAACAGATAATCGTCGCCGTCGCGCCAGATCAGCATGGTCGCCAGCATCCGTCCCTTCGCGGTATTTAAACTGCTGAGTTGCGCCCGGCTGCTGTTGACTTCGCGTATGTCGTTGCTCAGCAAGTTTTGCAGGAACGACTGCGCTTCCTCGCCGGACACGCGCAATGTGCCAAACTGGCTCAGGTCGCACAGCACCGTGACTTGCATCATTGCATCCAGCTCTGCGGCGGTGTCGCCAAAGCGTTGTACTACGCCCGCATCGATGGTCGCGCCGTGTTGGATGAGGAAATTTTGCCAGTCTGGGTTCATGGTTGTTTCTGCGTGTCGAGAGGTGCCGATAATTTGCGCACACAGTGTTGTTCAACAGCCTGGCTGTGTCAACATTAACTGTGCCAACCTTAACCATGACGTGTTTATGCTATTCCGCTAAACTTCGCGCCATGAGAGTCATGTTAGTTTCCCTGCTAGTCGTGCTGCTTTCCGCCTGTGATGGAGGGTTGTGGAACAATCCTTATCCTGCGGCGGACGGGGGCAAGTCCATTTTTTATACCGCGTTCACCGAACGCCCCAAACATCTCGATCCGGCGCAGGCGTATAGCGAAAACGAGTATGAGTTTCTGGCGCAGATTTACGCGCCGCCGTTGCAATACCATTACCTGAAACGCCCTTATCAACTGGTGCCACTGGCGGCGGCGCAAATGCCGACAGTGCGTTATCTGGACAAGCATCACCAGCCGCTGCCGGACACTGCGCCTGCGGAAAAGATCGCCTTCAGCGTGTATGAGATCCATATCAAGCCGAACCTGCGCTATCAGCCGCATCCGGCGTTTGCNNCATGCATTGAGCGATTTCCCTCACAGCGGTACACGTACTGTCACGGCAGCGGATTATGCGTATCAGATCAAACGCCTCGCCCATCCGCAATTGCATCTGCCGATTTTCGGCGTGATGAGCGAATACATCGTCGGTCTGAAAGATTACGCCGCGGCGCTGCAACAGGCAGTGAAGAAAAATCCCGGCGCGTTTCTCGACCTGAACAAGTATCCGCTACCAGGCGTGCAGGTGGTTGACGAACACACTTATCGTATCGAGGTATACGGTAAATATCCTCAGTTCGCCTACTGGCTGGCGATGCCGTTCTTCGCGCCGATGCCGGTCGAGGCCGAGCGGTTCTACGCGCAGGACGGCATGCGTGAACGCAACCTGATTTTGGATTGGTGGCCGGTGGGCAGCGGGCCATATTACCTGTCCGAGAACAATCCCAACCAGCGCATGGTGCTGACGCGCAATCCGTATTATGACAGTGAGACCTATCCCACTGCAGGCGAAGCGGGCGATGCAGCCGCCGGCTTGCTGGTGGATACGGGCAAGTCGTTGCCGCTGATCGATCAGATCGTGTTCACGCTGGAGAAGGAAACCATTCCTTACTGGAACAAGTTTTTACAAGGCTACTACGATGCCTCCGGCATCAGCTCGGACAGCTTCGATCAGGCGGTGCAGGTGAATGTCGGCGGCGAGGCAACAGTGACCGACGCGATGAGGGCGCAGGGCATCACGCTTTCGACTGCGGTGGCGACTTCAACCATGTATACCGGCTTCAACTGGCTTGATGCAACGGTTGGCGGCAGTAGTGAGCGGGCGCGCAAGCTGCGGCAGGCGATTGCGATTGCGGTGGACTTCGAAGAGTTTGTCTCCATTTTCGCCAACGGGCGCGGCATCGCAGCACAGTCGCCGATCCCGCCCGGCATCTTCGGCTACCGCGAGGGCGAGGCGGGGATCAATCACTATGTGTATGACTGGGTGGATGGCGCGCCGAAGCGCAAATCCATCGAAACAGCCAAGCGGCTGCTCGTTGAAGCAGGCTACCCTAACGGCGTGGATGCGCAAACACGTCAGCCGCTGGTGATCAATCTGGATACCACCGCGAGTGGCGTAGGGGACAAGTCACGGCTCGACTGGCTGCGCAAACAATTCGACAAAATCAAAGTGCAATTGGTGGCGCGCAGCACCGACTACAATCGCTTTCAGGACAAGATCCGCAAGGGCGATACGCAGATGTTCTACTTCGGCTGGAATGCCGACTACCCCGATCCGGAAAACTTTTTATTTCTGTTGAGTAGCGCGCAAGCCAAGGTGAGTAAGGGGGGCGAGAACGCCGCGAATTACAGCAGCCCGGAATATGACAAATTGTTTGAGCAAATGAAAAACATGGAAAACAGTCCGGCGCGCCAGGCAATCATAGATCGCATGCTGGAAATCGTGTGCCGCGATTCCCCGTGGCTGTGGGGTTTTCATCCGAAAAATTATGTGTTGCAGCACAGCTGGCTGAGCAACGTCAAAGCCAACGTGATGGCAAACAATAAACTCAAATATTGGCGCGTGGATGCCAAGCGGCGCGATGCACTGCGCCGCGACTGGAATCAGCCCGCACGCTGGCCGCTGTGGCTGGGTGTGGTGGTAGTGTTGCTGTTTGGTGTTTGGCTGTGGCGCGTGTTGCGTCAGCGCGAAGAAGCGAAATGACTTTTGCCGGAATGACGAACTTTTGCAAGTAACAAAAAGGCCAACACTAGTTTGGCCTTTTTGTTTGCGGTGCTCGCAAGAAACGACGCGGTCTACTTGTTGCGATAAATATAAACAAGAGACCATGATCCAGCCGTAACCAGCCATGCGATAACCTTAAAGACGGTTGCGTTGAATGCCAGCATATCCATTTGCAGCATCACCGTGAAGGCGGTGATGTTGAAAGCCAGCATGGAAAAAAGAACGAAGAATGGATAAGGCAGCAGCTTGTTCATGGATAGTAATTCTTCCTGTGTAATCGCAAGCAGCAAACGGGAAAATAATACCTGCTAATTCTATTCAGAATCGCCTGGAGTCTTGGTTATTGTCACATGTTACTTCGACCAGGAAACACGCCACCCTGCGGTGGCGTTAAATCGCGGTCTTGCCGGATGGTTACTTTTTGCCAGATGTTGGCTCCGGCGTGTTCATCATGTTGCCTGTGGCCAATCCCACAATGACGATGCTTAAAAATACGCAAATTATCCCAAGTACATGGCCAAACACAAATCCGCCCAGCAGCCATAAGATCACAGCCATAATTACCGCTATTATAAGTGTGCGAGTTTTTGAATCCATGATGAACCTTTCAAATTAAATGTCTACCCGGACCAGATTTTTGTCCGCGCTGGCTAAATGATAGCTCAAATGATTGCCTACTGCCCGGAAATATACTCTGCCAACGATTCGAGTTCCGCGTCGGTCAGTGACTTGGTAATTCCGTTCATAACGCCGTCCGGACTGTTGTGGCGATCGCCGTTCCTGAAGTTGAGGAGTTGCCGGCTTAGGTAATCCTTGTGTTGTCCGCCAATCACCGGAAACATCGAAGGATTTGGCTCCATGCCCTTGCCGCCTGCACCGTGGCAATTGACGCAGGCGAATATCATTCTGTGCGCATCGCCGTTTAAAAATAAGTCCTTTCCAATTTGGTTGCCTGCCGACCCATCGCCTTTCATTTTATTCCGGCTGGCGAAATAAGCGGCAATATCGATAAGGTCGTCATCGTTAACGGTAGTCGCTAAGTCGTTCATGATCCGGTGGGTACGCGTGCCGGCCTGAAAATTGTGGACCTGTTTTGAAATATATGCAGCATTTTGTCCGGCGAGTTTTGGGACAGGGGTCGCGAGGCTGTTGCCGTCCTCGCCGTGACAGCCTTGGCACAACTGCGATTTGGCCTTACCCGCGACCGGGTCGCCGATGCGAGGCGTAATTGACTTCGCGTTATTGTTCTGGGCGAATGCGGCCGCAGTCGTGAACAGAACGACTAGGGCCAGGCCGGCAGTTAAGTTTCTATTAATGTGAAACATGCCATTCTCCTCATGTCATTTGGTGCATGGAAGTGACTATGCTTCCAGTTACTGCACGGAAACATAGTCCGCCAGCGATTCGATTTCGGTATCAGTCAGCGAGTCGGCAATCCGGTTCATTATGCCGTTAGGACTGTTGGTACGATAGCCGTCCCTGAAATTAACGAGTTGTCGACGAATGTAATCCTTGTGCTGGCCGCCGATCACCGGGAACATCGAAATTTTTGGATCTACGCCCTTGCCGCTTACACCATGGCAATTTACGCAGGCGAGTCTCATTTTGGATGTGTCGCCGTGCAGAAATAATTCCTTTCCGAGCTGATTGTCTGCCGAGCCGTCGCCTTCCATTTTATTCTGGCTGGCGAAATAAGCAGCAATATCGGCCAGATCTTCATCGTTAGCAATGGTCGCCGCCATGGCGTTCATGATCTGGTGTGAACGGATGCCAGCCTGGTAATTGCGGACCTCTTTTGCGATATAGTTGCCGTATTGTCCGGCGAGCTTGGGAATGAGAGGTTCGGTGCTGATGCCGTACTCGCCGTGACAGCCCTGGCACAGTTGTGATTTTTCCCTGCCTGCGATCGGGTTGCCGGTGCCGCTACGCAGCTTGATAGCTTCCGCACTGTCGACATCGGCATCGACGCTTCCCTTGAGCGGATTAGTCGTGTCGCTCTGGGCGAACGCGGCCGTGGCCACGAGCAGAACGGCCAGTGTCAGGCCTGTAGCAATGTTGCTGTTAATGTGGAGCATGCCATTCTCCTCTTGTCATAGCGATGCGCATAAGCGACTATTTCTCCTAATCGTGGTCATGTCAACATAGGGTTCCTTCATCATAGGATAGCAAATTAACGGTCCGGTTTTATGCCATTCCGAAAGATGGTTAGAGGTGAAGCGGACGGAGTGGCTACAGGAGACCTGGAAGACGAGATTCGAAGCAGCATAGGGAGGGTGGAAAGGGGTGGTTGACAGCGTATGCAACGACTCGGCTGGCGGATGTGTTGACCTGTGTTAAAAATCGCATAAGCAACGCCGCGGCGTGGAGATTGAACTCCAGGATTGCAACGGTACAAAATCGCGTTGATGGGTTCGGGGGTCGTCACTACTTCAAGATTGCTGACTTATTTTATTGGGGGCGGACTGTATCTGTGTATCTGATTTCAGCGATCCATGGGAACCCGGATTAAACTTGTATCTCTCAGTCGTCTCGTTCAAGTGGCCATCATGATGATTTGTTTACTGCCCTGAAACATAGTCAGCCAACGCTTCGAGTTCGTCGTCTGTCAGTTTCTGGGTAATCCTGTTCATAATGCCGTTCGGACTGTTGGTGCGATCGCCTTTCCTGAAATTAACCAGTTGCCGGCGAATGTAGTCCTTTTGCTGACCGCCGATCACCGGGAACATCGAAGTATTCGGGGTCAGACCCTTGCCGTTAACACCGTGACAATTGACGCAGGCCACCATCGTTCTGGTTATATCGCCATGAAAAAACAGTTTCTTTCCAAGCTCGCTGTTCGACCCGGCACCTTTCATCTTGGTCCTGCTTGCGAAATAAGCGGCAATATCGGCCAGGTCGTCATCGCTGATGGTGGCAGCCATGGCGTTCATGATCTGGTGTGACCGTGTGCCAGCCTGGTAATTGCGGAGTTCTTTCGCGATATATTTGGCGTATTGCCCTGCGAGCTTGGGAATCAGGCCCTCGATGCTGATGCCTTCTTCACCGTGGCAGCCTTGGCACAACTGCGATTTTTCCTTGCCCGCGACCGGGTCGCCGGAACCGCTGCGCAACTTGATAGACTCGGCGCTGTCGTCGTCGGGGGCGACACCGATTTGTCCCGTAAGCGGATTGGCGTTTTCGTTTCGGGCAAATGCTGTTGTACCCGTGAGCATTACGAGTAGAGCCAAGCCGACGGCAATGTTGCTTTTCGTGTGAAACATATTATTCTCCCTCCGCTTGAGCCAGAAATCGCAGCGGTACGCGTAAGTTATCAAATGGCTACGGTAAAACTACACTACCCCAACCGTTACCAGGGCTGGATTGTTAATTACTTTTTATTGGTATCTCCACCCGGCGACACCCTGGGAGCCGTGGACAGGAAGGCAGCGATGTTGGCAATGTCGTCATCGGTTAGGTTTTTCGCGATTCTCCGCATGATCCCGACTTTTTCGACCGTTGGATCATTTGCCCTGCTGTCATTGCGCCAGTTATTCAACTGATTAACCAGATACACAAATTTCTGCTGGTTAATTGCCGGAAACCTTGGGTCGCGCCCGTTAAATCCATGACAGTCCTGACACGGGGGAAGCTTGCCTTTCACGCCTTGCGTGACGATGACTTCTCCCAACTCTGGTTTGCCGACCTTGTTGCCGTTGGCTACAAGACCTTTCAGGTCGGACGGATCAACCTGATAGTCCAAGGTGTAGAGATACCCAGCTACGTCGCGGCGATCTTGCTCGTTCAACGCCTTGGCAAAACCGTTCATGGCCGAGCCGGCACCGTCAGGGATGCGTCTGTCCGCCGCAAAGTCTGTGAGTTGCTTGATGACATAAGCCTGGCCAATATTCGCCAGACGCGGGGCACCCATATCGTCATTACCCAGCGCTTTTTCCCCGTGACATCCCTGGCAAGCAGCCGCATCGCCTTTGCCTTCGTTGAAGATGGTCTCGCCGTTTGCGACATTGATGCCAACGGTCGATTCCGCTGCATTAGCCGTTCCCAACTGCGAAACGCTGATGGCCAGCATCAGTAATGACGATAACATGAATTTAGATTTGCTCATTATTCCCGCCCTAGTTCTTGAAATTAATGTTGAAGCCGCCGGAAAAATAGCCAGTTCCGCCCTCAAACAATCCAGCTTTTTATTGTCGGATTATTGTAACTTTTATATCAATCCCGTTCAAGCAGACATGGTGATTGCGGCTGCATCTGTTCGACCTGGCTACAGTCCCGAAACATAATCCGCCAACGAGTCGAGTTCTTCGTCAGTCAGCTTCTGGGTGATTATGTTCATCACGCCACCCGGGCTGTTGCCACGATCACCATCCCTGAAATTAATCAGTTGTCCGCGCAGGTAATCCTTATGCTGGCCACCGATCACCGGGAACACCGGATTGCCGGGAGACTTGCCCTTGCCGTTCACGCCGTGGCAGTTGACGCAGGCGACCATCATTCTCGACATGTCGCCGTGCAAAAATAACTTCTTTCCGAGCTCGTTGTCATGGCCGTCGCCTTTCATTTTAGTCTGGCTGGCGAAATAAGCGGCAATATCGGCCAGGTCGTCATCGCTAACTGTCGCTGCTATGGCGCTCATGATTTGGTGCGTGCGTGTGCCTGCCTGGAAGTTGCGGAGTTGCTTGGCAATATATTTGCCATATTGCCCGGCAAGCTTGGGAGCCATGCCCTCGAGGCTGATGCCTACCTCTCCATGGCAGCCTTGGCACAGCTGCGATTTGTCCTTGCCTGCGACCGGGTCGCCTGGACCGCTGCGTAACTTGATTGCTTCCGCACTGTCGTCGCTCATTTCGACTCCAGCAGAGACGGGAGCCAAAGCTTTGTGGGTACTCTTGGCGAATGCAGTCGAGGTCGTGAAAAGAACGGCCAGGGCGAGGCCAACGGCGATGTGGTTTTTTACGTGAAGCATGTCATTCTCCTCAGGGCATTCCTGCCATTGTATTATTCGGGTACATAAATTTGCAACTATTTTACTGATTGAGGCAGTCTCAACATATTCTTCTACAGTACAGTGTGTACCTTCAATAATTGTGTATCTTATGAAATATTCGGGTTAATTACTGAATGATCGCCTACCTAATTCGCCGCATTTTGTATTCCCTGCCAATTCTGGTCGGGGTTAACCTGCTTACCTTCGCGTTGTTCTTCGTGGTGAATACGCCGGATGACATGGCGCGCATGCAGCTTGGCATCAAGCGCGTCACGCCCGATGCGATTGAAAAATGGAAACAGCAGCGCGGCTATGACAAGCCGTTATTGCTGAACAGTGCGGCCATCGGCACGGACAAAATCACCGGCACGATTTTCTGGCAGAAGTCCGCCAGCATGTTCGTGCTCGACTTCGGCTACTCGGATGACGGGCGCAGCATCGGTCGCGAAATCGCAACGCGCATGGGGCCGAGTCTGGCGATTGCGCTGCCGACTTTTATCATTGGACTTGTCGTCGCTGTCAGCTTTTCGTTGCTGATGGCGTTGTTTCGCGCCACCGCGCTGGATATGGCGGGCGTGACATTGTGCGTGGTGCTGATGTCGGTGTCCGGTTTGTTTTACATCGTCGGAGGGCAATTCCTTGTAAGCAAGCTGTGGCATCTTGTTCCCATCTCTGGTTACGCGGGGGGGGCGGATAGTTTCAAGTTTGTGGTGCTTCCCATCGTCATCGGTGTGGTGGGCGGTATAGGTTCTAGCAGTCGGTTGTATCGCACCATTTTCCTCGAAGAGGTCGGTAAAGACTATGTGCGCACCGCGCGCGCCAAGGGTTTGTCCGAACTGCGCGTGATGTTCCGCCATGTGTTGAAGAACGCGATGATCCCGATTCTTACTAGTGTCGTAGTGGTCATTCCGTCGTTGTTCTTGGGAAGTTTGCTTATCGAGTCGTTCTTCGGCATTCCGGGCTTGGGCAGCTACACCATCAACGCAATCCAAGCAGAAGATTTTGGCGTGGTGCGCGCGATGGTGTTTCTCGGCTCACTGCTGTATATCGCTGGGCTGATCCTCACCGATATTTCCTACACGATGGTCGACCCGAGAGTAAGACTGCAATGAGTTTCATGCCAGTCATCCTATGGAGCGACGCGCTGGTTTTTTTGCTGCTGGCGGCGAGCATTATGAGCGCGTGGTATGTGCGGCAGCGCGAGCATCTGCTGCTGCCGTGGCAGCGTGTGGCGCAGAGCAGAGTTGCGATGGTGTCGCTGCTGGTGCTGTCGTTTTTCCTCGTGGTTGGCCTGCTAGATACGTTGCATTACCGCGTCGCTTTGCCGGAGCAGAGCAATGGCAAAACGGTGTATTCGCCGGAGGTGTTGAGCGTGTTCGACAAGCTGGTTACGCCGCTGCGCGCACAAACCGAGAAAACCTATTCCGCGCCGTTGGCAGTGACGCTGTATGCCAAGGAGAGTACCAGCGATGCTAGTGGAAATGTACTGCGCGACTATCCACGTTTGCGCTACGGTGGCGTCCATCTGACGGATGAGCAGCAGCGTGATGGTGATGTACTGTGGCGCGGACTGACAGGTGCGCTGGTTGGGCTGATGGTGGGGTTGGTTATTGTGTTTGGCAGCAAGAGATGGCTGGCGCAACGCGGCTGGCCGCTAAGCGCCTTGCTGATTGCTACTCTCATCATCTCGGCTTTGATCGGCATGACCGTTAATCTCGCTGCTGCGTATCACGTGCTCGGCACCGACAAGGTTGGGCAGGACGTGCTGTACCTGTCGCTGAAAAGCATCCGCACCGGGCTGATCATCGGCACTGTTACCACGCTGGTCACCTTGCCGCTGGCTTTGCTACTGGGCATCGCGGCAGGATATTTGCGCGGCTGGGTGGATGATGTGATCCAGTATGTCTATACCGTGCTGAGTTCCATACCCAGCGTGCTGCTGATTGCCGCAGCGGTGCTGATGATGCAGGTGACCATCGATACGCATCCGCAATGGTTCGATACCTCCGCGTCGCGCGCCGATCTGCGTTTGGTGTTCCTGTGCATGATTCTCGGTGTCACCAGTTGGACCGGGCTGTGCCGCTTGTTGCGCGGTGAAACGCTCAAGTTGCGCGAGTTGGAATACATCCAGGCGGCGCAGGCGTTTGGCGTGTCTTCAATGCGCATTCTGGCGCGCCACATCATGCCGAACGTGATGCACATCGTGCTGATTTCGCTGGTAATGGATTTCAGCGGGCTGGTGCTGGCCGAAGCCGTGCTGTCCTACGTCGGCGTGGGTGTTGACCCTTCCATGATCAGTTTCGGTACCATGATCAATGCGGCGCGGCTGGAGATGGGGCGCGAGCCTATGGTGTGGTGGGCGTTGGCCGCCGCGTTCAGCTTCATGCTGGTGCTGGTGCTGGCGGCGAATCTGTTTGCCGACGCGGTGCGCGATGCGTTTGATCCGCGCTTGAATCGGACCGAAGCGGTGGCATGATGGGTGACATCCTCTGTGTCTCCGGCCTGATAACACAGTTGCGCAACGGCGCGCGCATCGTCGACGACATTTCTTTCAGCATCCAGGTGGGCAAGACCTTCGCGCTGCTCGGCGAATCCGGCTGCGGGAAATCCATGACCGCGCTGTCGCTGTTGCGTCTGCTGCCGGATGGCGTGGTGCGTGCGGGCGGCATGGCACAGTTGGATGACATCGATCTGTTCGGCCTGCGCGAACGCGAGATGCGCGCAGTGCGCGGCGGCAATGTCGCGATGATTTTTCAGGAACCTGGGCTGAGTTTGAATCCGGTGATGACGGTTGGTGAGCAGATAGCTGAAGTGTTGGCGTTGCATCAAGGCTTGCGTGGCACAGCGGCGCAACAGCTCAGTATTCAATTGTTAGCTCAGGTCGGCATCTCGGATGCCACGCGGCGCGTGGCGGAATATCCGTTCCAGCTTTCCGGCGGCATGAA
>PLBS01000071.1:0-23720 GCA_003134595.1 Gallionella sp. | reverse complement strand
ACGCATGACCTCGGTGTGGTGGCGGAAATGGCGCATCAGGTCGGCGTGATGTATGCCGGACAGATCGTCGAGCAGGCCACGCGCGAGCAATTATTCGCGCGACCTTTGCATCCTTACACACAAAAACTGTTCGCCGCGCTGCCACATGCGGCAAGACGCAACCAGCCGCTGACCGCCATTCCCGGCAGCGTGCCGCCGCTGGGCAGCATCACGCAGGGCTGCCGCTTTACCGCACGCTGCGATAAAGCCTGGTCGTTGTGTAGCGAGAAAACGCCGGATTGGACGGAGGTTGGAGAAGGGCAGGGGGTGCGGTGTCATCTTTATGAGGGACAAGGGACAAGGGGCAAGGTACAAGAAGTTGGGAGCAAGGGTAAGTCGGAGCAGCGTCAGGATGACTCCAAACCCACCTTGCACCTTGCACCTTGCACCTTGCTCCTGCAAGTCTCCGACTTGCGCGTCCACTTCCCCATTCGCAAAGGCGTGTTGCAGCGCGAGATCGGCCAGGTGAAAGCGGTGGATGGGGTGTCGATGGAGATTCCACGGGGGCGCACGCTGGCACTGGTGGGCGAATCCGGTTGCGGCAAGACTACGCTGGGCAAGGCACTGTTGCAGTTGATTCCGCCCACTGCGGGCAGTGTGCGGTTTGCCGGACGAGAATTGATCGGAGCCAATAGCCGTGAACAGCGCGCCGCGATGCAGATGGTGTTTCAAGACCCGTATGCTTCGCTGAATCCGAAAATGCGCGTCGCAGAAATTCTCGAGGAGGGCATGACCGCGCTGAATATCGAGAACAACAGTGCGGCACGCCAGGAGCACATCGATACTTTGCTCGATCAGGTCGGGTTGGCGCGCAATATCAAGTGGCGTTATCCGCATGAGTTTTCCGGCGGGCAGCGACAACGCATCGCCATCGCGCGCGCGCTTGCGGTGTCACCGCAACTGTTGATCTGCGATGAGCCGACCAGTGCGCTGGATGTATCGGTGCAGGCGCAAATTCTGAACTTGCTGAAGTCGTTGCAGCAAAAATTGGACCTGAGCTATTTGTTCATCACTCACAATCTTGCGGTGGTGGAATATCTTGCGCATGAAGTGTGTGTGATGTATCTCGGGCGCATCGTGGAGCGTGGCACGGCAGAGGAGGTGTTGCGCGCACCCAAGCATCCATACACACAGGCGTTGTTGTCCGCCGTGCCACGCATTGACGGTGCGCGAGGGGAGCGCATCAGGCTGGAAGGGGACTTGCCGTCACCGGCCAATCCGCCGCAAGGTTGCCATTTTGCCCCGCGCTGTTCACATGCCATGGAACAATGCCGAAAGAGCTATCCGTCAGCGACAAATCACTCGCCAACACATAGCGTGCATTGCTATTTATATGGCGATAGTTTGGGTTGACGACAGGGTATTTTAGGTTTACAAGGGTAACGGGTTCTCCGGTAGTAAACGGATAGTAAACGGGGATTTGAGTGGTAATTGACCACGATAAATTTTATTTTAAGGAGTGAATCATGCGCACCAAATTAGCAAAAGCAGAAAGCGAAGTCAGCAAAGAAAAACTTATGCAGGATTTTCGCGTAGTAGTGACAGACGCCGAAGAGTTGTTGCGTGCAACAGCCGGTCTTGCAGGCGAGAAAGTGTCTGCAGCGCGTGAGCGCATTCAGGAAAATTTAGCGGCTGCCAAGGTGCGCCTTTCCGCTGCCGAGGAGGCTGTGATCGCCAAGACCAAGGAAGCGGCAAGGGCGACCGACGAGTACGTGCATGAGAATCCATGGAAGGCAGTAGGAATCGGTGCAGGTGTCGGCTTGATTGTGGGCATGCTGATTTCACGCCGTCAATAAGCCATGCCGGAGGCAAGTTCAGGCCTGATGGGATCGGTCAAGCGACTGGCTTCGACGCTGACTTCCATCGTTTCGACGCGGCTTGAACTGCTGGCGAATGAGCTGCAAGAAGAGCGTCTGCGCCTGACGCAGATACTTCTTTTTTATTTGTGCGCACTATTTTGTTTTGGCATGGGCGTGCTGTTGTTCACGGTATTCATCGTGGTGCTGCTCTGGGATGACAACCGTTTCGCTGTGCTGGGTGGGCTATGTATTCTGTTCTTCATGCTGGGTACGCTGATGGCGATGTTATTGCGCAATAAGGCGCAGTCCAAATCAAAATTGTTTTCCGTCAGTCTTGCCGAGTTGGCCAAGGACAGGGAACAACTGGAGCCAAGGGAACAACTGGGGCCATGAATGAAAAAATGTTTGAACTGATGCAAAGTCGCGGTGAGTTGTTGGCAAGACTCGCCGCGCAGCGTGAGCAGATGACCGAGATCGGATGCATTGGCAGACCCCGCTGGCACTGGCCGACGAAGGAGTGGCTGCCGTGCGTTTTTTGCGTTGCCATCCTTTGCTGGTCGCCCGTGGTATTGGCTTTTTCTGTGATTCGCCATCGCGGCGCGGCTGGCTTGGTGAGTGGGGTGTGGGGGATGTGGAAAGGATACCGCTATTTCACTTTCGGGAACCTTTAAAAATCCACATTTCATCCCAACTGCTGCGTTGCGTAAAAAATTTCTTGCTTACATATAAAACATATGCGGCGCGGCGAAATTTTTTACGCGCCTTGCATTTGGGCGAACTCTGAATTTTTAGAGGCTCCCTTTCTTTTCGGCAAAGTTGTCGCCGCGCGGCTAGATTCCCTGTAATGAGCCGTTATTGTTTGTGCCACTTAGTGCCACTTTGCGCGAGCGATCCCTGGATTTGCTACGGTGACCGTAAGGTTGGCTGAATCCTGCCTGCGCGGTAACGATGGTTTGACCGATCCTGATTATATTCAGCGGCCCGTTCCATTGTTTCAGCTTGGCGATGCTGACATGATAACGGCGCGCCAAACCGCCAAGTGTTTCACCCCTGCGCACGATGTGTCGGGTTCCTGTGCGACTATCGGTGGGAGCGAGGTGCATATTGAAGGCTTCGAATTCGCTTTCAGATTCTTCGCCGTTGAGCGGCACCAACAGGGTTTGTCCGGTGCTGATATTGCCGCGAGCAGTGAGGCCATTCACGGATTTGAGGTTTTCCAACGATAGGCCGAAGCGAGGTGCCAGTTTGTCGAGGCGCTCGCCCTTCTTGGGTTGATATGATTGCCAGCTGACCAGCGGTTTGTCATAGCTTTGCAGGTTGGCACGAAAGGTTTCCACTTTGTTCATCGGCAGCAGAATCAAATCGCTGCTTCCCTGCAAAATCACCGGGCGGTTGTGTGCGGGATTTAGCGCGGCGAACTCTTCTTCCGAGATGTCGGCCAACTGGGCGGCCAGTTTTACGTCGATGCGTTTGGTGGTGGCGACTGTGGCAAAATAGGGTTCGTTGGGGATCTCGGGCAGTGCCAGTGCAAAGCTGGCGGGATTGGCAATGATGTTTTTGATGGCCAGCAATTTAGGTACGTAATTGCGCGTTTCCTTCAGCAATTTCAGGCTCGCGTAGTTGACCGGCAGGCCGCGCTTGCGGTTGTGTGCCTGCGCGCGTTGCACTGCGCCTTCGCCACAATTGTATGCGGCGAGGGCCAAATCCCAGTCGCCGAACATGTCGTGCAGTTTTTGCAGGTAGTCGAGCGCGCCGTTGGTTGCGCTGATCACGTCTCGACGGCCGTCATACCACCAGTTCTGCTGCATACCGAATTTTTTGCCGGTGGACGGCATAAATTGCCAGATGCCGGAAGCACGACTTCTTGAATATGCCCCTGGATTAAAGGCACTTTCAATCATCGGCAGCAGGGCGATTTCGCTTGGCATGCCGCGACGTTCCACTTCTTCCGTGATGTAGTACAGGTAGCGGCGCGCGCGATCGATCATGCGCGCGAAGTAATCGGGATGGTCGACATACCATTTTTCATGCCTGGCGATCAATGGGGTATCGAGTTCGCGCATCGCGAAACCGCTGCGTATGCGCGGCCATAGGTCATGGGCCTTCAGATCAGCTTCCGGGATGAGCTCGATTCTGATATCGCGGACTGATGGTAGCCACTCCGGTACAGGTTCCTCTGTCAAAGGACTGTTAAGCGCGAGCGTTTCTTCCGGGTGCCCGGCCAAAAGATTCTCGGCTGCGTGAACAAATGCCGGCATGGTGGCTGCGCAAATGGCGAGCAGTGCAGAAAAAATTAGTCGAATCAATGGCACAATCATGCCTCCAGTTAGGTCGAAACCGTCGTGATGGTAGCGAGATGTTGCGACCAGGTCAATCTGAATAGTCTGGCGTGTTGCAGATAAACCACAACCCAACGCAGTCTCTGCCGCTGGTTATTGATCATTCCGTAATTTATTAAGCCGTTCACCCTGAGGTATCGAAGGGTGAAACCTTGCGTCAACCTCGGGCTTCAATACAACCGTAATGGTTCGATACCTCACCACGAACGGACGTACACTGTGCTGAGGCTCCTGAGGTATCGAAGGGCGAAGCATCAGCCCGAACGAAGCTGCTGTCGCAAATTATGGAATGCTCGATAATGAAGCAGATGGGTATCGCTACGCTCCAACCTTCCTACAAATTAACGCACCGGATTTTTTAACTGTTCGAGTATCGCTGGGTTTTCCAGAGTCGAAACATCCTGGCTAATCTCTTCACCATTGGCGATTGCGCGTAGCAGGCGGCGCATTATTTTTCCGGAACGGGTCTTGGGCAGATTGTCACCGAAACGGATTTCATCCGGTTTGGCGATCGGGCCGATGGTCTTGGCCACCCAGGTGCGCAGGGTTTCGGCGAGTTGTGCGGAGGTTGCGGGGTCGGCGGGGCGCGCGCCTTTCAGCACGACGAAGGCGACAATTGCTTCGCCCTTGATGTCGTGCGGTTTGCCGACCACGGCGGCTTCCGCCACCAGGGGATTGGCGACGAGGGCGGACTCGATTTCCATGGTGCCGAGACGGTGGCCGGATACTTTCAGCACATCGTCTATGCGTCCCATGATCCAGAAATAGCCGTCTTCATCGCGATGCGCGGAATCACCTGCCAGATAATAGCCGCGCATTTCTTCGGGGAAATAGCCATTCTTGTAGCGTTCCGGGTCACCCCAGATGGTGCGGATTTGCGAGGGGAATGGACGTTTGATGACGAGAAAGCCGCCATGCTGGTCATGCACTTCATCGCCCGCTTCGTTGACGATGGTTGCGATGATACCGGGCAGCGGCAGGGTGCAGGAACCCGGCTTGATCGGCATTGCACCGGGCAGCGGGGCGATCATGTGGCAACCGGTTTCAGTCTGCCACCAGGTATCCACGATCGGGCAGCGCGCCTGACCGACGGTGTTGTAGTACCACATCCACGCTTCCGGATTGATCGGTTCGCCGACCGTGCCGAGCAGGCGCAGACTGGACAGGTCATATTGCCTGGGCAACTCGCCGCCGAGTTTGATCAGCGAGCGTATTGCGGTGGGTGCGGTGTAGAAGGTCGTCACCTTGTGGTTCTGAATCATCTTCCAGAAACGCCCGGCATCGGGGTAGGTCGGTATGCCTTCAAACACTACCTGCGTCGCACCCATTGCCAGCGGTCCGTAAGCAACGTAGGTATGGCCGGTGACCCAGCCCACGTCAGCGGTACACCAGAAAATATCGCCGGCCTTGTAATCGAACACCCACTGCATCGACAGCATCGCGCCGAGCAGATAGCCGCCGCTGGAGTGCTGCACACCCTTGGGTCTGCCGGTGGAGCCGGAGGTATAGAGGATGAACAACGGATGTTCCGCGCCGACCCATTCCGGTTCGCAAGCCGTGCTTTGTCCCAACACCAAGTCATGCCACCAGATGTCGTGTTGCGCGTTCCAGGCGGTATCGGGTCGGACGGTATCGGGTTTTGCGCGCTGATACACGATGACGCTGTGCACCATTTCGCAACCGCCCATCGCCAACGCCTCGTCCACTGCCGGTTTCAACGGCATCACCTTGCCGCCGCGCATTTGCGCATCGGCGGTAATCACCGCACAGGCTTGCGCATCGGTGATGCGCTCATGCAGGCTCCTGGCGGAGAAGCCGCCGAACACCACCGAATGAATCGCGCCGATGCGCGCACAGGCTTGCATCGCGACCACCGCCTCGATACTCATCGGCATGTAGATGATGACGCGATCGCCTTTCCTGATGCCGCGCGACTTCAGGCCGTTGGCGAATTGACACGCGCGCGCGTGCAAATCGCGGTAATTGATCTTCGTCACCTTGCCGTCATCGGCCTCGAAAATGATTGCAGTCTTTTCCGGTTGGCCGGCGAGATGCTTGTCGAGGCAGTTGTAAGAAACATTCAATTCACCGTCTTCGAACCACTTGAAGAATGGCGCATTGCTTTCATTGAGTGACTTGGTGAAGGGTTTTTTCCACTGCAAAGTTTCACGTGCCAGCTTGGCCCAGAAGCCCGCGTAATCCTGTTCAGCAGCCTTGCACAGGGCTTGATAGCCCGCCATGCCAGATACATTGGCTTGCTTGACGAATTCAGCGGATGGCTCGAAAACGCGCGTTTCATTCAATACAGATTCGATGTTGGACATGCGATCTCCAGAATAGCGATTGCTGTTGAGTGTGTGATGATCAATTCAGAGTGGAGCGAATGTAATTTTTTTGTGCACTGCCTGTCAATATGAAGCAGGATACCTATGGTTCTGTATCAGCGAATCAGCGGTTTCCGGTGGCATTGGGATTAACCATGATTCGAATCAGCGTATCTGCAGCACTGTCCGGGTGAATATTCGAAAAGGTCAGCTGCCCCTCATTTTTATAAAAGGCCTCTGTGCGTTGCGTATCTCCACCGAAGTAAAACGGCTGGAACTGCTTGCCTGTGATACGGCTATCTGTATCGTTCGGTCGCCCAATCAAGTTTTCGACATGTCCCAGCGTCATGCCGATTTGCAGTTGGGCGAATTTGCTATCAGGGGCGGGTGTGCCAACGATTTCCCCATCGATCAATCCATCCGCAGACTTCACTGCCCGTACGGCTGGTTTCGATTTGGCGGCTTTGGTGGTTTCGGCGGGAGATTTTGTTGTTTCGGCTTTATGCCGTGACGCGCAGCCAAACAGGAAAATGAAGCAAACGGCGGGTATTAACCAGTTATTGCGGTACATACGTTTAGTCCCCATAAAAAACGAGATGCGAAGGCACCATAAGTTCAATCGAAGCGGCGGCAGGATTGTTTCTTCCGGCCACCCGTCAAAATCATTCTTAATGCATGAGGAAGCTGCCGGTGATTCTACTCCGAAACGGCGGACTCAAGAACCAACCGCAAAAGTGAATGTTTGGCAGCACAAAATTATTAAAAGTACTTTCTACAGCACTTCCAACCTGGCCACAGCACTTCCAACTTGGTTAGCCCCCCGGATTTTAGAGGTTCAGCTATTGATCACGGGATGTATAATGACATTTGGTTAACTTCCCGTCATGCCAATGCTTCGCCTTGTCTGCCGACTGTTCGCTGCCCTGTCAGTTTCGCTTGCGCTAAGTCTCCCAGCCCATGCCGTGGAAACGCTACGCGTGCTGGCGTGGCCGGGTTATGCCGACAGCGATCTAGTTAAGGCTTTTGAGAAGAGCTTCGATGTGCATGTTGAAGTGAGCTTTGTCAGCCTGCCGGAAAAGTTTCTTGTGCCATGAAATTTCCTGACTATATGAAATTCGGTATCGGCTTCAAGCTTGGCTTTTTGCTTGCCGCATTTGGCATCTTGGCGACAAGCCTGACCGGCTATTATTTCTACTCGTCCAGTCGAAACATGTTGACTAGAGCGGCGGAACGCGACCTGCTGACGGCCACGCAGGTGGTTGGCCGGAATATGAAAATCATCATCGATGTGATTGCCGAGGACGCACAGTTGCTGGCGGCCCTTCCGCTGGCCAGTAATGTTTTTATCTCACCAGATGAGCTGACCGCCGAAAGTGATAAAAAGATACTGGCCGATACCTTCGCGGCCATGCTATCGGCGCATCCGGAATATTTCCAGATTCGGCTAATCAGCACGAGCCAGCATGGTCTGGAACTGGTCCGCGTCGATCGTAATGGCAAGAGACTGACACGGGTGCAGGCTGGCGGTTTGCAGAAAAAGGAACATTACCCTTATGTTGTCGGCACGTTGCGGCTGGCGCGGGGAGATATCTATTTGTCGGATATCACCATAAACCATGAGAAGGGGGCGCATTCCGGCCGGGATAAACCGACCGTGACAGTCTCTACCCCGGTTATCGCACGAAATGGCAAAAGACTCGGTCTGATCGTAATCAACATCGATCTGAATGGGCTTGCCAGTCTTTTAAAAAGTAATTTGCCGAGCTCCTATCAGTTATACCTCAGCAACCAATGGGGTGACTTTTTGGTACATCCGGATGCTACCCAGACCTTCGGCTTTGATCGGGGTAGGCGCATTCTCATCCAGGACTCCTTCAGACCTGTCTTGTCCCTGATTCATGGTAATGACATGAATGTCGTGATGAATGTCAATGCAGGGCCGCAAAAACAGGGAGGGCATGTCGCGGCCTTCGTCCGTCTGCCTTTCGGCGACACCATTGAGAAGCGTTTCGTGATTCTCGGTTTGTCCCAGCCGCTGGACGATATCACCCGAGAGACCGCCAGGCTAAGCTGGGAGACCATCCAGATCATTCTCGCTTTCAGCGGCCTTGCGCTCATTCTCTCCGCACTGGTTTCCCGCGTCGTTACCGGTCCATTGAATGCCATGGTCAGAGCGATCAACCGCTTCTCGAGAGACCATGTCATCAGCACTTTGCCGCTTGCGCGCAATGATGAACTCGGTCTGCTTTCGCGTAGTTTTAACGATATGCAGACGGAAATCATGGCGCATTTATCCAAGCTGAATGAGAGCCAAATAGCACTTGATCATCTCGCCCGACACGACTTCCTGACCGGTCTGCCCAATCGCAGAATGTTCTTCGACCGGCTGGAACACGCCATCGCCAATTCGCGACGTAGCGGCAAGCAGCTTGCCGTACTGTTTGTCGATCTGGACCGCTTCAAGGAGATCAATGACACGCTCGGGCACGCGGTAGGTGACAGCGTTTTGATAGCCGTTGCAAAACTGTTGAAAGCAGCGGTGCGCGAGGTTGACACCGTAGCGCGTCTGGGCGGCGACGAGTTCGTCATTTTGCTTGACATGATCGGTGATCCGAAGCACGTCATGGCAATCGCGCAGAAGTTACATGATCGGTTCCAGCGTGCCATCCAGATCGACGGACACGAGCTGCTCGTCCATGCCAGCATGGGGGTTGGTATCTTCCCCAGAGATGGCAAGGACGCCGACGAATTGATGCAGAATGCCGACCAAGCCATGTATAGCTCGAAGAAAGATGGAAGGAATACTTTCAGTTTTCACGTGATGGGGTCGGAAGGGCCGACCTGATCCGTACTGCAGAGGACGGACAAACAGGAAGCGGGACATTTGTTACTTCCGGACCGAAATAATTTCGCTCGCAAGACAGCTCCGCAACAGGCCTTGATAAAAGGCAGGCGAAGGATGGTACGCGACAACATGCCGGAAATTCGAGAACTGTAGGAATAATGCAAACTGCTCAATATAACGCTGCCCATCGTCAAAGCTTGGCTATGGGCTTTGGATTTTCGTTTAATGATCTGTATGACCGGGACGGACTCATGCGCCTCGATGCCGCGTTCCTCGATTTTCTTGGCGAAGGCGATGCAGCGTTGCGCGCGCTTCTTGCAGCCGCACGACTATCCATCAACACGCCTTCCGGCAAGGAACAATCTGAACTATTGATCGCGCTGGCGCCTCATCTCGAGGACTTTTTGGCCCGATTGTTCGGCATCGAAACGCAAGTGCAGGCACTGGCCGCGCGCCATCATGAACTGGCGCCGCTATACAGTTGCAAACGCCTGTTCGTGCAGCGCCGAGCAATGACAAAAGTAAAGCCGGAAGAAGCCGCAACGATCGACGGTCCGGCACTTGAGGCTAAATTGACGGAATACATAGGTACTCCGTTCACCGAACTTTCTTTCGCCCGAGAGGTTGCTCATTGGCTGATGGATGAAGCAGCCCACGCCGGCGAGTTGCAACTCGCTACTCGTTACGCGGCTTGGGCAGTGCAAACCGCAGCCGGACGCGAGCGCCACCGCAGCGGCGTGCTGTTCAAGGTGCCGGCCAAGCTTGATTTCGAGCACCTGGTTCCGTTGGCAACCGTCAACCTCGATGGCATCAGCGCCTACCGTCTCGGCGGCGGACATGCGCTGCGCCGCCGTAAGGGGTTTGCGCTGACCGACGCCGGAACCGATCTTAACGGAGCACTCGATCAGGCCAATTACTGCATCTGGTGTCACGAACAGAGCAAGGATTCCTGCTCCAAGGGTCTCAAGGAAAAACCGCCCGCTGATGGCAGCGTGGCCGCATTCAAGAAAAATAGTTTCGGCGTGAAGCTGGCTGGTTGTCCGCTCGAGGAAAAGATTTCCGAATTCCATAAAGTCAAAACCCATGGCCATGCGCTGGCGGCCTTGGCCATCATCGCAATCGACAATCCGATGGTGGCGGCAACCGGACATCGTATCTGCAACGATTGCATGAAGTCGTGCATCTATCAGAAGCAACAGCCGGTCGATATTCCGCAGGCTGAGACGCGCACGCTCAAGGATGTGCTCGAGCTGCCGTGGGGCTTCGAGATCTACAGCCTGCTGACACGCTGGAATCCGCTGGATTTGCAGCGGCCTTATCCAAAAGCACCCAGCGGCCGTCGTGTATTGATTACCGGGATGGGTCCGGCAGGTTTCACGCTTGCTCATCATCTGATCAATGATGGGCATACCGTGGTCGGTATCGATGGTTTGAAAATAGAACCCTTGCCGCCACAAATTAGCGGCGTGGCCGCCGATGGCGACCGTGTCGCATTTTTCCCGATCCATGACATCGCCGAGCTGTATGAGTCGCTCGATGACCGTGTTCTGGCAGGGTTCGGCGGTGTAGCCGAATATGGCATCACGGTGCGCTGGGACAAGAATTTCCTTAAACTGATTCGCTTGTTGCTGGAACGGCGCAGCCAATTCGCATTGTTCGGCGGCGTGCGCTTCGGCGGAACGTTGACCGTGGACACCGCATTCGCCGCTGGTTTCGATCACATTGCGCTGGCCAACGGCGCCGGCCGCCCGACTGTGCTTGATATTCCCAACGGCTTGGCGCGCGGCGTGCGCGCCGCCTCGGATTTTTTGATGGCACTGCAATTGACCGGCGCGGCAAAAGCCGGCTCCATTGCCAATCTGCAAATACGTTTGCCGGTAGTGGTGATCGGCGGCGGCCTCACCGCGATAGACACGGCCACCGAATCGCTGGCTTATTACCCGGTGCAGGTCGAGAAATTCCTGCATCGNNCAGCGCAGCAGCAGCCGGCCGCGAACCGCGCATCATCGAATTGCTGCAAAGCTGGGGTGGCGTCACGATAGCCTACCGCAAACGTTTGATCGACAGCCCCTCGTATACGCTGAACCATGAAGAAGTTGAAAAAGCCCTCGAAGAAGGGATTAGCTTTGCCGAGGCACTCAACCCGACACGTATCGAGGTCGATGAATTCGGTGCCGCGCGTGCAATCGGCATGTCGGTTCAACATCGCAGTAATGAAGGTGTTTGGAGTTCGGGCGCAGAGATAGAAGTTGCGGCGCGCACCATTCTGATCGCCGCCGGCACCCAACCGAATACCGTGCTCGCACGTGAAGACCCGGCCCATTTTGAACTCGACGGCCGCTATTTCCAGGCTTGCGACGAGGACGGCGCTCCGGTACGGCCCGAGCCTGCAAGTGCCAAGCCGAGGACAGCGCAAGTGCTGTTGTCAAAACATTCCGATGGCCGCTTCATCAGTTTCTTTGGTGACTTGCATCCTTCTTTCTTCGGTAATGTGGTCAAAGCCATGGGTGCGGCAAAGCAGGGTTATCCATCGGTCAGCGCCGTGCTGGAGCGTGTTCGCCCGGCATCGCGTTTAACGGACGCCGAATTTCTGGCAGAAATCAATCAAGCGTTGCGCGCCACCGTCCACGAAGTCATTCGCCTGACGCCGAATATCGTCGAAGTCATCATCAAAGCGCCGCTGGCTGCGCAGCGTTTTCGTCCGGGGCAATTTTACCGGCTGCAAAATTACGAGACTCATGCGCTTGAAGTCGACGGTACCCGTCTGGCCATGGAAGGCCTCGCATTGACCGGTGCCTGGGTCGACCCTCAACGCGGGCTCATTTCCACCATCGTGCTGGAAATGGGCGGTTCAGCCGATTTGTGCGCAATGCTTGAACCCGGCGAGCCGGTGGTGTTGATGGGGCCGACTGGCACGCCGACCGAGATCCCCGCCGATGAAACCGTGATGCTGGTGGGCGGCGGACTCGGGAATGCCGTATTGTTCTCCATCGGTCAGGCATTACGCGCGGCCGGATCGAAAGTGCTCTATTTTGCCGGCTACAAAAAAATGATCGACCGTTACAAAGTGGCCGAGATCGAAAACGCCGCCGATGTGGTGATCTGGTGCTGTGACGAGCATCCCGGCTTTACGCCGTCACGTCCTCAGGATCACAGCTTCGTCGGCAATATCGTAGAAGCCATGGCGGCTTATGCGAGCGGCGCATTCGGAGTTCAACCGATTGCATTTGCCGACACCGATCGCATCATCGCCATCGGCTCCGACAGCATGATGGCAGCAGTGGCGGCGGCGCGCCATGCGGTGTTGCAACCGTATTTGAAGCCGCATCACTTTGCGATCGGCTCGATCAATTCACCGATGCAATGCATGATGAAAGAAATCTGTGCCCAATGCTTGCAAGCGCAAATCGATCCCGAGACCGGCAAGACCACCTACGTCTTTTCCTGTTTCAATCAGGATCAAGCGTTGGATCGTGTCGATTTCCCCGGGTTGAAAGAGCGCCTGCGGCAAAACTCGGTGCAGGAAAAATTGACCGCGCAGTGGATAAACCGCTGTCTGATACGCTTACAACGGCGCAACTCCGCAGCGACATAAGGCCATCCATTACTCCCTACTTTTTAGCAAGTAAACGACCAAAACAACCAAAGGCGCCGGAGTCGAATTGTTTTCTCCGACCTGAAGCAATGTAAGGATGATCATGTATCAACAAAACCAACACGATCTGCGCGCAATATCAACTGATGATCTGGCATGAACGAGCGCAAATACTACCTTGAATACCTGGCGCTGGTGGCGCTACTCATTACGTTCTTTGGTTTTTTCGCGGTCAAGGTGTGGGATATTGATTTCTGGTGGCATATCGCCTCCGGCAGGAACATCCTGGAAAATGGCGCGATTCCCAGCGTGGATCCATTCGGCGTTTACGATGCCGCTAATGTGTGGGGACAGACCGTACTGAAAAGCCAATGGCTCGGCCAAGTGCTGCTGTATTCGGTTTACCGTTGGTTCGATGTTGACGGTGTCATTCTTTTTCGCGCGGGTGTGTTGACTCTCTGTTTGGCCATTGTGTATTTGCGCTGCCGCCTTGCCGCAACCGCCAGCCTGTTTTCTTTTGCCATGACAGCACTGGCCGGGTTGGCGATTTTGCAGCATACCGGCGAGCGTCCGCAGCTTTTCTCATTTTTGTATTTGTCGCTGATTTTCCTGTTGCTCGATGGCTTTATGCACAGCGGTAGGCGTTGGCTAATTTACTGTATTCCGCTGGTGATGCTGGTGTGGAGTAACACACACGCCGGAGCGGTGCTGGGCGTGGTGGCGTTGGGATTGTTCGGCACCGGTCATGTGCTGGAAAATCGCTGGTCGGGCGAACGTTTCAACACGCCGCAACTCAGCCTGCTGTTCATGATCATGTGCTTGAGCGCCGTAGCTCTGGTGTGCACGCCAAACGGCCTTGCCACCATTATGCGTATTATTTTTGTGGAAAATATTTTCTTTGTGGAGGGCAACCCACTCCGCGATCGCGTATCGGAATACGCTTACCCTTGGTCATTGTGGCCCGCTACGTTGTATTACTGGGTGTTCATCGGCGTGACACTGGTGTCATTGCCTGGTTTTTTTAACAAGACCTATTTGAAGCAGGGAATCGTGGTTTTTGCTATCGGCATGATCAGCCTGACTGGCTACCGCTACATCCCGCTGTTTGTCTTGCTTGCCGCGCCTTATGTGGCAGCCAGCTTGAATCGTATGCTGAGCCGTATCAAACCGCCCGACATTGCAGTTAACCTGTTCGTACTGGTCGTTGCGCTGGCATTTTTAGGGTACGGTTTCAAGCAGGAACGGGTGTTTCAGCATGGCATGCAAGAGGGAAGGTTCCCGGTCGGGGCAGTGGCTTTCATCAAAGCCAACAAGCTGGGCGGAAAAATGTTCAACACCATGAATTGGGGCGGGTATCTGATTTGGCAGTTGCCGGGCACGGCAACAGTGTTCATAGATGGCAGAATACTCGATCCCCGGCGCTTGGTTCCATATACTCATATATTATGGATGACGCCGGAAGGCAAACTTTTTTTCGAGCAGGCGAATTTCGATCTGGTGCTAGTGCCTAACGGTAATGCTTTTAGTGGCGAACGTTATCCTATCGTCGCTTATCTGCAGAACCACACCGGTTGGCAAGTTGTTTACCAAGACAAGGCGGGTTATCTTTTTGCCAGGCGCGCTCAATAATCAACTGCAACGCTATGGAGAGATGCACTATGGATTTGAAAGAAACTTGCCTGGAGACTGCCCTGGTTTATGAGGGCGACTTTATGCGTGTGCATAAAGATAGTGTGCTGTTGCCGGATGGTGCGGTGAGCAGCCGTGAATACATCACTCATCCGGGTGCGGTGGCGGTGCTGGCGATATTGGACAACGGCAATCTGGTGATGGAGAGACAATTTCGCTATGCGCCGCAGCGCGAGTTCATTGAATTGCCCGCCGGGAAGATCGACCACGGCGAAGATATTCTGCTCACCGCGCAACGCGAATTGCTGGAAGAAACCGGCTATGTGGCCAGCGAATGGATCCACCTCACCACAGCGTGGCCATGCATCGGCTATGCCGACGAGCGCATGGAATATTTCCTGGCACGCGGCCTGACCCATCAGGGGCACAAACTGGATCACGGTGAGTTTCTGGAAGTATTTGAGTTGTCCTTGCCGGAGGCGATTGAGTGGATACGGCAGGGCAAGATCAACGAAAGCAAAACTATCGTCGGCTTATTCTGGCTGGAAAAATATCTGAACAAATGGCGAGCATGAAATTAGCATTTGCTTGGTAAAATGCAACGCATCTTGCGTACCTGGTGAGGTTCGCATTCTTAGGAGAGCAGTATGGGGAGAGCAGTATGGAAAATTTAAAAATCAATAATGATACTTTGTTTATTTTGCTGGGCGCGATTATGGTTTTGGCGATGCATGCCGGCTTTGCCTTTTTGGAATTGGGCACAGTGCGCAAGAAAAACCAGGTGAATGCACTGGTAAAAATCTTGACCGACTTCGCGATGTCTACCCTGGCATATTTTTTCATCGGCTATGTGATTGCTTACGGCGTGAATTTTTTCACCGGTGCGGAACAGCTTGCGCAAAAGAGCGGTTATGAATTGGTGAAATTTTTCTTCCTGCTGACTTTCGCTGCCGCGATTCCGGCCATCGTTTCCGGCGGTATCGCCGAGCGCGCCAGATTCAATCCGCAAATGGCAGCAACCTTCATGCTGGTCGGATTCGTCTATCCGTTCTTTGAAGGCATCGCGTGGAATCATCATTACGGTGTTCAAGATTGGCTGAATGCGACATTCGGCGCGGAGTTCCATGATTTTGCCGGCTCGGTGGTGGTACATGCGGTGGGCGGCTGGGTCGGGCTGGCGGCGGTGCTGTTGCTCGGCGCTCGGCGCGGTCGTTATAACAAGGAAGGGCGCATCTCGGCGCATCCTCCCTCCAGTATCCCGTTCCTCGCCTTGGGTGCGTGGATACTCACGGTGGGTTGGTTCGGCTTCAACGTGATGTCGGCGCAAACCATTAATAACATCAGCGGACTGGTCGCGGTGAATTCGCTGATGGCCATGGTGGGCGGCACGCTGGCTGCGCTGTGGATGGGCAAGAACGATCCGGGCTTCGTGCACAACGGGCCATTGGCGGGGTTGGTGGCGATATGCGCGGGTTCCGATCTGATGCACCCGATCGGCGCGTTGTTCGTCGGCGGCGTGGCGGGAGCGTTGTTCGTCGTGATGTTCACCCTGACACAAAACCGCTGGAAGATCGACGACGTGCTCGGCGTGTGGCCGCTGCATGGTTTGTGCGGCGCATGGGGCGGGATAGCTGCAGGGATATTTGGCCTCAAGGCGTTTGGCGGCAGAGGCGGCGTGAGCTTCATGTCGCAACTGTGCGGCACGTTGCTCGGTGTGGCGATCGCTTTTGCCGGCGGCTATCTGGTCTATGGCGTATTGAAGAAGTTGGTCGGCATACGCTTGAATGCCGAGGAAGAATTTAACGGGACGGATTTGAGCGTCCATAAAATCACGGCGACACCGGAGCGCGAGTCGGGCTGGTAATTCACTGATAGAAAAATAAAGTCAGTCGTGATGAACTTGCTGAGTATCACTGGAAGAAAATGCTGGGGGCTATCAATAGTGCTCTAATGATTTTTAGCACCCTGCTGCCTGTCGCGGTAGTCAGCTCTCAACTCCTTTGCGACATTCGACTTTGATTTTACTCTTCCCGAAAGCTGCCATTCACCAAGTTCAGCAAACGACACATACAAGACAGTCGGCATCCGCTATAGCGGATGTTGGCTGTCAAATCAATCCGCAGGTTGGAGGCTGCTCTACCCCACGGCGTTGCCTGGGCTGGAATTTTGGCGCCGTGCCTAGACTTAGCGCAAAAGGCCATCAGGCGGTTTAGTCAACTCTTTGTTTGACTGCCGCGTGGTGTTGCACGTCTAGCACCATCAATGCCACCAGTTGGTCCACCACCTTCTCGAGACCCGCACGCGCATCAGCTGAGCTAGCCTTGAGGATATCTATCGAAGCAAAAGTCATCGACTTTGGTGTTGTTACCCAGCGCTTGTCCTTTCCTCCATCACGCCAGTCTGCGTAGTAGCCGAAATCATCCAAGTCGTCATCATCGGCAACTGGTGCGTGCAGGGTAGCCTTTAGCTGGAGTATTGGCGAATAGCCGCCAGCCCGCATTGAAGAATAATAGCCTGATTCTTCGATGATCACATCGAGGATTCCGTCGACCCCCGCAGGCAGGCCATCAAGCTTCCCCGCGCGAACATTCAAAGCGATTTCTGGATCCGTGATGCGCACAAGACGAACTTGGGCCCGCTCTAAAGCGGGCGCCAGCCTGGAGTCAATTTCTGCGGCTGCGTCAAATTTGACGTGAGACAGCGCCTCATATAGTGCTTCGCGCTCCTTCTGTTTGTTTGCTTGAAAGCCATAGACAATTGCGGAACCGAGTAGCGCACCCCCAAAGGCTCCGGCTGATACCTCTCCATGCGGTCCTATCGGTAAAACCGGTACGACCTCTGGCTGTCGTGCAGAACCGAAGCCGGTGTTCGATTCGCTGATGGGCGCTGACACAGGTAGCACGGCCAATAGGCTGATTGGCTTGGGTGACTTTGGCGGTTCTGCTGGACGTGTAGCGCAACCTGCAATGGTCAGGAGGCTACCTGCCACTGCCCAGATGATCGCATCTCTTAGCAGATGACGGCGCTGCACGTCGCTACTTGTATTGGTCGGGTTCATGATCGGTCCTGAGTTGAAAATTACTTCTCCGCTATGGATGCGTGAATTTGCGACACCTAACAGTTATTCATATGACAGATCCGTCCGGGCATGTTTTGATAATACGGACACGGGATTATTCCCCTAACTTATTTATGAAAAGCAGGTTAAACATTTTACTTGTTACTTACAAGGCCAATCCGTTGCATCGACCGGTTGAATCCGCAACCTCATTTGAGTCATTCAAGGTTCTACATAACAGACATTCGATAGTGGCGGAGGTGTTCTCTGTAATAGTGATACGACAATCAAGGGAACATGGCCGTCACCGAAGAAATCTAACGGTTGGATATAGTCAGAGTCATAGTAACCCCCACCCTCGTCGAAAGTGATCATAATGGCCACATTCGCCCATAGTGCTGTGGGCATCCACGCCCAGCAAGGCGCAGGCAAGCCCCGTATCGCCTGAGTGCAGCTTAGGGGTGTCTCGACGAGCCGACTCAGGCGGTTGCTATGCCAAGACGGAAGCTCCCATGCGCACAAGCCGAATGGCAACCAGATCGAACTTCACGGGAAGAAGGCTATCACGCGGCGGTAGAGCTTGATGGCCACGCTAACCATGGTGGGGAACCATACAAAATTCATCCGGAACAGTATAAGGAAGACCAAGAGGATCATGGTGCTGAACTTGTGTCCGACCCAGTTGCCCTCTGAAGTGTTGAAAGCAACCAGCAAATTCACGCCTCCCAGCACAGCCCATAACGCGGCAAGACCAAAATTCATCCATCGCCATCCTTGGTTGGGAAACACAAAGTAGGTACCAAATATGGCTTTGACAGGATAACCCCAACCGAGGAGCGGTGCCACGATCAGGATGATAGCCAGCGTCCAGTACATCACGGTCGGCTTCCAGAACATAAATCCAGAGGGCTCCTGGAACGGCGTGGAGTACAGTTCAAACCAGAGTGCCCACGCCCCCAACAATGCGTAAGCGATGAGCAGTATCCAGACCCCTGGTTCCACTGCCTGCCGTGGCCGCCAAAGCCAGGAAACAAAGAAGGCCGCGCATATCAGGAAGGTAACAACGACGGCTGGGGTCATTTCACCCACCAAAAGGTAATGAGCAGCCCGATAATCCAGAGTATTTCAACGGAAATGACGTTCCGGTTTGACAGGGCAGTGGGCGCCAGCCAAACCAGGTTGAGTTGCCCTTGTGCCAACGCTGCCTGAAAGGGCGAGGTATGGGTCCCTTTCAGGGTTTGCCTGGAATAACGAAGGGATCTCGCGGCAGTTGCTTGAAGTTGCGTCATGAACCTGTGCCGGCGCTCTGCATGTCCATGGATGATGGCCTCGCGCAGGCAAGTTGGACAGGACTTGCCTGAAAACTGCAGATGACCTTTCTGGCATTGTGACATGTGTCCCGTGCGCTTGTTGGCATAGGTCTCCAGAACCGTGGCCCATTCATAGGCTGAGGCTCGACCGCCTGGCATGGAAGCAAAGGCGCGGTCAAACAGTTCCCGGATGCTGTCGGGGAAGGTTTCATGGATACTGGCCGGCGTGGCACGAACGCTTTTATGGGGGGTTTTCCCGTAAGGATAGAGGCCAATCTTGATGCGTCCCGACAGTTCCGTCGGATAGGGGTGGCGACTTGCAGCGATACCCGCGAAGGGATGGATACCGTAGTTGAGCAATCTGAAAATGATCGTGGCAAGCGCGAACCAGTCCTGGGCTTCGGGTTGAGTCACGGCCTTATCATGGAATTCTGGCGCAAGGTATTCAGGAGTAACCTGCGGCGCCTCCGAACGGAAGCTGTCTGAATAGATATGAAACCCGTCGCAGTCCAGGATCGAAACGTAGAGTTCCGATTTATAGACTTTCAGGTTGATGGGCTTCAAGTCCACCACGGCAATTTTCTTGCTGTGCAGGCAATTGATGAGCGAGGCCAGGTTGTAGCAGACCGTCACGAGCTTCCCGAAATCCACCTCGAATCCTTCCCCGGTGGCTTGGCGGCGAGTCAGCAAATAATCCAATTCCATTGTCCTGCCGAAGTCGATCTTCTCCATGACAAAGCCGGCGAATCTGGATTCCTTCATCACTAGAGCAACCGGCCAAGCCAATTGGACGATGCCTTCGTACTTGGCAGGGATCTCCGGCAAGTCGGGTTTGTTGTCTATCATCCATCTGATCTTTTGGGCGTACCGCGCAAGCTGCGCCTCTTTGGTGGTGGCGTGATAGATCTTGGCTACATACCTCGGCTTGTTTTCTATTTCGAAGACTTCGCCGGCTCCGCCCGATTTGCCGATGGCAATGAGCCTGACCTGTTCGGAGTGCCCTCCGGGCCATGTCAGATGGACGGTGTTTCTCGGCGGGATGTTGGGGGAGACCACGGTGGAGAATCAGGGATATCGCCCACTGCCTTTCAACTTGCCAAAGCGAGCAGCAGGGTTTTGTCGTCAGGCGTGATTTCGGAGGTTTTTTCGCTTGCCAGCAGGTTGCTCAAGGCCAGATTCCCGTTGTGCTCAGTGGCATTCCTCAGGAAGACCACGACCGGATCGATAAAAGGCCGGTAGAAACCCGTTCTCAGCCGGTTGACGGCAAACGGTGATGCCCCGTCAGTCATCAGGCCGATCAGACTTCCCCGACTGATTGCGGAGACCGGGGTCACCCTGAGATGGTCTTTCCAGTTATCATCAGTAACGAAGTATGTCTCGTCGGCATACTCTCCGTTCTCGGGGTTCGACAGAACAGACTCCCCATTCTCTCTCAAGTGAATGGCAAACCCGTCTCCGATATGAAAGAAGCATCCCCCATTACGGGATGCGATGCAACCCACCAGGGTACAGGCAAACTCCCGTGGTTCCAACTGCCGGGAAAGCGCTATCTCGTCGAGTTTTGCGCGGGCGGCCTGAATGATGGCCAGGAGATAATCGCGATAATCCGATTGTGTGGCTTGCGCAAAATGTCCCGATCTTATTGATACTGAAACCAGCTCCGTCACTTCCCGCGCAAAAAATTCCGACCCCGCCTGACCTTCTTCAGCTGATCCCGCCCCGTCACACACTACGCCGATCAATACATCTTCGATCACTTCGTAATGTCCCGAGTCCTGGCAGGGGGCGTCACACGCCAAGTGATACTTGCCGGTCGCGGAGGCAAAATACACTCTCCATTTCATCGTTCGTCCTAGCTGTCAGTCGGCAGTTGAGCCCAGCTGTCCACGGGATTCAGCTGCACCGTTCCTCCGGTCGGCGCCCGTGAAACAGCCTGAATGCTCCTGCTCAGCCAGATGAAAAGCTCCTTGAATCTCAGCCCGCTCAAATTCAGAGCCCCCTTGTTGCTGAACGCTCCAAGAATGTCCTTGTTGGCCTGGTCCCCGATGCCGATAGGCATGACATTGACCTTGTGAGAGACTTCCGCATTCTTGCAATCGGCCGCCACGCGCTGCCACTCATCTGTGGGATCACCATCGGACAACAGCATGATGATCGGGCGTTTGTAAGAGACACCCGCATTGCGCATCTGGCTTTTTTGCGACTCGACCTCATCCAGCGCGCACTGCATCGCAGCACCGAGGGGAGTCATGCCGCCCGCCGTCAGTTCAGGGGGAGTGAAGTCCATCGCATCGGTCCAGTCCCCCATGAGTTCGACGTTGTTGTCCCCTCCAAACGAAATTACCAGCACCCTTCCGCATCGGGCCGTGATCGGATCGCTTTTGAGCTCGGCTTCAAGTGTCTTAAGGCCCTCGTTCAGCAGACCGATCTTGTTGTCTTCCAACATGCTGCCGGAGCAATCCAATACCAGCACTAGCGGTGCGCGCTCGTCGCTATTGTCTATCAGAGCGACATCCGGAATGACAATGCTCATACTTGCCTCCCCAATCCATCTAACTGATTTATTTTTATAAATTGAAAATTTTTATAAATTGAAAATTCGCAATGTTGGGCCCTAAAGCCGATGGTATAAGTAGCCTATAATGATTAAATCACATTCGCGGTCCACCGTGTCAACTTATTTGCGTTTGCGATTCAGTTGATCTCAGATTGCTCATTGGCGCTGGATTATAATTTCAATACGATTCGTCTTTCCTGTGAACCGCTTGGCCTTCTCGTACCGACTTGAGAGTTAGTTTTCGGCGTTACACGACACTTTCGTGTCACCTATAAGCCCGATATTCCGGGCAAATTCATGTGGCATCTGATCATTGAGAGCCATGTGAGTGCGGTTCTCATTATAATTCTGTCGCCAAGCTTCAATAATCGCCTTTGCTTCCTCCAGTGACTTGAACCAATGCAGATTCAGACATTCGTCCCGGAATGATCCATTAAGCGTCTCAATATAGCTGTTTGTTGAATTGCACCTAAAACTGACCCACCTAGCGCAGTAAATTGCATCCAAATTTGACCCACGTATAGATACTGTCATGCTCATTATTTGAGCGGGAGCAACAGGAGTGATCAACGTGGTGATATTGAGGAGCATCAGGCGTTGGCATTTACGCGACCAAATGCCGATCCGGGAGATAGCACGCAGGACCAATAGCACAATTGCCATCTCAATGAGCGAAAACCCGTGAAGCCGCTTTCTGTGTGTGGTCGGTGTTTTCATAAGCTGAAAAATACTACTTTCGGTTCTTATGGTTGTCGGGAAACAATGCCATACCATACAGCGAAAATTCGTCCAATCTTGAGAGGAATTGTTTGGACAGCTGCATCACTACCCGGTAAAGATCAATATGCAAAATGGGCTAGGTAATAATATTGGGGTTACTGCTATCGGCTGATTACGAAGCGATGAGCGTCCCCTATGCAGAGAATTCTTGACCGGCTACTTTTGGCCGGACTACGCCCGTTAGATTGAGTATATTCCAATGACTGCTTCTCACTTGCGGTTTCAACCGGTCGATGCAACATACTAGAATCTGCGTAAGCAGAAGAAGGAGTGTTGCAGATGAAACAAAGACCACGGATCTATTACACGGAAACCCAGAAAGCGCTAATGTGGGATCGCTGGCGGAAAGGTGATTCTCTCCAACAAATCGCCCAGCTGTTTGACCGAAATCACCCTTCAATAGAACGCATTTTGGCAGAGAGTGGCGGTTCGACCGGCTCAGCGACGTCGTTCGAGGCTAGCTCTGACTTTAGCAGAACGAGAAGAAATATCGCGTGCAGTGGTAGCGGGTCAGTCGATTCGTTCGATTGCAACATCCCTCGGGCGTGCGCCATCCACTATCAGCCGCGAGATCAAGCGCAACGGTGGCCAGGAATTCTATCGTGCGAGCCAAGCTGAGCAGGCGGCTTGGGATCGGACAGTCCGCCCCAAGACCTGTAAACTAGTTGAGAATCGAGCATTGGCGCACATTGTGGCTGATAAGCTCCAATGGCAGTGGTCACCGGAACAGATTGCCGGATGGCTGAAGCAGACATACCCAAGCGACGAAAACTATCAGGTGTCACACGAGACTATTTATCGCAGCCTCTATATCCAGGCCCGAGGTGCATTGAAGAAGGAACTGCTGGAGCACTTGCGACGGACGCGTGCTATGCGTCGTTCTCGTCATCACACTCAGAAGACAGAAGACCACGGCAGAATCATCGGCGCCGTATCGATCAGTGAACGTCCTGCGACGGCTGAAGACCGCGCGGTACCAGGTCACTGGGAAGGGGACCTGTTATGCGGCAGTGGTTGCAGTCAGATTGCGACCCTCGTTGAACGCCAGACGCGTTATGTGATGCTAGTTAAAATTCCCAGAAAAGATACCGAGACCGTCATCAACGCGCTGATCAAGCATGCTCATAAGTTACCTCAGGAACTCTACAAATCGCTGACTTGGGATCGGGGCTCGGAACTGGCCGACCACAAGCGATTCACGCTGGCTACCGACATCAAAGTCTATTTCTGTGACCCGCAAAATCCATGGCAACGTGGAACAAATGAGAATACCAATGGATTATTGAGACAGTACTTCCCCAAAGGAACAGACTTATCGGTACACTCTCAGGCACATCTCAATGAGGTGGCTCGTAGACTGAATGAACGTCCACGAAAGACGTTAAAATTCGAAACACCGGCTGAACGGTTTAACCAATGTGTTGCGTCGACCGGTTGAAATCGCA
>PLBS01000153.1 GCA_003134595.1 Gallionella sp. | reverse complement strand
TTACGCCGCATCGTGCCGATGCTGGGCAACGTGGATTTGTCCTCATTGCTACTGCTCATCATCTGTCAGCTTATCGTGATCGTGCCTATCAGTGCGCTGGAACAAGTCGCGCTCAGGCTCCTTTAATGGCTGACTGGTATCGCCGCGACGGGGAAAACATCACCCTGACTTTGCATGTGCAACCCGGAGCAAAGCGCAGCGAAATCGCCGGATTACACGGTGATGCACTCAAGATACGATTGGCCGCACCACCCATCGAAGGGCGTGCCAACGAGGCATTATTGAAGTTCATCGCCAAACTTTTTGATGTTCCGTTGCGCCAGGTGGAACTTAAAAGAGGTGAACAATCACGCCATAAAGTTATTTTGGTGCAGCGCAGCCGCGTCGAGCCTGATAGTATAGTCGCTGCATGAATGGGCTTTGAAAGTCAGTTTGATTTCAAAGCGGTGGTTTTTGCAGGTTTCTTAAGGGGATCCCCATGAGTTACGATGACGAAAAACATTCAACACAAAAAGATGCCTCACCCCGACCGGTGGGGCAAGTTTCCTGGCCAGTGATTCGAACCCAGAAAGAACTATCCAACACAGCCGAGATGCATCGCAGCGGCGGCCGTGTATATGCGCTCCAAGGCAAAAAAATTGGAGAAATATTGAATTCCCTGGGAGTGATTGACGACAAGACTCTGCTAGCTGTCGAGCAGCATCACCAGACAAAAAAAATCAATGGCAAACCGATTGGTCAATTGCTTATCAACATGGGGATAATTGAAGCGGAGGTATTAACCAGAGCACTGTGCATTCAGTCTGGCGTGCCGATGGTGGACGTGCTGTTTATCAATATCCCTTACGACATCCTGGATCGCATCCCAAATGAGAAGGCACACGAAAAGAAGGTAGTCCCGGTAGGTGTGTATAACAAGGCGTTATATTTGGCGGTAGCCGACCCGGCCACTTTTTCGGAACAGCACCACTTCGCATTCATAACCAAGTTGAATATCAAGCCGGTTTTTTCGCCACTCCATGAAATTGAAACTTTCCTCAACACAAAATGGACAGGAGCGAATTCGGATTTTTGGGCCGGTTAAAATCGGTTGGAGTTCACCTGGCTCACCCGCGGAATGATATGGGGACGTAGCTCAATTCTTAATCTACGAAAATCAATGGGGCTCCGCCCCCATATTAATCCCATATGAACACCGCCGCATCCGACAGCTTTGCCATCAAAACGTCTGAACTGACGCGCCATTTCGGGCCTTTGACTGCGGTGGATCACATCGAACTGCGCATTCCCTATGGGGAAATTTTCGGTTTGCTCGGTGCAAACGGCGCGGGGAAGAGCACCGTTATCAAGATGCTCACGACTCTGCTGTCGCCAACATCCGGGTCGGCCGAAGTCGGAGGATTCGACATCATCAAATCTCCGGGAGAGGTCAGGCGGCGCATCGGCTATGTGTCGCAACTCGTGTCGGCCGACGGTGCCCTGACCGGCTACGAGAATCTGCGCCTGTCGGCCAAACTCTATGGCCTGGCCAAGGCAGAGAGGGGCAAGCGCATCGCCGATGCGCTGGACTTCATGGGTCTTACCGATTCGGCGCACAAGCTGGTAAAAACCTATTCGGGCGGCATGATCCGCAGGCTTGAGCTTGCCCAGGCCATGTTGCATCGCCCCGCGATCCTGTTCCTGGACGAGCCGACGCTCGGACTCGATCCGGTTGCGCGCCGTATGGTATGGGATCGCCTGCTGGATCTCAGGCATGACTATGGCATGACCGTTCTCATCACCACGCACGATATGGAAGAAGCCGAGGCGCTTTCCGACAGGTTGGCGATTCTGCATGTGGGGCGGGTAAGTGTGGTCGGAAAGCCTGCCGAGTTGCGCGCAGGGCTTGGAGCGAGCGCAACCATGGATGACGTGTTCGTACATTACGCGGGCGGCTTGATACACGAAGGCGGGACTTTCCGCGAGGTCGCCCAGACCCGCAGGACTGCTCACCGCCTCGGCTGAGCGACTAATTTCGATGTGTGTTAAAAATGACAATAATTTTGCCGGATGTAGGAACGGCTTTAGCCACGAAACCAAAATACATCGCGGCTAAAGCCGCTCCTACAATTAGTGTTGTTTTAATACAAAATGGAATAACTGATGGAACGATTCATCCGCGAGAGTGCCGCGATTGTAGAAGTAGAGCTGATCAAGCTGGTCCGTGATCCGACCGAAATCATCTCCCGCGCGGTGCAGCCAGTGCTGTGGCTGGTGGTGTTTGGACAGGTTCTCGCCCAGGTTCGCGGCATCCACACCGGGCAGTTGAGCTACCTTGCGTTCATCACGCCCGGAATCCTCGCGCAGAGCGTTCTGTTCAGCGCAATCTTCTATGGCATCGCGATAATCTGGGAGCGCGACCTTGGCGTGGTGCATAAGCTGCTGGTGAGTCCCGCCCGGCGCAGCTCGCTGGTTTTTGGTAAAGCGGTCGCCGCCGGATTCCGCGGCATCGTGCAGGCGGTGGTCATTTACCTGATTGCGTTCGTCATGCATGTTTCGCTCAGGCTGGATCCGCTGGCAATTTTCGCGGTGTTGGCCAGTGTGATGCTGGGATCGGGGATCTTCGCCACTTTCTCGCTCATCATCGCGTGTATCGTAAAAACGCGCGAGCGTTTCATGGGCATCGGGCAGCTCCTGACCATGCCGATGTTTTTCGCGAGCAATGCGATCTATCCGCTGGATATCATGCCAAGCTGGCTGCGCGTCATTGCGCAGATCAATCCACTCACTTATCTGATCGACGCGCTACGCGGACTCATGATCACAGGGGGGGAAAACGTTCATGGTTACGCTGTTGATTTCGCGGTCATGCTCGCGGTGTTCGCTGCCCTGCTATTCGTCGCAGTGAGGTTGTACCCAACCTTGGCAGAATGAGTACTGCACTGGGTTCTGGCCTCCCTGTAATCTCTTCGAAAAGGCAATGGCGAAAGCGCTTTGCAAGTCTATGCATGGTTCAAGGGCTCACGGCTAATGAAGCATGCAGGTCGCCATCGGCTTATCGCTACGAAATGGGGAATATATTTGCAGCTTCCACGAAGCTGAAAAATGAGCAGTTAGTTTCGTCATCTTTTTCGTGATATCGGCACAAATATTCCTGGCCACTTCATCATCATTGCTGTCAATCGTGACGCCAACTTCACTATAGCTATTGTTGACAGCGCATTGTTTGGCGAGGCTAAAGCCCTCACCAATAGACGAACACAATTTGGAGGTATCGTCCGCTACACCCGGCTTTCCTGGTGCGGATTCCTGCTGCGAATCGGAGTTACCGCATCCGCTGATTGTCAGGAGCAGGGCAAGTATCACAAGTTGTAAAGCTGTCTTGATCATTTTGGCCACCTTTAACCTTCTCCCTCTTTCAGCGGTACCCTACATCAAAATCACATCGTATTGTTCTTGGTTGTACATCGTTTCGACTTGCAGTGAGATCGGCTTGGCGATGAAGTCGGAAAGCATCGCGAGGGCTTGCGATTCTTCATCCAGAAATAAATCTATCACCTGCTGCGAACCGAGGATGCGGTATTCGCGCGCGTTGAACTGGCGCGCTTCGCGGAGGATTTCGCGCAGGATCTCGTAGCACACCGTTTGCGCGGTTTTTACTTCGCCGCGCCCCTGACAGGTAGGGCATGGTTCACACAACACATGCGCCAGACTCTCGCGGGTGCGCTTGCGGGTCATTTCCAGCAAACCCAGCGCGGAAAAATCGTTCACGCTGATGCGGGTGTGATCGCGCGCCAGGGCTTTTTTGAATTCTTCCAGCACGGCATCACGATGTTCATGGGTATCCATGTCGATGAAATCGCAGATGATGATGCCGCCCAGATTGCGCAGACGCAGTTGCCGCGCGATGACTTGTGTGGCTTCCAGATTGGTCTTGAAAATGGTGTCGTCAAAGCTGCGCAACCCGACATAGCCGCCGGTATTCACGTCTATGGTGGTCAGTGCCTCGGTTTGATCGATGATGAGGTAGCCGCCGGATTTCAGATCGACGCGCTTGGACAAGGCGCGCTCGATCTCCTCTTCCACACCATACAAATCGAACAGCGGACGCACGCCGGGATAGTGCTCGAGCCGATCGCTCGCAATCGGAATGTAGGCTTGCGCAAACTCCAGCATTCTTTGGTGGGTGCTGCGCGAATCGACCAGAATGCGCGTGGTTGCGTGACTGACAAAATCACGCAGCACCCGCAGGCTGATGTCGAGTTCCTGATACAGCAGTTGCGGCGCACTGGCGGTTTTCGCGGCGATTTGCAAATTGCCCCACAGTTTGTCCAGATAAGCGATGTCGGCACCAAAATCCAGTTCTGCCGAGGCTTCCGCCACGGTGCGGATGATGTAGCCGCCCTTGTGCTCTGGCGGCAGCACGGCTTGCAGCCTGGCACGCAAGGCATCGCGCTGTTCCTCGCTCTCGATGCGCTGCGACACGCCGATATGTGTCTCCTGCGGCAGATATACCAGCAAACGTCCGGCGATGCTCAGTTGGGTGGACAGCCGCGCACCCTTGCTGCCGATCGGTTCCTTGATGACTTGCACCAGCAGGGTCTGTCCTTCAAACAGCACCTTCTCGATCGGTTTGGCTGTCTCGATGTTGCGGCTATTTTCCCAAATATCTACCACATGCAAAAACGCCGAACGCTCCAGACCAATGTCTATGAAGGCAGACTGCATCCCCGGCAACACGCGTTTAACCTTGCCGAGGTAAACGTTGCTGACGATGCCGCGACTGCTGCCGCGTTCGATGTGCAGGTCTTGCACCACGCCGAGTTGCATCACCGCGACGCGGGTCTCTTGCGGGGTGACGTTAATGAGGATTTCTTCGCTCATGATTTTAGGGCTCATGATTTTTGGCTCAGCGGAATTTCACGGCGTGGGGTAATCAAAGCGTTGCAATAATTGAACCGTTTCGAACAGCGGCAAACCCATCACCCCGGAATAGCTGCCGGAAAGGTGTTCGATGAATGCCCCGGCCTGCCCCTGTATGGCATAGCCACCGGCCTTGTCAGTGTACTCACGGGTGAGCAGGTAGCGGCGGATACGCTCTTCGCTGAGCGTAACGAAGCGTACCGTGGAGGTGGAAAGTGCAATTTCGACATGTTCTTCCAATGCGATTGCAACCGCACTGAGCACCTGATGTTCTCTTCCGGAAAGCTGGCGCAGCATCGCGGCAGCCTGTTCTGAACTGTCTGGTTTGCCAAAGATATTACCGTCCAGCGTGACGGTGGTATCGGCGGCCAGCACCGGAAACTGGGGCAAATTGCGCATCTTCAACACGCCGTAGCCCGCTTCGGCCTTGGCTTGGCAAACCCACCGCACGTAGCTCTCCGGCTGCTCATCGGCATGTGGGGTTTCATCCACCTCCAAATTGCGGCGCGGATCAGAGCGCATCAACAGCATCTCGAAGTTGATGCCGATTTGTTTAAGCAATTCGCGACGGCGCGGACTCTGCGAGGCGAGGTAGATGCGTGGCTGGATAATGCGCATGACTGTTTCCTATTCCCGATGGTAGGGGTGATTGTGCATCAAGCTATGCGCCCGATACAACTGTTCGGCAAGCAATACCCGCACAACAGCGTGAGGCAGGGTGAGCGCAGATAACGCCAGCAGTTGTTGCGCAGCCTGCTTTACCGATTCATGCAAGCCATCTGCACCACCGATGATGAACGCAACATCGCGCCCTTCGCGCATCCAGTCCTGCATCTGAGCGGCAAACTGCCGGGTGGTTGGCTGTATGCCGCGTTCATCCAGCGCGATACGCAGGCAGTTTTGCGGCAGGGCGACGAGGATGCGCTGCGCTTCGGCTTCCATGATCTGCGTCGTGGTTTTGCCGGTGGTGCGCGGTTCGGGCTTGATTTCCAGCAGTGCTATCCTCGCTTCGCGCGGCATGCGCTTGGTGTATTCGTTGAAACCTGTCGTGATCCAGTCCGGCATTTTGTGGCCGACGGCGACGATGATGAGCTTCATTCTATCTGCTGTAGGGGCACGGCGCGCCGTGCCGCTACTTTGGAGGCGTGGCCAGCTTGGGTCTGGCCGCCTGCGCCTTGCTCCACAATTCTTCGAGGTTGTAGTAATCGCGGATGGCCGGCTGCATGATGTGCACCAGCACTTCGCCCAGGTCCACCAAAATCCACTCGCCGCTGTCTTCACCCTCGCGGCCATAAATTTCTTCGCCGCGCTCTTTAAGCTTGACCACCACGTTGTCGGCAAGCGCTTTGGTCTGCCTGGTGGAATTGGCACTGGCGATGATCATGCGCTCGAACATCGAGCTGAGTTTGCTGGTGTCGATCACGGTGATGTTTTGTGCTTTGACGTCTTCAAGTGCAGCGATGACGGCTTTGGTTTTTTCTTCAGTAGTTAGCATGTTCGTATAAATGATGTTGATGAATGTAGTCGGCCACCGCATTGGGCAGCAGGTAGCGTATGGAGCGATTTTCCGCCACGCGGCTGCGGATCAGCGTGGCGGAGATTTCCAGTTTTGGAATGGCCAGTTCGGCAATCCCGCCAGCCGGCTGTTGCGATAAGGCATCCGCAGCGCACAAGCGCCGTTGATAGTGTGATCGCAAAGCCGGTGTGGCAGTGTGGATACGGTCATCCAGCGTAAAACCGGGACGGTAACCCACCACGATATGCGCCAGCTCGAACAATCGTTCCCACTCATGCCAGGTGTGCAATTGCAAAAATGCGTCCCCGCCCATCAGCAAACACAGCGGTTGTGCTGCGCCCAACTCGGCGCGCAGTTCGCGCAAGGTATCCACCGTATAGCAGGGCGTGGTGCGCTTGACTTCGCGGTCGTCCAGCACGAATGCCGGCTGATCGACAATCGCCAACCGCACCATCGCGCTGCGATGCTGCGCGGAAACTTGCGGTGAGTCGCGATGCGGCGGCGTGCCGGTGGGGATGAAACGGATCTGCTGAAGATTCGCCAGCTCGAGCATTTCTTCGGCAAGACGCAGATGCCCAAAATGAATCGGGTCGAAGGTCCCCCCCAGAATGCCGATCGCTTTTTTGCTCACTGATTACAGGGCCCGAGATACAACGTCAGAAATTACAACGCAAGGCGGCGGGTATCCGCCAGCACTTGCGTAAGAAAAACGGTAAAGCGCGCTGCCGCCGCGCCATCAATCACACGATGGTCGTACGACAACGACAGCGGCAACATCAAGCGCGCCACGAATGTGTCATCCTGATGCATCGGCTTGATGATGGCTTTGGACACGCCCAGGATCGCCACTTCCGGCGCGTTGATAATCGGCGTGAATGCCGTGCCGCCGATCCCGCCCAGGCTGGAAATCGAGAAGCAACCACCCTGCATGTCGGCCGCGGTGATTTTCTTCTCGCGGGCGCGCGCGCTGATTTCGCCCAGTTCCTTGGCGAGTTGCACGATGCCCTTCTTGTCCACATCGCGCAACACCGGCACCATCAATCCGTCCGGCGTATCGACCGCCACACCGATGTGGAAGTATTGCTTGAGCACCAGATTCTCGCCGCTGGCATCCAGCGATGCGTTGAATTCCGGGAACTGTTGCAGCGCGACCACGACCGCCTTGAGCATGAAGGCCAGCGGCGTGATTTTGATGTTCTGCTTGGCGTATTCCACACTAAGCTCCTTGCGGAAGGCTTCCATTTCGGTGATGTCAGCCTCGTCGAATTGCGTGACATGCGGGATGGTCACCCAGTTGCGATGCAGATTCGCACCGGCGATTTTCTTGATACGCGACAACGGCCTGGTTTCGATCGCGCCGAATTTGGCAAAGTCCACCACCGGCATCGCCAGCACCTGCATGCCATTGCCGCCTGCAGCACCGCACGGTTGCGCGAGGGTGGCCTTGACGAACAACTGCACGTCGTCTTTGGTCACGCGTCCTTTTGCACCGCTGCCTTTGACTTGCGCAACCTGCACACCGAGTTCGCGCGCGAAGCGGCGTATCGCGGGGCTGGCGTGGGCTTTGCCTTCAGATGCAAGCGATTGAACGGCAGTTGCAGGCACCGGCGTAGCAGCTGGTTTCGCAGCAACTGCGGGTTGGGCTGTCGGTGCAGCGGCAACTGCCGGTGATGCCGGAGCGGCTATAACTGGAACGGCTGCGACTGGAGCGTCTAGCTTGCCAGCCTGTGGCACACTCGCCACGTCGCTGCTTTCCAGCAATAAAATCAGCGACCCCTGCGACACTTTGTCGCCGACCTTGACCTTCATTTCCTTGATCACGCCGGCGTATGGCGACGGCACGTCCATTGCCGCCTTGTCAGTTTCCAGCGTCACCAGATTGTCTTCGGCTTTGATCGTGTCGCCAACTTTCACCATTACTTCGATGATGCTCACATCTTTGTAGTCGCCGATGTCCGGCACCAATACTTGTTTTATTTCAGCCACAGTGTGTTTCTCCTAACCTGGAACAGGGTGTTGAAAAACGTCGCGAGCGATGGCAGAACAAGGCGCGAAAGGGTGAAAAAGCGGAGTTTACACATGAGTAAACGAGCATTTTGAACCCTTGAGCAACACAGTTATGCCGAGCGCAGTAGTTATTCAACATCCTGTTAAACAGTCGTTGGGTTGGGTTTGTCCGGATTTATATTGTAAAGTTTGATCGCCTTGCTGACTTCGCCGGCCTTGATCGTGCCTTCATCGGCCAACGCCTTCAATGCCGCAACCGCTATGTAATTGCGATCGACCTCGAAGAACCGACGCAATTTCTTGCGCGTGTCGGAGCGGCCAAAACCGTCCGTGCCCAGCACCTTGTAATGTTGGGGCAGAAAACCGCGAATCTGGTCGGCGAACGAGCGCATGTAATCGGTCGCGGCGATCACCGGGCCGCTGCGTCCGGCCAGACACTGCTCGACATAGCTGACCCGCGCTTTGGCTTCCGGATGCAGCATATTCCAGCGCTCGCAATCCAAACCCTCGCGACGCAATTCGGTGAAGCTGGTCACGCTCCAGATATCGGCTGCAACGCCAAAATCTTTTTCCAGCAATTCCGCTGCCGCGATGACTTCGCGCAAAATCGTCCCGCTGCCCATCAATTGAACTGTCGGCTTCTCCCCTTGCCCCTTGCCTCTTGTCTCTTGCCCCTTAAAGAGATACATACCCTTGATGATGCCCGCTTCCGCGCCCTTCGGCATCGCCGGATGGGCGTAGTTTTCGTTCATCACGGTGAGGTAGTAGAACACGTCTTGTTGCTCGACATACATGCGGCGCATGCCGTCGTGAATGATGACAGCGAGTTCATATGCAAAAGTCGGATCGTAGGATATGCAATTCGGAATGGTTGCCGCCTGCAAGTGGCTGTGGCCGTCCTCGTGCTGCAAGCCTTCGCCGTTCAGCGTGGTGCGGCCTGCCGTGCCGCCCAGCAGGAAGCCGCGTGCGCGCATGTCACCAGCAGCCCAGGCCAGATCGCCGACGCGCTGAAAGCCGAACATCGAATAGTAAATATAGAACGGCAGCATCGCCTTGCCGTGGTTGGCGTAGGAAGTGGCGGCGGCAATCCAGTCGGCCATGCCGCCCGCTTCGTTGATGCCTTCCTGCAGAATCTGCCCGTTCTGGTCTTCCTTGTAGAACATCAGTTGATCGGCATCCTGCGGAGTGTAGAGCTGGCCCACCTGCGAGAAAATGCCGAGCTGGCGGAACATGCCTTCCATGCCGAAGGTGCGCGATTC
>PLBS01000141.1 GCA_003134595.1 Gallionella sp. | reverse complement strand
CGAGCGTGCGTCAGTGAAAACTCTCCCACAAAATAAATCGGGATGCCGCGCGACAAAGCCTGCTTTACCACAAAGTTCAGGTTGATGTCATAACTGGCGGAGAGTTGGTAGCCATCTTCGCCCAAATGAATTTCCACCTTGTTGACGGAAATACCCTCGGCTTGGGCTGTTGCGGCGGACAGCCAGACCAGCAGCACGCCGCGCAGCAATGCACTAAGCAATTTTTTGCAACAAGGCATAAAAAAATCCATCATGCTGATCGTTGGGCAACAATTGACCCTCTATATCGTCAGGTAAAGCAATCGGTAGCCGCCGTGCATCCGGCTGTTGCGCCAGAAACGCCGCGACGACTTGTTCGTTCTCTTGATGAAAGACCGAGCAGGTGGCGTAGAGCAATTTACCATCTTGCGCCAGCAGTCGCCACAGCGCGCGCAAGATGTTGAGTTGTTGTGTGGCGAAACCGGCAATATCCGTATTGCGCCGCAACCACTTGATGTCGGGATGGCGTCGCACCACACCGGAAGCCGAGCAGGGCACATCGGCAAGTATGCGTTGAAAAGATTTGCCATCCCACCACTTATCCGGATCGGCGGCATCGCCGACTACCAGTTGCGCGGCCACCAGTTGCGAGGTCAGTCCCAGCCGCTGCAAATTTTCCGCGACAAGTTGCAGTCGTTTTGCGTCCTTGTCCACCGCCACTATGTTCACTGCTGCCCGCTCCAGTATGTGCGCGGTCTTTCCGCCAGGCGCGGCACAGGCATCCAGCACGCGCATCCCGTCGTGAACGTCCAGTAAGCGTGCGGCATATTGCGCACCGGCATCCTGCACCGAAACCAGACCGTCAAAAAATCCCAGGAGCCTGTCCACTGGCACGGGCTTGTCCAGTTGCAGCGCGTCCGGCTCGATAAGCCGGGCGGACAAATCCTGCTGCGCCAGTTGCGCCAAATAGTCCGCAGTGCTGTTCCGCCGCTGATTGACGCGCAGGGTCATCGGCGGGCGCTGGTTGCCCGCTTCGAGTATCGCCGCACTGCGTTCGCCATACTGTGCGTTCAACTCATCTATCCACCACTGCGGGTAACTATATTTTCCTTCCGCGCTTTGTCCGGATTGTTCCAGTAATACGTCCTGGTTACGCAAAAAATTTCTCAGGATCGCGTTCACCAAACCGCTCACGCGCGGGCTCAGCGCTTGTGCGGCTCGCACCGCATGATCGACCACGGCATGTTGCGCAGATTTGCCATACTGCAACTGGTACATCGCGACCAGCAACAGGAAGCGCACACGCTCATCCGGCAAAGGCTTGTGCAACAACATGTCCAGTATCTCCTGCAACTGCCCGTAATAGCGCAACGTGCCATAGCTTAAATCCTGCAGTGCGGCGCGCTGTGTAGGCATCCATGTCGCTTTGTTGCACAGTGATTCATCCAGCACCTGATTGAGATTTCGCCCATTCGCCAACACTTGCTGGACGACGATGCTGGCGGCGAGTTGTATGTGTTGCGTCTCAGCTGGCATCGAAAACATCGCCGACTTTGACCGGCATGGCCTGCAAAAATTTTGCGGCGGGTTGTGCCTTGCCGCCCGGACGCTGCAACGCCTCCAGGCGTAGCGCGTCTTTGCCACACGCCACCGTGATGCCGCGCTTATCCACGCCGATCACTTTGCCCGGGTTGCAGCATTTGTCAGGCTCGCCGCGTTTGTCCAAACACAACTCAGCCTGCCAAACTTTTATCGCCACACCGTTCAAGTTGGCATGACACACCGGAAAGGGATTGTATGCGCGTACCGCGCGTTCGATTTGCCGCGCATCCTGCCGCCAGTCGATCTGCGCTTCGCTCTTGAGCAGCTTGGCGGCATAGCATGCCGCATCATTGTCCTGCTTGATCGGCGTCAAACGGTTTTCTTGCAGCAGACGCAATGCTTCGAGGATGCTGCTCGCACCCATCTCAGCCANNTCCATCTGCATGATGGTGATGCCTGTCTCCTTGTCGCCCGCCAAAATCGCGCGCTGTATCGGCGCGGCTCCGCGCCAACGCGGCAGCAACGAAGCGTGAATGTTCAAGCAGCCATAGCGCGGCAGTTGCAATACCGCTTGCGGTAAAATCAAACCATAAGCGGCCACCACCATCACATCAGCATCCAGCGCGGCGATCGAGCGTTGTACCTGTTCAGTCTTTAACGTAGCGGGTTGTAATACTGCCAAGCCGTGTTGCAGCGCAAGCTGTTTCACCGGACTTGCTGCCAGTTGCATGCCGCGTCCGGCGGGACGATCCGGCTGGGTCAGCACCGCGACGACCTGATGTTCTTTGAGCAGCGCAGCCAGCGCGCTGGCCGCAAAATGCGGCGTACCGGCAAAGATGATTTTCATATTATATTTAGCCTGGAGAAAACCTCTGCACAACGTAGCGAGCGAAACTGAGACAAGGCAAAAAATGGTGAGAAAATAGCCGCTCTGACACGGTGGTGTGGAACACTTTGGTGCGGGAAGAGCGGCCTGCATCTGCTCCCGCAATCGGCTGGCTCCGCCAGTAACGTGTCGCAGATGCAGTGTACATTTAGTACACGAGGATTTTGAGCCATTTTTTAACGAAGTATCAGCGAGCGCATAACCAATGCCTTAGTTGGCGTAGTTTGGCAACTTAGGCAGATGGCTAGTTGTTTCATCAGTAGTTGCGCAGAGGTTTTTACATTGTTTCGCGCAAGCGCTTCTTAAGCTTGGCGCGGATCCGGGTTTGCTTAAGTTGAGATAGATATTCGACAAACACCTTGCCGATCAAATGATCCATCTCATGCTGGATGCAGACCGCCAACAAACCTTCGGCATCCAGCGTAAAGGAAGCACCTTTTTCATTAAGGGCGCGCACGGTGACCTTTCCTGAGCGGCTCACCGTTTCATAAATACCCGGCACCGACAGGCAGCCTTCCTCGCAATCGCTTACGCCGCTGCTGGCGATGATTTCCGGATTGATGAACACCTTCAATTGATCATGTGTCTCGGAAATATCCAACACGATGATGCGCTCATGCACATCCACTTGCGTCGCCGCCAAACCCACCCCCGGCGCGGCATACATGGTCTCAGCCATATTACGCACCAGCTTGCGGGTGGTTTCATTGACCTGCGCAACTTTCTTCGCGACCCTATGCAGACGCTCATCGGGATATTGCAAAATTTTCAGGATTGCCATGCGTGACCTATAAATGCTTGCTAATTTAGTGGACTAGATGCAGAATTTAACGTAGCGCAGCAACTTTGCGTGCCCCTTATATTGACTCTGCCGGAGTTTCCATGCGCAAGATTATATCGCTGATTTGCTTTTTATTGCCTGTCCTGGCCTTTGCTGCAGAGCCCGGGGCCTTTGCTGCCGAGCCCGAGAACCGCTCGGATATTCGCCTGGATATTCGCAGCGATGCGCCGGATCGGCACATCGTCGTCAAGGGTGACACCCTGTGGGACATCTCCGGCAAGTTCTTCAAAGACCCGTGGAAATGGCCGCATATCTGGGGCCTGAACAAAGACACCATCAAGGACCCGCACTGGATTTATCCGGGCGACGTGATCTTTCTCGATCGCAGCAGTGGCACCTTGCGCATCGGTCAACCTGGCACAAGCTCCGCGGATATGATGGCCGCGAGCAGCGTGAGCGATACGGGCAATAACGTAAAGCTGTCTCCCAAAGTGCGTGAAAACCCAAGCCCTCACGATGCCATCCCGAGCATTCCCGCCAGTGCCATCGCGCCATTTTTGACACAGCCGCTGGTCATTGAAGCAGGCGAGTTAAAGGATGCTCCAGCGCTGATCGGTGCGCGCGAAGGACGCGTGATACTTGGCAACGATGACACCGGTTTTGCCAAAGGGCTGCCTTCAGACAAAGGTGATCAGTGGCAGATTTACCGCCCGGGCAAAACTTTTATCGACCCGGACACCAACGAAGTACTGGGTATCGAAGCCATCTATCTGGGCAACGCCGAAGTAACACACTTTGCGGATGTCAGCACCGTCGCGATCACCCATTCTGTCCAGGAAATTTATGCAGGTGACCGCCTGGTCTTGCCTTCCGTCGAGGCGGTCAACACCTACCTGCCCCGCGCGCCGGAAAGCAATATTTCCGCACGCGTGATTTCTGTTTATGGCGGCGTATCGCAAGGCGGGCAGAACTCCGTCATCACGCTGAACAAAGGCAAAAGGGATGGGCTGGAAAGCGGTCATGTGCTGGCGCTGTACCGCAAGGGCGAAGTCGTAAAACACGAAGGCGAAACATACACCCTGCCAGATGAACGTTATGGTTTGGTGTTCGTGTTCCGTGTATTCGACAAGGTGTCATATGCGCTGGTGATGCAGACAAAATTGCCGGTGCAATTGCTGGATCGCGCCAACACCCCTTAACAGTGACTTTTGATGTTTCACTTAAAGCTTGGCTGGCACTCAGCCTGACGCGGGGCTTGGGCGGCGAAAGTGCGCGTCGCCTGTTAAAGGAGTTCGGTTCTCCGGATGCGGTTTTCGCCGCCTCCACCAGTTCACTTAAATCCGTCGTCAAACCAGATGTCGCCGCCGAAATCAGCAAAGGCATTGCTGACGATGCCGTTGCGCCTGCACTGGTCTGGCTGGAAGACAGCAACAACCATATCGTCACCCTCGCCGATAGCGACTACCCGCAAGCGCTGCTGAATATTCCCGACCCGCCGCTGCTGCTGTATGTGAAAGGGCGGCTGGACTTGCTCAATCGATCCGCGCTGGCCATCGTTGGCAGTCGCAGCGCCACGCCACAAGGAATCAACAACGCCGAGGCATTTGCCAAATCGCTGAGCGATGCCGGGCTGTGCATCATCAGCGGCATGGCGCACGGTATCGATGCTGCCGCGCATCGCGGCGCGTTGCGCGGGCAGGGCAGCAGCATCGCTGTGGTCGGCACTGGGCTGGATAAAGTCTATCCCGCCGCCAACCGCGATCTCGCCCACGCGCTCGCGCAACATGGCGCGCTGATCTCGGAATTCCCGCTCGGCACCCCGCCGCTGGCCGCCAATTTTCCGCGACGCAACCGCCTCATCAGCGGCATGAGTCTCGGCTGTCTGGTGGTGGAAGCATCACTGCAAAGCGGCTCGCTGATCACCGCGCGGCTGGCCCTGGAGCAGGGCAGGGACGTGTTCGCCATTCCCGGTTCGATACACGCACCGCAAAGCAAAGGCTGCCACGCATTGCTCAAGCAAGGCGCGAAACTGGCCGAGGCCGCGCAGGATATTCTGGAAGAACTGGGCGGCCTGCTTGTTTCACCCGCACAAGTGGCAAATTCAGAAGGCCCGGACTCCGCGCTGCTTGATCATCTCGGCTTCGACCCGGTGGATGTGGACACGCTCAGTGTGCGCTGCGGCTTGACGATAGCCGAGCTATCCGCCATGCTGTTGACACTCGAGCTAAACGGTCGCATCTGTGTGCTGCCCGGCGGCTTATATCAACGAATTCATTAACTCACTGCGCAAATCATGTTTGAAATTCTGATGTACTTGTTTGAAAGTTATTTTGACGCAGGCAGTTATCCTGAACCAGACAAGCTATCGCGCAAACTCTCCGCCGCCGGTTTTGAGGGCGACGAAATCAGCGAAGCCTTGACCTGGTTGTCCGCGCTGCAACAACAAAATCCTGACAGCTATCCCGACAGCCTTGAGCATACCGGACAGCGTCATTTTGCCGAATTGGAATTGCAGCTCATCAGCTACGAAGCCCGCCAGTTCCTGTTGTTTGCCGAACAGCAGCAGTTAATTTCGGCTGTCGAACGCGAGATGATCATCGATCGCTCCGTTGCGCTGAAACAGGAAAATCTCACGCTGGATAAACTCAAGCTGATCATGCTGATGGTGCTGTGGAATCGCCATCAGGACCTCGATCCGCTGTTGATCGAAGAATTACTCACGCCGCTACATTCCGCACAACTGCATTGACCCCGATACCACACGCATGGCAACCAATCTCCTGATCGTCGAATCTCCGGCCAAAGCCAAAACGCTGCAAAAATACCTGGGCAAGGATTTCGAAATACTGGCCTCGTATGGGCACGTGCGCGACCTTATTCCCAAGACCGGCGCAGTCGATACCGAAAACGATTTTGCGATGAAATACGAAATCATCGCGCGCAACAACAAACACATGGACGCGATCGCCAAAGCTGCCGCTGTTGCGGAACACATCTATCTGGCCCCCGATCCGGACCGCGAAGGGGAGGCGATCGCCTGGCACATTTCCGAATTGCTCAAAGCCAAGCGCGGCATGAAGAACAAGGATATGCAGCGCGTGGTGTTCTATGAGATCACCCAGTCGGCAGTGCGCGAAGCGGTCGCTCACCCTCGCGAAATCTCCATTCCTTTGGTGAATGCACAACAGGCACGCCGCGCGCTGGACTATCTGGTCGGCTTCAATTTGTCGCCGCTGCTGTGGCGCAAGATACGTCCGGGACTTTCGGCAGGGCGCGTGCAAAGCCCCGCGCTGCGCATGATCGTCGAACGCGAGTTGGAGATCGAAGCATTCAAAAGCCAGGAGTACTGGACCGTGCACCTGGACAGCCACAAGGATCACCAGCCGTTCACCGCCAAACTGTTCCAGTACCAGGGCAAGAAGCTGGAACAACTCAGCATCGCCAGCCAGGCCGAATACGACGCGATTTTCGCCAAGCTCAGCGATGCCAAGCTGCCGCCCAAGGTGGTACGCGTCGAGAAGAAGGCCAAGCAGCGTTATGCCGCCGCGCCGTTCACCACTTCCACCTTGCAGCAAGAAGCGGTGCGCAAACTGGGCATGACCGCTGACCGCACCATGCGCACCGCGCAATCGCTGTATGAAGGCGTGGACATCGGCGGGCAAACCGTCGGCTTGATTTCCTACATGCGTACCGACTCGGTGTCGCTGGCGAAAGAAGCGGTGCAGGAGATTCGCGACTACATCAAAAGTAATTTTTCCAGCGAATATTTGCCGGGCACCCAGCCGGCCTACAAGAGCAAAACCAAGAACGCACAGGAGTCGCATGAGGCGATCCGCCCGACTTCGATCGAGCGCACGCCTGACAGCATGCGCAGTCATTTGACCGCCGATCAGGCGCGGCTATACGAGATGATCTGGAAGCGCACTCTGGCCTGCCAAATGTCGCCCGCACGATTTGATACCGTCAGTCTGGACATCCGTTTGGGCGGCGACAACACGTTGTTCCGCGCCAATGGTCAGGTGCTGGTGTTTCCCGGTTTCATCGGTGTGTACATGGAAGATGTGGACGACGCGACCGAGGAAGAAAGCGGCAAACTGCCGCCGCTGGCCGAGGGCGATGTGTTGCCCATCGACAAGTTATATGGCGAACAACACTTCACCCAACCGCCGCCGCGCTATTCCGAAGCCAGTCTGGTCAAGTCGCTGGAAGAATATGGCATCGGCCGGCCGTCGACATACGCAACCATCATCTCCACGCTGCAAGCCCGTGAATACGCCGTATTGGACAAGAAGCGCTTCATGCCGACCGATGTCGGGCGCGTCGTCACGCGCTTCCTCACCGATCATTTCACCCGCTATGTGGATTACGATTTCACCGCCCACCTCGAAGACGAACTGGATGAAGTTTCCGAAGGCAAGCGCGACTGGATAGGCGTGATGGGTGAGTTCTGGAAAGGCTTTTCCAAACTTATCAAAGAAAAAGCCGACATCGACCGCCCGGTAGAGTTGATAGACGAGGCTTGTCCGGAATGCGGCAAGCCTCTCGCCAAAAAGCTCAGCCGCTACGGTAGCTTTATCAGTTGCACCAACTATCCGGAGTGCAAATACAAACGCAGCATCAGCGGCGAAGCGCAAGATGATGCCTCGGCAAGAGTGGAACTGGGTATGCATCCTGACACCCAGCAAGCCGTGCTGTTGCTGCGCGGCCCGTATGGTCACTACGTACAGCTGGGCGAAGTGGTGGAAGGCGAAAAGGTCAAGCCGAAGCGCGTTTCCTGGCCTAAGGAAATGCCGCTCGAACAAGCCGATCTGGCCAGCGCGTTGAAGCTGCTGTCACTGCCGCGCGAACTTGGCGCGCATCCCGAATCCGGCAAAAAAGTCATCGTCAACATCGGTCGCTTCGGCCCCTACATCGGCCACGACGGCAAATTCAAATCCATCCCGCGCGCCGACAGCATCTTCGACATCAGTCTGGCTCGCGCGGTGGAATTGCTGGCCCAGGCACGGGAAGGCAACACGGTATTGCGCGTTCTGGGCGATCACCCGGACGACAAGGCCAGCGTGGAAATTTGCAGCGGCCGCTACGGCCCGTACGCCCGTCACGGCAAGATCAACGCCACCCTGCCCAAGGACGTTTCACCGGATGACATCACGCTGGAAGAAGCGCTGGAATTGATCGCAGCCAAGGCGGCGAAGGGCGGCGGAAAAGCCAAGAAGCCTGCGGCCAAAACCACTAAAGCTAAGGCAACGGCGAAGACGACCAAGGCGAAGACCGCTACGAAGGTAGCGAAGCCTGCTACCGAGAAAGTTGCTGCCGGGAAGGTGACGAAGCCTGCCACGAAGAAGGTTGTTGCAGCCAAGAAAACCGTTAAGAGCAAAACCAACTCGTAGGCGCCCTACACCTTACATGCGTTAACTACCCGCCTTAAGCTGCCACGCTGCGTGGCAAGCAACACATTTCGTTAAAGTGTTCGAGGTCATTGTCAGCAGCTCCGCTGCCGGTTTCCCGTCCTCCGCAGCTTTAGCGATTTCATCCATGTCGTGGTGAACGCCCATGCCCAGCGCTTTGAATTCGAGGGGCAGTTTAGCCATCAATGCCGGATTGACATCCGCCGTGCCGGCCATGCCCGCTGCGCGGGCGGCCTTGATGGTGCGCGGCATATCGCCCTGATTGGCGCCTTCCAAAATACTTTGCGTCGCGGCTAGCAGACCGCGCATTTCGGACAGTACCAACTCACGCTCTCCGGGCTGCAACACGATCGCGGTTCTGCCATCGGTACCCGCAGCAGTGCTTCCGCGTATGAAGAACCATACAAATACGGCAATGGTGACGACCCAGAGGAGCAGGGCAACCTGGGCGAGTTGATTTGTTTTCATGGCTTGATTCTACCCGCATTTTTCATCTTGGTAGTTCACTGCAATCAAAGCCGGCGTAGGATGGGTTGAGTCCTTCGACAAGCTCAGGACAGGCGCAGCGATACCCATCGTTGTTCGCACGTCATTTGTTGGGTAGCTTTGCATAGCCATCTGACTAGGCTGTCCAAAAACGACAGCTAAGTCATTGGTTATCGCCAAGCTCCACCCAACCTACATTACCGGTCAGGCCGCATACCAGAGCACTGCAAAGTAATGGCATGCGGTGCCTGTCATCACAAACAGATGCCAGATGAAGTGGCCGTAGCGCAGGCGCGAATCCGTTACAAAGAAAGCCACGCCTGCCGTGTAAGCCACGCCTCCCGCGACCAGCCATAGCAGGCCGGAGACCGGTACGCGGTCATACATCGGATCGGCTGCGAGCAGAATGAGCCACCCCATGAACAGGTAAAGACCGGTGGAAATGACGGGATGGGACATCCTTACGAACGCCTTCAGTGCCACACCTGTCAAGGCAAGACCCCAGACGAGCCCAAGCAGCGTCCAGCCCCACGCGCCGCGAAGCACACCAAGCGTGAAGGGCGTGTACGTACCCGCAATGAGGAGAAAGATCGCGGAGTGTTCGATGATCTGAAACACACGCTTGGCTTTGCCTGCCGGTAGTGCGTGATAGATGGCGGAGGCGAGGTAAAGCAGCACCATGGTAGTGGCGAAAATACTCACGCCGACAATAAATCCCGCGTCTCCAAGCCTTATCGCATGCATGACTAGAAACGGGGTTGCCGCAACTGCCGCGATCAACCCGATACCGTGACTGATACTGTTCGCGACTTCTTCACCTCGCGACTGCTCACGCTGGGGCATTGCAAGCGATGTACTCACGGGAACCTCTCAAAATCCACATTTCATCCCAACTGCTGCGTTGCGTAAAAAATTTCTTGCTTACATATAAACCATATGCGGCGCTGCGAAATTTTTTCCGCGCCTTGCATTTGGGCGAACTCTGAATTTTGAGAGGTTCCCGAATGACATTCCATCCTGCGACCAAACATTTGGGAAACTTTGGAATGCAGCCACGCCGAAAGCATGGTCTGAATCGTGTTAAAGGGTGTCAGTTCAGCTTCGACTGACCTTGTCGAGATGCTTGATCCCCGCCAGCGAAAATTCCGCGATGTGCTCACCGATCGCTTCGATTTCCTTGCGGTCGTAGCGCAATTTGGGGTGCAGGCGCTGCAACACCGGATGCGAATGACGGTAGAATAAACACTGGCCAACGATGCTGTGCACGCAACGGCGCAGTTCGGCCTCGCCGACTTTATCACTGACGATCTCACGCACCAGTTTGCCTAAAAACTCATGCAGGGGAGCAATGGCTTCACGCACGATTTTGTCCAGCGCGGGGGTGGGGTCGGCCAGCTCGCGCGCCATGATCCGGCATTGAGAGGAAGGATTTTTTTCATCCAGCAGCATCAGCATGAAATCACGCAGGAACAGACGCAGCCGTATCTTGGGACACTCATCGGCTTTGACATTGGCTTTCTGCAACGCCGCAAGCTGCGCAAAATTCAACGCTTCGGCAAGCAGGCCATCCTTGCTGCCGAAGTGATAATTCACCGCTGCCACGTTCGCCTCGGCGCGGCGGCAAATCTCGCGCACGGTCGCCCCCTGAAAACTGTGTTCGGAAAACACCTCGCGCGCCGCATCCAGCAAACGCATGCGGGTTTGTTCACTGGCGGTCTTGATTTCCACTTCGGTCATCATTCGGGTGCCCGGACATAACCAGCCACTTGGCTGTCGTCTTTCGGGTGCCCGGCCAAAAGTTCTTCGGCTGACAGCCTAGTGGAATGGCTAGTGGTTTCATCAAAAGTATTTCGTCTGTCGGCAATATCCTGTGTTGTTCTATCTGCTGAATCATTGCTTTCACCCGCCAATGCCTTATAAAGTTGCGTCGCCGCGCTGAGCCACGCGCGCCTCACCTGTATCGCTCCCTGTTCGGCGGCAAAGGCCTGGCGCTCCGCATCCAGCACCTCGAGATGGCTGACGATGCCCGCTTGATAGCGCGCATCAACCAGACGCAACAGATGGTTCTGCGCTTCGGCATTGGCTTGCTGTGCGGCAAGCTGCTCGGCGAGTTTGTCACGCGCACTCAGCAGATCCGCGACTTCGCGGAACGCTTGCTGTATGGTTTTTTCATATTCTGCAACGGCGATCACCTTGCGTGCATTGGCGATATCCACGTTGGCGGAAGTGCGTCCGGCATCGAACAATGGCAGGATGATAGAGGGTTGGAAACTCCAAGCACCACTACCCGCATCGAACAGACCCGACAAGCTGCTGCTGGCTGTACCCACACTGCCGGTCAACGAAATGCGCGGCAGGAAGGCGGCGCGTGCCGCGCCGATATTGGCATTCGCAGCGATCAGTTGTTGCTCGGCAGCCAGCACATCGGGACGCCGCAACAGCACCTCTGCAGGCAATCCGGCAAACAGATCGGAACTGATGCCCTGTTCGGCGAGGCTGCGTCCGGCGGGCAAATCTTTCATCTCCGCAATTGATTGCCCCAGCAACAGATTAAGCAAGTTTTCTGCGGCGACCTGTTGCTGTTCCAGATTTGCCAGTTCAGCTGCTGCGGCTTGATATGATCCTTCCGCCTGCAACCAATCCGAATCGGTGGATACGCCAGCCTCGCGACGGCGTCCCAGCAAGTCCCTGGTTTCAGCACGCGCTTTGACGGTTGTGACAGCAAGCTGGGTGCGTTCGCGCATTTCCTGCAACGACAGATAGGCATTTGCCACATCGGCGATCAGCGACAAGCGAAACGCGCGTTGCGCGGATTCGGTGGCGAGATAACTGGCCTTGGCGAACGCATTCAGACTGCTGACCCGTCCCCAGAAATCCAGTTCATATGACACCAGGTTCACGCCCACATCATAGCGCTGTGCAATCAGCACGCTGCCTGTAGGAGACAGATCAGCCGGGGTCCGAGAGGCATTCCGCGTCGCTGCCAGATTCACATTGGGGAAACGATCGGCCCGCTGTAT